>JANYBT010000022.1 GCA_025360645.1 Acidobacteriaceae bacterium | reverse complement strand
TTTCCAGCCTGACTCACTCCAACCCGATCCTGCGCTAACGACGCAATGTCAGACTTGGGCCTCTTCGACCACTCTTCCAGCTCTTCCGCGTGAGCGTAAACCCGACCCTTGGCTCCGGGCAGGCGGTGGATGGGCAAACCGAGAGTCTTCTCCCAGCGCGTGACGGTGCGCTCATCGCGGCCAAAGAAAGCAGCAATTTCCTTCCACGAGTCCAAGCGGCGGCTTTTAGAAGCAAGCTGAGTCACGGCGTTGTGAAAATGCCTGATCTTGTCTGGTTATGCCTGTTGCGGGGAGGGGCCTAACCCCTCAAAGTATATGCCAGCACCACGCGGTTTTCCAACGCCAGTAACTCGGCATCCCCCACCGGACTCGGAACCGGTCGTTTCCGCCAATCGGTCAAGGTCCCGATCCGAAAAGGACGGCCCGCCGAACTGGGGACTACAGTCCCACGGAACCGTGACCTCGGGGTCACGCAAGGAGAGATTTATGCCTCAGGAACAGCGCAGCAGATGGTTTTCCGCAATTTTGGTCCTGGCTTTGGCCGCCGCCATGCTTCCCGCCCTGGCCCATGCCCAGACCTATACCGTCCTTTACAATTTTGGCGCCGGCTCGGGAGACCCAATCAACCCGGATTTCGGCTCCATTCTGGCCCAGGGCCGGGATGGCTTTCTATACTCCACCTCCACCAATGGCGGAAGCAACAGCACGGGCACCGTTTACAAAGCGTCAACCACTGGGGTCATCACGGTGTTGAAAAACTTCGACTCCACTACCGCGTTCACCTACAGCGGCCTGACCCTTGCCACCGACGGAAACCTGTACGGCGCCAACCTCGACGGCGGAACCGGCACGAACGCCGCCGGAACAGCATTCAAGATCACCCCTACTGGAACGTTCACAGTGCTGCACAACTTCGCCGACGGAACCGATGGCGGCTACCCCCAGTCGCCGCCGATTCAGGCCAGCGATGGGAACTATTACGGTGTGGCCTCCGGAGCCGAAATCGTTCTTAGCACACTCTACAAGGTCACCTCGGCCGGGGTGTTCACCGCCCTGCACACTTTCGCCGGAGGGAATACCGATGCAGGCGACGTGATTGCCTCGCCCATCCAGGGCACCGATGGCAACCTGTACGGATGTTCGTATGGAGGTGGCACGACCGGCAATGGAACCATCTTCAAAAGCACCACCGCCGGTCATATCACCGTGCTGCATAGCTTCACAGGGACCGACGGCAGCCAGTGCACCGGCCTAATTCAGGGGACCGATGGCAACCTCTACGGGGCCACAGCATCTGGAGGCACCGGCAACAGCGGGGTCGTCTTCGAGCACCACCGGAGGCACTTACACCCTGCTGCACAGCCTCAACGGCACCACCGATGGTCAGCAGGCTCGGTTAGGACTGCAAGCCACGGATGGCAACCTCTACGGCGAAGCAGTGTTTGGCGGTGGAACCAATTCAATCGGAACCATCTTCAAGGTCACTACCAGCGAAACCTACACTGTCCTCTATAGCTTTGTCGGCAATCAGGGCGACTACGGCGAGAATTTCCTGACCCAGCACACCAACGGATTGATCTACGGAACCACTGCGTCGGGTGGGGCGGTCACCAACGGTGGTGTGTTGTTCAGCCTGAATGTAGGCCTGGCGCCATTCGCCAAACTGGTGACCACCTCAGGCAAAGTGGACAGCAGTTTAGAGATCCTCGGCCACGGACTTACTGGCACCACTTCGGTCAAATTCAATGGAGTAGCCGCAACGACCTTCTCGGTCTCGTCTGACACTTACATGACCGCGACCGTTCCCTCCGGCGCCAAAACCGGAACCGTTACCGTCACCGCTCCGAGTGGCATCTATAACAGCAGCCGGCAATTCCGTGTGACTCCCACCATCAGCAGCATAGCTCCCACGGTTGGCGCCGCTGGCACCGTCATCACCATCAACGGCACTGGGCTCACCCAAACCACCAAAGTCACGGTCGGCGGAGTGAATGTAACCAGCTTCACCATCAACTCTGACTCGAAGGTCAGCGCCACCGCTCCCACCGGCGTCAAGACCGGTAAAGTTGTGGTCACGACATCGGGCGGCTCGGCGACCAGCGCCAGCACCTTCAGCGTTATTCCCACCATCCTCAGTTTCAGTCCCACTTCCGGCCCAGTCGGTACGTCGGTCGTCATCACCGGAACCGGCCTCAGCCAAACCAACCAAGTCACGTTCAACGGAACCACGGCGACTGTTTTCACCATCAACTCTGACACCCAAGTGACGGCCACCGTTCCGACCGGCGCCACTACCGGGAAGATCGCCATCACCACCACGGGAGGCGTTGCCACCAGCGCCACCAACTTCACCGTGATGTAAGAGTAGTGTCAGCAGCGGAAGCGTGGGCAAACCCTGCGCTTCCGCTTTATTTGCGTTAGCGGGGAATAATCATTTTTAGCCACGCCAGGAATTCTTTCATCGGCTTGCTGACGAAGTGATGGCTGGCGCGCAGGTAGCCAATCCGCCGAAAGCTGCTCTGCTCCAGCGCCACTACTTTGCAGCCGGTCGCCCTTTCCGCGGCCATGGCCGGAACCAGGCTCACTCCGAACCCGGTCGAGACTAGCGCAAAAATACTCTCCAGCTGGTCGGTTTCAAACACCGCGCTAAATTCTGCCTTCGCCCGGGTGCAAGCCGTAAGCACGCTGTCGCGCAGACAGTGGCCTTCGCGCAGCAAGAGCAAGCGCTCCTGTTGCAAATCCTTCAGTCCCACCGAGGGGAGCCGCGCCAGTCTGTGCTGCCGCGACACCGCCAGAAACAGTTTCTCCCGAAACAGTTCGCTGCAAACAATGTCCGGAGACGGGATGGGCAGGCTGGCCACCGCCGCATCGAGCTCTCCCGACTGCAAGCTCTCGATGAGCCGGGAAGTGGTGGACTCAGTGAGCTGCACTTCGACTTCCGGAAAGCGCTGCAGAAATTCGCTCAGGTGCAACGCGATCCAATAGGGAAGAATGGTCGGGATCACACCCACCCGCAATCGCCCGCGCACTCCGGTTTTCAGGCTGGCGAGCCGCAGCCCGGTTTCCGCCACTTGCCGCAGAATGTTTTCCGCTTCCGGCAACAGAGCTTCGCCGTAGGGCGTCAGCCGGTTATGCCGTCCCAATCGCTCGAACAGCGGCGCGCCGATTTCGTGCTCCAGTTTTTGAATTTGCTGCGACAGCGTGGGCTGGGCGATGCCCTCCTGCTCCGCCGCCCTGGTGAAGCTTCCTGTCCGGGCAACGGCACAGAAGTAGCGCAACTGGTGGAGTTCCATTGCATTATCTTCCCCCGGATGGCAGCTTTATTCAATGGTAGGAGTAGATGGAATGTTCTTGGCTGCAAAAACCAGGGCAAGAATCCGGTTTGGACTCTTGCCCTGATCCAGCCACACGGAACGCAGCTTGATGGACTAGTCGCCCGCCACCAGCGCTTCTCCGACTTCAATTCCCAGTCCCGCACCCACGCCCATGCCATAGTTTGGGTCGGCTTTGTAGAAATGGCTGATCTGCAGCCGCTGGATGTGTTCCGGAATGCCCTTCATGCTCCCGACAATGTTGTTGATCAGGCGCTGTTGAGCTTCTTTGCCGATGAGCCGGAAAAGGTCCCCGGCCTGCGTGTAATCGTCGTTGCCTTCGCGGTGATCATAGCGATCCCCGGGCTGGCCAGACAGTTGAACCGGAACCTCGCGGTATTGCGCGTTCTGTTTCGGACCGCCGAAGCTGTTGGGTTCGTAATTCGGAGCGCTGCCTCCGTTGGAATCGAAGCGCATGGTACCGTCGCGATGGTAAGTGTGCACTTCGGTCGCTTTCGGTTGATTGACCGGCAGCGACTCATAGTTCGTGCCCACTCGGTAGCGGTGCGCATCTGGATATGACAGCAGGCGGCCCTGCAACATTTTGTCCGGCGAATACCCCATGCCCGGCACAATGTTGACCGGCGAAAATGCGGCCTGCTCAATCTCCGCAAAATAGTTCTCGGGATTGCGATCAAGCGTCATTTCGCCCACTTCGATCAGGGGATAGTCCTTGTGCGACCAGATCTTGGTCAGGTCGAAGGGATTGACTTTGTAGTGCGCGGCATCGGCTTCGGGCATGACCTGAATACAAGCCCGCCACTTCGGGAAGGTTCCGTCTTGAATGCACCCGAAGAGGTCGCGCTGCGAGTAATCGGCGTCCTCTCCTTTAAGCCGGGTGGCCACGTCGGCGGCCAAATTCTGGATTCCCTGCTTAGTTTTGAAGTGCCATTTCACATAGAACAACTCGCCCTGGGCGTTGGTGAGCGAGAAGGTATGGCTGCTGTAACCGTTCATGTGACGGTAACCGTCGGGAATGCCGCGGTCGGAGAACAAAATGGTGACCTGATGCAGCGATTCAGGCGAGAGTGACCAGAAATCCCACATCATGGTCGGGGACTTCATGTTGGTTTGCGGATCGCGCTTCTGGGTGTGAATGAAATCGCCGAACTTGAGCGGATCGCGAATGAAGAACACCGGCGTGTTGTTGCCCACCATGTCCCAGTTGCCCTCTTCGGTGTAGAACTTCAGGGCGAAACCGCGGGGATCGCGTTCGGTGTCGGCGGAACCCTTCTCTCCGCCAACCGTGGAGAAGCGCGCCAGCATCTCCGTGGATTTGCCCACGCTGGAAAATAGTTTGGCCGAAGTGTAGCGGGTGATGTCCTGCGTGACCACAAAGTGGCCGTGGGCGCCGGAGCCTTTGGCGTGCACCACGCGCTCAGGAATCCGTTCCCGGTTGAAGTGCGCCATCTTCTCGATGAGCTGGAAATCCTGAATCAATACCGGGCCGCGAGGTCCAGCAGTGACTGAGTTCTGATTGTCCGCTACAGGACGTCCGGCGGTTGTGGTCAGGGTCTTGGGGGTGGGGATGCCATGCGAACCGTTGCCGGTATTGCTCTTTTCATTTGCCATGAAGTTTCTCCTGAATAATGTTGGCAGACTTCGATGTCGAGCAGAGGCCGTCGCCCTTGCTTTTCAGCAATTCCAAGTCCGGGAATGCACCGGACCGATGGCCTGTAATTTATTTACTTGCGACCTTCTAAGTGTACTCGCGAACCCAACCGGCAGCACCACCATTGCGCAATGCGACCGATAGGAAATTCCTATGGAGGAGGCGACTCTGGCTACCGCTTCGCCGCCTGCTTCAACTCCTCCATCACGCTCTGGATCAGCACTTTGGCATCGTCCAGGCTCTTCATCACCATCTGAATGTCCATGACTGGCTTGCCCGGCCAACGCTGGCTCTGGCAATAAACGCCATGTTGTCCCACCAGCGCCATGGCGTCGGTGATAGAGTCCAGCGTCACCGCCAGCCGTCCTCGCGAGATGCCCATCATGGTCTCATAACGTTCCAGTTCGTCCCTCTTCTCGTCGAATACCGCCATGTGTGGATTGTAACGTGGCCCAGCAATAGCGGATAATCCAAGAGTTGTCGGCCTTCGTGCCTTTGCCATCCTTCGTCGGTGCCAGTCACTCAGGAGGAATGGCGCAGACCAACCGCTGACCACCGATCGCCGACCACATATCGCTGAACCGCTTCCAAGGAGAACTTCCTCATGACCAAACGCATTGCCCTCCTCTCGTTGACGCTGTTGACCGTGGCCACCCTCTCGTTTGCCCAGGCGGGCGACAAGAGCAAGCGTCCCAGCCCTCCCGCTTCGGCGGAGTGCAAGTTTTCCAACGGCAAGACCGTCAAGACCGACTACTCCAGCCCCCGTGCCAAGGGCCGCAAAATTTACGGCGGCCTGGTTCCCTTCGGAGAGATCTGGCGCACCGGCGCCAACGATGCCACCACGTTTGTCACCGACAGCGATGTTCAGGTCGGCGGCGTCAACGTCCCGGCGGGCAGCTATACCATCTTCACCGTGCCCACCAAAGACTCGTGGAAGCTGGTCATCAGCAAGAAGACCGGCGAGTGGGGCACGCAATACCCGGGCGCGGAAAACGACTTGGCCCGCGTCGACATGAAAGTCTCAGCTCTGCCCGCACCGGCCGAGAACTTCGCCATCAACTATGCCGATGCCAACGGGAAGTCCTGCACTCTGCAACTTGATTGGGAGACCACTCGCGCTTCGGTGACCGTGGAACAAAAATAAAGCAGTTGGAGAATGAGTCGCGGACTAGACCCTGGTTCAAGGGCCCTGGCTCTGGTCCGCGCCTCACCCCTCTTGACACTCAAGCGGTCGCACGCCTCACTCCTCCGTGACCCCCGTCACTGCGCCGTGTGCCCTGTCGCGTCATGCTATGAGTGTATGAGTGTGCTCGCGCCATGGCTGGTCGCCTCGCTGTTCGCGCTGCTGGCATTGGCTGCGTTGGGATGGACGGGCCGACATCGGCAGCGCCTTCACGACTTGCAGCAGCGCTGTCTCCACGTCGAACAGTTAGCCGGCGACCGCCAAGCTCAACTCGACGTCGCGCAGGAAGAACTTTTCCGCCGCCTCTACGAGCAGCGCGAGTTGGAAAAAGAAAAAATCCAGCTCCAGGCCCAGATGTCGGAATACGAAAAGTGCGCCGCCCTCGCCCAACTGGCCCTCGGAGCCGCGCACGAAATCAACAATCCGCTGCTCGGCATTCTCTCCCACCTTGAACTGGAGCTGAACACAGCCCCGGACGACAACGCCCGCACCGAAATCGAGCAATGCATCGCCGGAGCCCGCCGCATCTCCTCCACTCTCCGCGGACTGGTCAACTATGCCCGCCCCGCGCCCCCACTGCTGAGCCGCATCAATCTCGCTCGTCTGCTCGCCGACACCCTCGCCTTTCTGGAAACTCAACCCTTGCTGCGTGACAAGCGCCTGCACAACAACATCCCGCAGAACTTGCCGCTGGTCCGCGCCGACGCCAACCAGCTCTCGCAAGTTCTGATGAATGTACTGCTGAACGCCGCTGAAGCCACCCCTGGCGGCGGCCGCATCACGGTCTCCGCAGGCAAACTCACTTATGTCGATAGCCTGGAAATCCAGGTCACCGACACTGGTTGCGGCATTCCTGCCGACATCCTGCCGCATGTGTTTGAGCCTTTTTTTAGCACCAAGCGCGGGCGTGGCACCGGACTTGGCCTCAGCATCAGCCAGGCCTATTTGCGCAGTCACGGTGGCGATATTCGCGTGGATAGCGTTCCCGGCCATGGCACGACGGTGACCATCACGCTGCCCATTCGCCAGGGGCAAGAAAGCACTGTGGAGGAATCGCAACTCGTAGTTTGAAAACGGAACCTATGCCCTACTCGATTCTGGTGGTGGACGACGAAGATCTGACTCTCCGCACCCTCTCGCGCGGCCTCCGCGAAGAAGGCTATGAGGTCTTCACCGCGGCCACCGGCGAGGACGCCCTGCGCGTATTCACCGCCGAGCAACCGGACCTGGCGCTGCTCGACATCGTCCTGCCAGCCATGGATGGCGTGGAAGTGCTGCGCCGGATGAAAGCCATCCATCCCGCGACCATCGTCGTGATGATGTCCGCCTACCACCTGGTGGACCGCGCCGTCGAAGCCATGAAAGCGGGCGCGTTCGATTACCTCATCAAGCCCTTTCACCTGGCCGACATGATGGAGACCCTGCGCCGGGCCAGTGAGATGCTCGGACTGCGCGTCCGCGTCCGCGACAATGTGGAACGCGCCAAGGGCCGCTACGACTTCGGCCGCGTGGTCACCGAGAACCCCGCCACCCGGCGCATGTTGGAGATCGCCCGCAAAACAGCTGAGTCGGACCACACCACCATCTTGATCCAGGGCGAGAGCGGCACCGGCAAGGGCGTGCTGGCCCGGGCCATCCACTATGCCAGTCCCCGTGCCAACATGCCGCTGCTGGAATTGAATTGCGCCACCCTGCCAGAGAATCTGCTGGAGAGTGAACTGTTTGGCTTCGAGCCCGGCGCCTTTACTGACGCGCGCCGCCGCAAAGAGGGCTTACTCGAACGTACCCACGGGGGCACCCTCTTTCTCGACGAAATCGGCAACATGGCCCCCGCTGTGCAAGCCAAACTCTTGCGCGTGCTGGAGGAAGGTTCCTTCATGCGATTGGGCGGCACCCGCCCCATCACCGTCAACGTACGCATCATCACTGCCACCAACGCCGACTTGAAACAGCAGGTGGCGCAAGGGCGTTTCCGCGAAGACTTGTACTACCGCTTGAACGTGGTGCCGCTCTACATTCCGCCGCTGCGCAAGCGCTGGGAAGACGTGGTGCCCCTCGCACTTGAGTTGTTGAAGCATTTCAATCGCGAGCTGAACAAGAAGTTCACTGGCCTCACCCCGGCTGCGGCCGAGTTGCTGCAACACTACGCCTGGCCCGGCAACATTCGCGAACTCAAGAACGTGATGGAGCGGACCATGATCCTCTCCCCCGAGGGCGACATTGACGCGGACTACCTCCCCGAAGAAATCCGCGATCACACTCCACCGGCCCCCAACCCTGAACCCCCGTCCTCCTTCGACGTTTCGCCCACCGGAAATCAATTGCCCAGCCTGCGTGAGCATGAGGATCAATACATTCACGAAGTGTTGGCTGCCACCGGAAACAACAAAACGCAGGCCGCCCGCATCCTCGGCATCCATCCCACTTCCCTGCTGCGGCGGCTGAAGAAAGAACTCGCGGAGTAACCACGCAGCCCGCCCGCAGCCTACCCGCAACCTACTAATGTCCGATTCGGCGTGAGAAAATCAAAGCGTGCCGTTCGATGAAGATCTCAACCGCGAGCCGACGTCCGCCAAACCGCCCCGCCGCGTGTTCTTGTTTGCTGCGGCAGCCGCGGCTGCAGGCGGAGCCGTATGGTGGATGCGCCGGCCCCACCTGCTGGCGTCTGGGTCGCACGGCCAGCCCAGTGGACCACCCGAAGTAGTCACCGTCGTCCGTTTTTCTGACGCGGGCGAGCGGCTGCAAACCGTGCGTGTTCCCCAAGTCGTCAAGACCGACGCGGAGTGGCGCCAGCAGCTAGGCCCCAACGTCTTCGACATCGCCCGTCGCGCCGACACCGAGTTCGCCTACTCCGGCCAATACTGGAACCTGCATGACCAGGGCCTGTACCGCTGCATTTGTTGCGACAATGCGCTTTTCAGTTCCGCCACCAAGTTTGAGTCTGGCACTGGCTGGCCCAGCTTCTGGCAGCCGATTGCGCCTGAAAATGTTCGCACCGCCACCGACTTGAGCATGGGAATTCCGCGCAACGAAGTGAAGTGCACCCTCTGCAATGCTCATCTCGGCCACGTATTCAACGACGGGCCTCCACCAACCGGGCTTCGCTATTGCTTAAATTCCGCGGCGCTGAAGTTTGTCAAGAGCGTTTGAACCAACGATTGAACGAACGTTTGAACTAAGCTGCAAGCTGGCGCGGCAGCCCGACCTCCCCTTCCGTGCCGCCTACCGCTCACTCGGCGGCTTGCTCGCATCTTGCTTTGGGTCCGCGTTCGGCGCAGGCTGGTTCGCATCCGGTTTCGCAGGCGCACTCGTATCCGGTTTGGCCGGGGCAGCGCCGTCCGGCTTCCTGGCATCCGGCTTGATCGGCTCAAACTTCGGATCCGGTCGGTCGTACAGCGAATATTGCCCTTGCGGCCGCTTCAGTTTGATGGTCAGATACAGGTCGGGCTTGCCGATGTCAAAATCCCCGCCGTAGGTCTGGAAACCCGGCACCAGCACCTGAATCCGCAACGCTCCATAGGGAATTCCGTCGAAACTGGTTTGCCCATCGTGATTGGTCTTGAGCTCGTAGCCGCCTCTCGCCTGTTTCCCTTTGCGATTCACGGAATGCAGAACCACCGCAGCATTGGCCACGGGGTTGCCGTTGTCCTCCTTCACCACCAGCACGTGCAGCGAACCCTGCTCGCCGGTCAGGGCCGAGCCCGCCAGCGCAGCAACCGTCACTAGCGCTGCGAAAATGAGCTGGCACACCACTACTCGCGAATGCTTGCCCACGCTTTTCATCGTCATTCCGTCCCTCGCCGTGACTGTAAGCCTTTCAATATAAAGGCGTTATACAATACTTGACAAACATACGCTAAACCTCTTAGAATTAGCACTCGTAGGAGCTGAGTGCTAACAGGCGCCTGCGATTCCGATTGCACCGCTCTTAACCCACTTTTAACTCTCGAAAGGAGTCTGCATCCATGTCCACCAAGTTTACCCCATTGCACGATCGCATTTTGGTTCGTCGCGTGGAAGAAGCCACCACCAGCCGTGGCGGAATTCTCATCCCTGACTCGGCCAAAGAAAAGAACACTGAGGCCGAAGTCGTTGCGGTCGGTACCGGACGCATCAACGACAAGGGCGATGTTCGTCCCCTCGCCGTCAAGACTGGCGACCACATTCTCATGGGCAAGTACTCGGGCAACGATATCACCATTGATGGCGACGACTTCGTGATTGTTCGCGAAGAAGAAGTTCTCGGCGTCCTGGTGACCTCCGGCAAGAAGGAACTGGCCGGATCCCGCAAGTAACCAGCAACCTCGCAGGGATTCCCTGCCAACAACTTTATTTCTCTCATAGGAGATTCGAACCATGGCAAAGCAGATTGTGCACGGAGAAGAATCGCGTCAGGCCATCCTCCGCGGCGTCAACATTTTGGCGGACGCGGTGAAAGTCACCCTCGGCCCCAAGGGCCGCAACGTCGTCATCGACAAGAAATTTGGTTCGCCGACCATCACCAAGGACGGTGTCACCGTAGCCAAGGAAATTGACCTCAAAGACCCGCTCGAAAACATGGGCGCGCAGATGGTTCGCGAAGTGGCTTCCAAGACCAGCGATGTGGCTGGCGACGGCACCACCACCGCCACCGTCCTGGCCCAGGCCATTTACCGCGAAGGCGTCAAGACCGTTGCCGCCGGCGCAAACCCGATGGCCCTCAAGCGCGGCATCGAGAAGGCTGTTGCTCTGATCTGCGGTTCCATCGACAAGAACGGCGAGCGCGGCAAAGGCAAGCTGGACGAGTTCAGCAAGCCTGTCACCGGCGACATGATCGCTCAGGTCGGCACCATCTCTGCCAACAACGACGAGACCATCGGCAAGATCATTGCCGAGGCCATGAAGAAAGTCGGCAAAGACGGCGTCATCACCGTCGAAGAATCGAAAACTCTGGAAACCCAGCTCGAAGTGGTCGAAGGCATGCAGTTCGACCGCGGCTACCTGTCGCCCTATTTCGTCACCGATCCCGAGCGCATGGAAGCCATCATTGAGAACGGCTACATCCTGATCCACGAAAAGAAAATCAGCTCGATGAAAGACCTGCTCCCGCTGCTGGAACAGATCGCCAAGAGCGGCAAGCCGCTGTTGATCATCGCAGAAGACGTGGAAGGCGAAGCGCTGGCCACCCTGGTGGTCAACAAGCTGCGTGGCACGCTGCAAGTTTGCGCAGTCAAGGCCCCCGGCTTCGGCGACCGCCGCAAAGCCATGTTGCAGGACATCGCCATTCTGACCGGCGGCAAAGCCATTACGGAAGATCTCGGCATTAAGCTCGAGAACGTCCAGATGGCCGACCTCGGCCAGGCCAAGAAGCTGACCATCGACAAAGACAACACCACCATCGTCGAAGGCAAAGGCAAGCACAGCGAAATCGAAGGCCGGGTGAAGGAAATCCGCAGCCAGGTCGAAAAAACCACCAGCGACTACGACCGCGAGAAGTTGCAGGAGCGGTTGGCGAAGTTGGTAGGCGGCGTAGCTGTCATCAAGGTGGGTGCGGCGACCGAGACGGAAATGAAAGAAAAGAAAGCCCGTGTCGAAGACGCCATGCACGCCACTCGTGCGGCCGTGGAAGAAGGCATTGTCCCGGGCGGCGGCGTGGCGCTGGCGCGCTGCATCCCCGCACTCGATAAGCTGAAGGTCGATGGCGAAGAGCAGATTGGCGTCAACATCGTGAAGCGCGCCTTGCAGGAGCCGTTGCGTCAGATCGCCGAGAATGCCGGCGAAGAAGGCGCCATTGTTCTGGGCAAGATCAACGACTCGAAAGACATCAACTACGGCTACAACGCGTTGACCGGCGATTATGAAGATCTGGTCAAGGCGGGCGTGCTCGACCCCACCAAAGTCGTGCGCACCGCTCTCACTAACGCAGGCTCCATCGCAGGCATGATGCTGACTACCGAAGCTCTGATCTCCGAAATGCCGGAAGAGAAGAAGGCCGGTCCGATGCATGGCGGCGGTGGCGGCGGTGGTATGGAAGGCATGTACTAAGACACTCTCCCGGCGCTTCCGCGTTGGGATTTAAAAAAGCCCCGCTCGCGAGAGCGGGGCTTTTGCTTTGGATTCTCCGATCCGCATCTGTCGCCCTTAGACTAGATCCGTTTTTCCCAGTACCCGGGTTTGCGCCTGTGGTGGGCCACGGCCACAAATGTGATTTCGGCTGGATCGTCCAAGCAGACAATGGAAAAAGGAAAGTGTTGCAGTAGATACCGGCGCGTTCCGTGGAGGTACTGGAGCCAGCGTTCGGGTGCCCTGGCTATGACTTCGAAAGCGCGATAGACCTCCGCGAGAAATGCGGCGCTCGCTTGTTCGCTTCGCGACCGATACCAGTCGTCTGCGGTCACAATATCCCGCCACGCCTGCTCGTCAACCCGATACCGCTTAGCTCTCGACATCCCGAAGCCGCGCGACCATTCGACTGCGTACTTCGTCGGCCGAAATCATCTGTGCCTTCCCTGACCGAATATCGGCGACGCGGCGCTTGATTTCACCATCCCAGACTTTTTCTGCGTCCACCTCAGCAGGCCCTTCATCAAGACTCTGTATCAATCGATCGATCAACATCCCACGATCCTTTGTCGGTAGGGCCAGCGCCTTTTCCAACACTTCTGAAGTCTGTGAGGTCATGTCAGTCATGAGCACCCCGATCAAATCCATTTTATCTCAGCTCGCGACTTTGGAGACTCCTCGCTTGAACATAACCAAACAAATAAGCCCGAATCCTACCAGGCACGCCACGGTCGGACTCTAGCCCGAAGGGGCTTCCCAATTTAGCCCAGCGCTTCAGCGCTGGGAATAGTGGTAAGAGCGAGCGCGTCCCGGAGGAGACGACCCAACCAACGCAGGCCCCAAATACCCAGTCCACCCAAGCCCGAAATTATTTCTCCCCGCTCCAGTTATAATTTCCTCGCCAAGCAGTCATCGCGAGTTCTAAAGAGAGGGATCTTTCCATGCAAAACATGGTCCAGGGAAAAACCGGCACCCTCACCTCGCGAATCAACGCATTCTTAAAAGAGAAAGACCCCGAACTGCAAAAAATCGCCAAAGCCTTGCGTGCGATGATGAAGCAACTCGTCCCCGACGTCAAAGAAACCGTCAACCCGTGGGGCGTCCCCACCTTCGAGTGGAACGGGCCGCTGGCCATTTTCATAGTCGCCAGCAAGCACGTTACCTTTGGCTTTCACCGCGGCACCTCGCTCCCCGATCCCGAAAAGCTGCTCGAAGGCACCGGCAAGAGCATCCGCCACGTTAAGATGAAGTCGGTTGCCGACCTCCAACAGAAGGGCTTACGTGAACTGGTGCTCGCAGTGGTGGAACTAAACCGCGAAACTCCAAACTTGAATATGCGAGGAAAATAAGATGAGCGCAAACAAAGCAGTTTTGTTGTCCGTCACTCCCATGATCGCAACCGGCGGCAGCCTGGCCGATGCGCTGGCTTTCTATACCGAGCAGATGGGTTTTACCGTGGTGTGGCAAGGCGACGGGATGGCTGGCATCTCCCGCGGCTCGGTGGCTTTCAACCTGATCGTGAACAACAATCGCGAGTGGATTGAAAATTCCAGCTTCAGCATTGGCGTTTCCGATCTGGACGCGCTCTACCAGGAGTTCCGTGGCTTGGCCGTCAACGTCGGCCCGCTGGAGGTGAAGTTCTGGGGCAGGCGCGAGTTTCATATGGTTGTGCCGTCTGGAGTCTGCCTGCAATTCTACGAGCAGAACTCCTAGCAGCCGTCGTGTACCATGACATTGCCTCGCGGAAACTGACCGCGCCCGACAACGACCCGCGGCCACAATCCCAGTGCCTGACCAATTCCCATCAGCGACTGCGGCGCCGGCGCGATGGCTGTTGCCATCCGTGGCCGACCTCATATTTTTGCTTCTGTTATGGGCGTTCCTGGCCGGCCCCTTGGCTTCGCGTCCCCTTGCCGATGCCGACATCGGCTGGCACATTCGCAATGGTCAGCAGATTCTCGTAACCCACTCCGTTCCCCACACCGATTCCTTTTCCGCCACCACGCAGGGCAAGCCCTGGTTCGCGTGGGAGTGGCTCTACGACGCCGCGCTCGCCGCACTCTACAACCGCTGGGGACTCAACGGAGTCCAATTGCTGGCCGCATTCCTGATGGCGCTGACCTTTGCGCTGACGATGCGCTGGCTGATCAGGCGAGGGACCACGCTGCCGCTCGCCATAGCTTTGCTGCTGTGTGCGCTGGCCGCGGCGAGCGTTCACTTCTCCGCTCGCCCTCACATTGTCAGTTGGCTGCTGGCCGTGGTTTGGTTTGCGTTGCTAGACAGAAGCGAACAGCACAACTGCGAACAGCACGACTGCAAATCGCATGACTGCGATCAGCACAACAGCCACCCGCACGTTAGCGAACAACAAGATAGCGAACAACAAGATAGCAAATCGAACGACAGCGAACCGCAAGATAACAAACCGCACGTTACCCAACTGCCAGATAGCGAACCGCACGATAGCGAACCGCAAAAAAGCGAAAAAAAAGTTTGTCATCCTGAGCGAAGCGAAGGACCTGCTGTTCTCTCGCCAAAACTCCGTCTGCCCTGGCGCCCGCTCTACCTTCTGCCCTTCCTCATGCTTCTATGGGTAAACCTGCATGGCGGATTTCTGCTCGGATTCGTGTTCCTCGCCATGTACGCGCTCTCCGCAATCTGGCGCGAGCGGCACGCTCCGACTTTGCGTTTTGCGCACCACTTAACCCTCGCTTCCCTACTCTGCCTAGCCGCCAGCCTAATCAATCCGTATGGATACAAGCTGCATCTTCATGTCATACATTACCTATCCAGCCGCTTCTTGTTGTCGAATATAGAGGAATTCAAGCCACCCAACCCGCATGGCGCAGCTTTCTGGTTCTTTTTGGTGTTGGTCGCCGCGACCGCCTTCGCTTTAGTTCGCCTTCCCCGGCATCGGCGGCTCAGTCACTTTCTCGTGGCATTGTTTGCGGCCACCTCTGGTTTCTATGCCGCCCGCAACCTTCCCGTGTCTGCCCTGTTGCTGGCGATGGTCGCCGGGCCGCTGCTAACGAACCATTCGGAAAGTGCGAGCGACTTCCTGAAGCGAACCCGACGAGTCGCCGCGAACTTGGCCCGCCTCGATTTAGGCTTGCGCGGGCATCTCTGGCCCGCGATCGCGATGCTACTGGCGCTCTGGGTCGCCTCCCATAATGGACGGCTGGGCTCCTACTCGGCGATGAACGCCCACTTCGATTCCGCGCGCCAACCCGTCGCCGCCGTCGAATTCCTCGCCGCCCAGCCTGCCGCCGGACCAGTGTTCTGTCCCGACAACTGGAGCGGTTATGTAATTTACGCGCTCTACCCGGCGCGCCAAGTCGTGTTCGACGACCGTCACGACTTTTACGGGGAGTCGATGGTTCGCAACTACCTGAAAATCATCCGGGCCGAACCCGGGGCGCAGGAGTTGCTGGACGACTGGCATGCGCGGTGGACTCTGGTACCGGCTGGCTCACGGCTGGCGCTACTTTTGCGCGACAGTCCCGGGTGGACGGTGCGGTATGAGGACGGCATCGCGGTGGCTTTCCAGCGAATTGATCACTCAAATGCGACCGGCCGGTGAGCCGCCGCCCACTTGAGGGCGTAAACAGTTGCCGACCGTGCCGACCGCGTGAGATATTACTGCTTCTTTAATTGCAGCGACTCTCAAGCCCTCTGGAGCCGAAGCGCCTCATGTTCCGACTGATTCCCCGCGAGACCAAGTTCTTCGATCTCTTCGCCGAACTCTCCAACAATTTGACTGAAGGCGCGCTGCTGTTGCGCAACATCCTGGAAAACCCAGTGGACTTGATTCAACAAGTGGATCGCATGCAGGCGATTGAGCACAAGGGCGACCTTGCGACCCACGCCATCATCACCAAACTGAATCAAAGTTTTATCACTCCATTTGACCGGGAAGACATCCACCGGCTGGCATCGTCGCTCGACGATGTGCTGGATTTTGTCAACGCCGCTGCTACCCGGTTGGTGATGTACAAAATCTACGAGCCCCCCAAGGCTGCCGTGGAGCTGGCCGCAGTCATCGTGCTGCAGAGCGAAGAGCTGGCGCGGGGCGTTTCGTTGCTGGAAAAGAATGGCCCGGTGATGAAACATTGTGAAGAGATCAATCGGCTGGAGCACCAAGCCGACCTCATGACCCAAAACGCGCTTGCCCGCTTGTTTGAGAACGAGCGTGATCCGATCCAACTTATCAAGATCAAGGAACTCTATGAGGTCCTGGAATTCGCAACCGATAAAGCCGAAGATGCCGCGAATGTTCTGGAAGCTGTGGTGTTAAAGAGCGCCTAGGCAAATCATACCCCACCGGGAGAATGGATCTTGGCTTTGAGACCTGACGTCGTGCTGGTCGTGATCACCGTGCTGGTCGCGTTGATTTTTGATTTCCTGAACGGCTTTCATGACGCCGCCAACAGCATTGCAACCGTGGTTTCCACCCGTGTGCTTTCGCCCAAGCTGGCGGTAATCTGGGCGGCGACCTTTAATTTTCTGGCGGCCTTCCTGCTGGGAACGGCAGTCGCCAAAACCATTGGCAAAGGCATGATCCGGCTGGAGGACGTCAACCAGTATGTCGTGCTGGCGGGGCTGTTCGGGGCCATCGTCTGGGACATTCTTACCTGGCTCTGGGGACTGCCGACCTCCTCTTCGCACGCGTTGATCGGGGGCTATGCGGGGGCCGCTATCACCCACGCTGTAGTCCATGGCGGGATCTCCTCCGCCTTTTCGGTAATTATTTGGAGCGGCTGGTACAAGACGCTGATCTTCATCGTGGTTGCCCCCATCATGGGCATGGTACTGGGCATGGGCCTGATGACCGCCATGTACTGGCTGATGCGGCACAGCGCCCCCCAGCATGTGGACAAATTGTTCCGCAAGTTGCAATTGATGTCAGCCGCCGCCTACAGCCTGGGCCATGGCGCCAACGATGCGCAAAAGACCATGGGCATTGTGGCTGGCGCGTTATACACCGCCGGATTTATGTCGAAGGACGACATGCTCGCTAATTGGGGACACTTTCACTGGCCCATCATCCTCGCCGCCCATGCCGCCATCGCGCTGGGGACATATTTTGGGGGCTGGCGGATCGTGCACACCATGGGCCAGAAGATCACGAAACTGCGCCCCATTGGCGGGTTTTGCGCCGAGAGCGCTGGGGCCATCACTCTATTCAGCACCGCGTTGGCCGGAATCCCGGTGAGCACCACTCACACCATCACTGGCGCGATTGTGGGTGTGGGTGCAGTGCATCGCTTGTCCGCCGTGCGATGGGGAGTAGCGCGCCAAATTGTCTGGGCGTGGGCATTTACCATTCCCGCCGCCGCCGCCATGTCGGCTATCACCTACACCGTCATCCATCTGTTTCTGCCCTCGGTCTAGCGTGTCCCGGATACCGCTAGTCGTTGGCGCGGCTCGTCAGTTCGGGCTGGTCCGCGAACTCCGGCTGGCCTTCGCGTCGCTGCGCTGCCACCGCCACCGACACGGGCCCGCCGGACCTCGCCCGCTTGCGTGAGCCCACCCAATTCTGCAACTGCTCCATGTAGATGTAGAAGACCGGAGTGATGTACAGCGTAAGCAACTGCGAAAACAATAGCCCGCCCACCACCGCCAGGCCTAACGGCCGCCGCGACTCCGCACCTGCGCCAAATCCCAGCGCAATCGGCAGCGTACCCATCAGCGCCGCCATCGTCGTCATCATGATGGGACGGAAGCGCAACAGTGCGCCCTGGTAGATCGCCTCCGCCGGGGATTCGCCCAGCTCCCGCTGTTTCACCAGCGCCACGTCAATCATCATGATGGCGTTCTTTTTTACGATACCGATGAGCATAATGATGCCGACAAATGCATAAATATTGAGATCGAGGTGGAAGAACATCAGCGTGACCAGAGCGCCGAAGCCGGCGGAGGGGATGCCGGACAAAATCGTGATGGGGTGGATGAAGCTTTCATACAAGATTCCCAGCACCAAATAAATCACCGCGATGGCCATGAAGAGAAGAACGCCGAGCCCGCTGATGGAAGATTGGAAGGCTTGAGCCGTTCCCTGGAAGCTGGTGCTGATGGTTTGGGGCAGGATCTCGCGCGATGCTTTTTCAACCGCGGAGACCGCCTCGCCCAACGCGATTCCCGGACGCAGATTGAAAGAGAGCGTGACCGCGGGCAGTTGCCCCAGGTGATTGATGGTCAACGGACCCACGGTGGGCGTGAGCGTGGCGACTGCATTCAATGGAACCAATTGTCCGCTCTTGGAACGGATGTAGAGCAAAGACAGGGTGGAGGGGTCTGACTGATATTCATTCTCCACTTCCGTGATGACGCGGTAGGCGTTGTTGGGAGCGTAGATGGTGGAAACCTGGCGCTGTCCGTATGCGGTGTAAAGCGCGTCTTCAATTTGGCTGGCGCTCACCCCAAGGGCGGAAGCCTTGTCGCGATCAATATTGACGTTGACCTGCGGATTGGTGATGTAGAGATCGCTGGTCGCGTCTTGAGTCAGGCGATGAAGTTCAGGGTCGGTTTGCAGCTTGGCCAAAAGCTTGGGCGCCGCGGCGTAGAGTTCCCTGGTGTCCGGCGATTGCAAGGTGAACTGGTATTGGCTCTTGGTCAGGTTGCCGCCGATGCGAATGGTGGGCAGCATTTGCGGATAAGCGCTGATGCCGGGAACGGCGGCAAGCTTTGGGCGCAACTCGGCAATGATTTCCAGAGCGCTGGCGCGTTGCTTGCGCGGCTTCATGCGCACAAATATCCGACCCGCATTACCGCCCGCCACCGTGGACATGTAGGAATCGACCCAGGGCTCCTGCATCACAATCTGGTTGAGCGCGGCCTGGTGCTGCACCATGCTGTCATACGAGATGCCCTGCGGCCCTTCGGTAAAGATGAAGATCTGCCCCTGGTCTTCGTCAGGCAAAAAGCCTTTGGGAATCACGATGAACAGGTACACGGTCGCGACCAATACAGCCGCGGACAACACCATGGTGGCCGGCCTGTGGCGCAGGGTGAACTGCAGCGTGCGGTCGTAGAGGTGCAACAGGCCATCAAAAAATCGCTCAAACGCAGCGTACAAGCGGCCATGTTTTTCCAACTTGGGTTCGCGCAGGAAGCGGCTGCCCAGCAGCGGAGTGAGGGTCAAGGACACGAATCCTGAAACCAGGATGGCGGCGCTGATGGTGACCGCGAACTCGTGCAGCAGGCGTCCCATCAATCCGCCCATGAACAGCACGGGAATAAATACGGCGGCCAAAGAGATGGTCATGGAAATGATGGTGAAGCCGATTTCCTGCGCGCCGTTGATGGCGGCATCCATCGCCGATTCGCCCATCTCCATGTGCCGGACAATGTTCTCCAGCATGACGATGGCATCGTCCACCACGAATCCTACGGACAACGTCAGCGCCATCAAGGAGAGATTATCGAGCGAGTAATCCAGAAGGTACATGACGGCGAACGTGCCCACGATCGACATGGGCAGCGCCAGGCTGGGAATCGCCGTGGCGGAGAGGTTCCGCAAAAACAGAAAGATGACCAGAATCACCAGCACCAGCGCGAGGAAGAGAGTGAACTTCACATCGCTGACTGAATCGCGGATGGTGGCAGAGCGGTCATAAAGGATTTCGAGGCTGACCGAAGGCGGCATCTGCTGGCGGAACGCCGGGAGCAGCTGCTTGATGGAGTTCACCACCTCGACGGTGTTGGTCCCCGGCTGGCGCTGAATGGCGAGAATGATGGCGCGGCGCAGTCCACCCTCCGCGTTAAAGTACCAACTGGCGGTCTTGTCGTTCTCCACCCCATCCACCACGCTGCCCAGCTCGCTCAGACGGACCGGAGCACCGTCGCGGTAGGCCACGACGATAGGAGCGTAGTCGGAAGCTTTGTTGAGTTGCCCGTCCGCTTGCACCACAAACGCCTGGTTGGCGCCGTAGAGAGTTCCGGTCGGCAGATTCACGTTGCCGGTGACGATCGCGCTCTGTACTTCATCCACCCCAATTTGCCGCGAGGCCAGCGACTTGGGGTTCAGCTTCACGTGTACCGCATACTTCTGCGCTCCGAACACGCTCACCTGCGCCACGCCGCTAATGGTCGAGACCCGCTGCGCGATCAGAGTCTCAGCATATTCGTCCACATCTGAAAGCCGCAGCGTCGGCGAACTCAAGGTTAGATAGAGAATGGGCTGGTCCGCCGGATTCACCTTCTGATACGAAGGCGGGCTCGGCATGTTCTGGGGCAGGTCGCGCGCCGCCTTCGCAATCATGGCTTGAACGTCTTGCGCGGCTGCATCCAGACTGCGGCTCAAGTTGAACTGCAAAGTGATCTGCGTGGCGCCTTGCGAACTGGACGAGGTCATGGAATCCAGTCCGGCGATGGTCGAGAACTGCTTCTCCAACGGTTGAGCTACGGCGGACGCCATGGTGTCAGGCGTGGCCCCGGGCAGGCTTGCCGAAACCTGGATGGTCGGAAAATCGATATTGGGCAGGTCGCTGACCGGCAGGTTGCGGTAGGCCAGGGTCCCGAACATCAGGATGGCCAGCATCACCAGCGTGGTCATGACCGGGCGACGAATGAATGGAGCGGCAATATTCATCAAAGTTTCCCTGGGCCCAAGCCCAAATATTTTCCCCTACCCTAAACGCGAGGCCAACCCCAACCTGGCCGAGTCGTCCAACAGAACTTCTAACGTCGCCGGGCTCGAACGCTGCCAAAACTCATATCATTGCCAGGCGTTGTCATTGCCGCGCGATCCCACTGCCGCGCGCACCTGGCGACGCGATCACAAACCCGGTTTTGCGTCGGCGGCCGGCGCAAGACTTCCCGGCTGCGGCGTGATACCGGTCTTGATTTCTACTTTACTGCCGGGAACCAGGCGCAACTGGCCGTCGATCACCACTCGCTCCCCCACTGCCAATCCCTTGGCCACCACCGCCTGGCCCTCTCGGCTCTGGCTGATGGTGACGGGGCGAGCGTCCACCGTGCTGTCGTCTTTAATCACGAAAACAAATTGTCCCTGCTGGCCGTTCTGCACCGCTTGCGAAGGCACGACCAATGCATTGGATTGCGTGCTAAGGGTCAAAATCGTATTGACGAACTGGCCCGGCCACAGCCGGCGGTCGGCGTTTTCAAAGATGCCCTTCAGCTTGATGGTGCCGGTCATCTGGTCCACCGAGTTGTCCAGAAAGCTGAGCTTGCCCACTACCGGCGGTCGAGTGTCGCCGGGAATCATCGCCGTCACCGAAAGCGCGCCCATCGCCGAATATTTCTTGATGTCGGCCAGGTTCTGCTCTGGCACCGTAAAGGTCACGTAGATGGGCTCGACCTGATTGATGTTCACCAGCGCGGGAACGTCGTTGGCCTTGATCATGTTGCCTTGGTGCACGATCAAGTTGCCGGTGCGTCCGTTGATGGGGGAATAAAGCGACGTGTACTGCAACTGCACTCGCGCGTTTTCGACGGCCGCTTGGTCCGCGGAGGCGGTCGCGTCCATGGCCGCAGCTTCCGATTCCATTCGGTCATATTCCTCGCGCGACACGACGCCGGCTTGCATCAGAGCGTTGTAGCGACGCTGCTGGGCGCGGGTGTTCGCGGCCTGCGCGACGTCTTTCGCCAATGTGCTCTCCGCTCTCTTGAGGTCGCCTTCCAGCGGACGCTTGTCGAGCGTGAAGATCAGCTGCCCCTTCTTCACGTCGGCGCCTTCCTTGAAATAAACCCCCGTGAGTTCGCCGGTGATTTGCGTCTTCACTGAGACCGTGGAGTAGGCTTCGACCGCGCCGATGCCGCGAATCTGCAGGGGCACGTCCCTCTGCTCGACTGCCGCGGCCAGCACCGGTACCACCGGCTTGGCGGCCGGAGCGGCCTTAGTCGTCGAGCACGCCGCCAACAGCGCGAGGCTGCCCAACAGCACGGCCAGTTTTGCGTTACGAGGTAGCGACAAGAACATGACTCAATGACTCCCGTGATTTCTTAGTATTGCGCTTAGCTGGTTTCGCGGGCAAAGTTTCCGCCAGCATCCCTTGCAACCAGATGGTGGCGATGGTGCGGCTCACTTCTTCGATGTTGAAACTCTGATAGTGTTTGCCGCCGAAAAGCTCCTGCACCCAGGAGTGGTAAATCACCATGCCGAGGAAGCTCCGCGCCGCGATCAGGGGATCGACTTCGCGAAACGTGCCTCGCTCAATGCGCTGTTGAATGAACCCGGACAGCACTTCGTAGTAGCTGGAAATGTAATTGGTGAAGAAGCGGTGAGAGAGTTCGTGGTTCTCCAACGCGGAATAGAGCAGCAATCGGGAAAGGGTCTGGTCGGCGGCGCGCCGGGCCAGAATCTCGCAAGCCAGACGGGCAAACAAATCCAGGTCGTCCCCACCCGCCTGCAGCACCGCGCGCAGCCGCTGGCCAGGAGCCACGGAGTTCATTTTGCACTCGATGACCGCCCAGTACAGCTCTTGTTTGCTGGGAAAATGCCGGAAAATCAAGGCTTCCGTGACTCCCGCCTTTTCGGCGATCACTCGCGTCGTGGTCCCCTCAAAGCCGCGCATGGCAAACAGGAGTGTGGCCACCTCGAGAATTTGTTGACGGCGGTCGGCGGCGGTGAAACGGACAGACATAGTTAGTGAATACTTACTTATATCGAAGTCCGGGACCCTCCGTCAAGCGGAATCCATTGCTTCGCCCCGCCATCTCATAACGTTAGGGCCGGAGATTATTCCGGGAGAGGATTCAGCGATTGGAGCGCAGCATGTCACCGCGGACAATTCCACGAGTGGTGGTGGTAGGCGCAGGATTTGGCGGCCTGACCGCTGCCAAAGAGCTGGCCAAGCGGCAAGTGCGGTTGACCGTGCTGGACCGCAAGAACCACCACACTTTTCAGCCGCTGCTCTACCAGGTGGCCACCGCTGGGCTGTCGCCAGGAGAGATCGCCGCGCCCATCCGCGAGATTTTGCGCGGCCACCAGTCGGTGGAAGTACTGCTGGCGGAAGTGCAGGACTTCGATCTCGAGCGCAGGCTTGTCGTCACTCCCGAGCAAGCGCTTCCCTACGATTATTTGATCGTGGCCGCGGGTGCCAGCCACGCCTACTTTGGCCACGATGAATGGGAACCTCTGGCGCCCGGATTGAAGACCATCGAAGACGCGCTGGAAATCCGCCGTCGGGTGCTGCTCGCCTTCGAACTGGCGGAGCGCCACGTGGCGGGCGGACGCGGTCAAGTTCGTCTGAACTTTGCAGTAGTGGGCGCGGGTCCAACCGGCGTGGAATTGGCCGGAACCCTGGCCGAGATCGCCCACCACGCCCTCAAAATGGAGTTCCGCTCCATCGACCCGGCGATGACTCACATCCTGCTGCTCGAGGGTGGCCCACGCGTGCTCGCAGCGTATCCGGAAGACCTTTCGCGCAGCGCTGAGGAGCAACTCACCAAGCTCGGCGTGGAAGTGCAGACCAACACGCAAGTCACGCAGATCGAAGCCGGCGCAGTGTGGACCGGTGACACTCGAATTCCCGCCCAAGTGGTGTTGTGGGCGGCGGGAGTCGCGGCATCTCCCTTGAGCAAAAAGCTGCATGTCCCGCTGGATCGCGCCGGTCGGGTGGTGGTGCAGGGCGATCTGAGCATTCCCGGTCATCCCGAGGTCTTCGTGATTGGCGATTTGGCTTCGGTGAAGTATGACGAAGGCAAATTGGTACCTGGACTGGCTCCCGCCGCCATGCAGCAAGGGCGTTTCGCGGCGCAGTGCATTCTGGGCGACATGGAAGGGCGGTCGCGCACCACCTTTCGTTACCGAGACAAAGGAACTCTCGCCACCATCGGACGAGCGGCGGCGGTGGGGCAGTTCGGCAAGCTGCACATCTCCGGCTACCTGGCCTGGCTCTCCTGGCTGTTTATCCACGTCATGTTCCTGGTGGGATTCCGCAACCGCGTGCTGGTGATGATCCAGTGGGCCTGGTCGTACCTCACCTATGAGCGCGGCGCTCGCTTGATCACCGGCAGCAACACTTTGCCGGGATGGGTGGAGACCAACTCCGCTCCTGCCGAGCCGGAAGGGGCGGCGACTGCTGCAGATCGAAAATAGAGATGCGGGAAATCACCCGGGGCGCCCGCAGCGTGAACCACCCGACTGGCAGCCACGCCGATATAATCGAATGATCTTGCGCAAAACAATTTGGCCGCTGCTGTTCGTCACCTTTGCGCTGCGCTTGACCCTCGCCCAGGCAGCCTCGCCGCCCGGCACCGACCATTCAGTGATAGGCCATTCAGTCACCGGCAATACCCTGGTCGTCCTCGCCTTTGAAAATACTTCTCGTACCGCCAACCTGGAATGGATCGGCGAGTCGTTTCCGGAAGTCTTGCGCGATCAGCTCAACTCTCCCCTGCTCTACGTAGTGGACCGCGAAGACCGGCTGCGCGGCTATGACCGCATCGGAATTCCCGCGCGCGTGCCGGTGTCGCGCCCCACCTTGTACCGCATCGCCGAGCAAATGGACTTGGATTTGGTGGTGCTCGGCGAATACAGCTATGAAGCGAATGTGCTGACGGCGACGGCGCAGGTACTCGACATGCGGCGGCAGAAGCTGCTGGCCCCGCTGACCGAGCGCGGAGCTTTGCCCGACCTCATCCGGATTGAGAGCGCGCTGGCGTGGGGAGTGCAGCGGCAGATCCGGCCTGATTTCACTGTGGGCCGGGAGGAATACCTGGCGAAAGCGCCGGCGTTGCGGCTGAATGCGCTGGAGAATTATGTGCGCGGCATAGTCGCCAACGGCGCCGCAGACAAAATCAAACGCTTGCAGGAGGCAGTGAGACTGAGCCCCGAGTATGACCAGGCTTGGCTCGAGTTGGGCAAAACTTACTTCGCCGAGCGGCAATACGCGCCCGCGGCGGAGGCATTCGGCCACGTCACCGCATCCGCGTTTCAGGCGAATGAAGCAAACTTTTATTTGGGACTGGCCTCTTTCTATCAAGGGGACTGGCCGCGAGCTGAGACGGCATTTGCTTTCGTGGCCGCTCGGCTGCCCCTCAGCGAGGTTTACAACAATCTGGGGGTGGCGCAGGCGCGGCGAGGAAGCAAGCGCGCGGAACAGCACTTCCGGCGGGCTGCCCAAAATGATCCGGGTGACGCCGACTATCACTTCAATCTGGGAGTGGCCCTGGCGCGCGGCGGAGACCTCAACGGCGCCGGCCGGCAACTGCACCAGGCAATCACTCTGCGGCCCAATGATACCGAGGCGAAAGCGTTACTGGATCAAATCGATCTGGACCTCAAGAGCGCCCCTGCCACGCCTCCGCAGCCAATGAAGCTGCCGCTGGAGCGCATCAAGCGGAACTATGCAGAGAGCTCTTTCCGACAACTCGATGTGGAGATTCAGGCCGCCGCCGAACAGAAACTTGCCAAGACAGATCCACGAACCCACGCCCGCTATCACGCGGAGCGCGGCAAAGAGTTGCTGGCGCACGGCTTCGCGGTGGAAGCGGAGAAGGAGTTTCGCGAAGCACTGAGACTCGACGCTACAAATGCCGATGCCCAAGCCGGGCTGGCGCAAATCCTGGAACTGGTCAACGACTCGAAACAGACAGAAACAAAACCGATGGAGGTGCATCCATGAAAACTATGAAAACTTTTCTGCGGGCGACGCTGGGCCTCGCGGTGCTTCTGGGGCTGGGAACGTTGAGCTCCGCCGAAGTGCTGAAGATCGTGGTGAACGACACCATCCATCCCATTACCGCCGAATACATTGCACGCGCGATTCGCAACGCGACCGAGCAGAAGGACGACGCGCTGTTGATCGAGATCAATACCCCGGGCGGCCTGCTCGACTCCACCCGCGAGATCATTGAGAGCATCGTGGCTTCGCCAGTGCCGGTGATTATCTACGTCACCCCCAGTGGCAGCCGTGCGGCCTCAGCGGGATTTTTCATACTGGAAGCCGCCGATGTTGCCGCCATGGCGCCGGGCGCGAACACTGGTGCGGCGCATCCGGTGGCGCTCGGTGGCGCCAAGATGGACGACATCATGAAGCAAAAAGTGGAAAACGATGCCGCCGCCATGATGCGTTCAGTCGTCTCCCAACGTGGACGCAACGTCGCAGTGGCAGAGAGCACCGTGCGTGAGTCCAAGTCGTTCACCAGCCAGGAAGCTCTGGACCAACATCTCATCGATTACGTCGCCACCGATGAGCCGGACCTGTTCCGCCAACTTGACGGCAAGACTCTGAAACGCTTCAACGGAAACACGGTGACCTTGCACCTGCTCAACCAGCCGGTGCGCAATTACGAGATGACGCTAAAGCAGCGGCTGCTGGCTTACATCATGGATCCCAACGTGGCGTTTGTACTGCTCGCGATTGGGGCGCTGGCGCTGTATGCGGAGTTCAACCATCCCGGAGCGGTGGTACCCGGAACCGTGGGCATCGTGTTCATCCTGCTGGCAGCGTTTGCGCTGAACCTGCTGCCCACGCGGTTCGCCGCGGTGGCGTTGATCCTCGGAGCATTTGTGCTGTTCGCGCTGGAGGCAAAATTTGCCAGCCATGGAGTGCTGACTATCGGCGGAATTACCCTGATGACCATTGGGGCGCTGCTGCTGGTGGATGGGCCAGTTCCCGAGATGCAGGTGCACTGGTGGACCGCCTTGGCGGTCAGCCTGCCGCTGGGAGTCATCACTGCATTTCTAATGAGCATCGCGCTGCGGGCGCGACGCAACAAGGTGGTCACGGGCATCCAGGGGATGATCGGATCGTGGGGAGTGGCCCAGAGCGCGCTCACCCCCTCGGGGAAAGTTTTCGTCCACGGGGAAACCTGGGACGCCGTGGCGAGCGCGCCGGTCGATGCGGGCGCGCCGGTGATCATCCACGAAGTGAACGGATTGACCCTGCGGGTGAGCCCGAAGTAACCGTCCCTGCTACTGCACCACCAGGGTCACCGAAGTGGTCTTGGAATCGGCGCCCGAAACGCCGGAGACCGTAATGGTGTAGGTCCCTGCGGGCGTGCCGGTCACGGTCTGCGCGACTTTTGCACTGCTGCAGGCCGACTCGAACGCGACGGTTCCTGTCAGCGCCACCGCAAACATCGCCCCCAGCCACCAACGGCGGCGTGACTTCCCTCCCATCATCGTCAATCCCAGGAACGCCATTCCGGCAAGAGGCAGCCACATTGCGTAGGTCGCGCGGCGCGGATTCAGCCCCACGGTAACAATTGGCCGCACCGTAGTATTCACCGTGAGCACGGACGAGACCGCGGTGGTGCCTGACACCGTGATGGGCGTGGTCGAGAAAGCGCAGCTCGTAGCCGTGGGCAGCCCGGAAGAGCAACTCAACGAGATACTGGAACTGTAGGTGGGAAGCGGGGTCACGGTCACAGTGTAGGTCGCCGCGGTACCCGCTGGAACCGTAACACTGGTGGGCGCGACGGAGATTGAGAAATCGGTCACGGTGACGCTGGAGGAAGCGCTCACTCCAACGGTGCCGTTGGCGGTCACGCTGCCGCTGTTGCCAAGCGAGCCCGCCGCGGTGGGAGTCAAAATTACAGTGACGGTTGCGCTCGAGCCTGCGGTTAATGTGCCGATAGTGCAAGTGATGACGGTCGCCGTCGGAGGCGTGCAGGAACCGGGCGAGGTGGTCACTGATGTGAAAGTACCGTTCGTTGTCGGCACCGCGCCGGTAAACACTACGTTGGCAGCCGTCTCCGGACCCGGATTGGTGATGGTGTATTTGAAGCTGGCCTGGTTGCCGAGTCCGACCGTGGTCGGGGAAACGCTGGCCGTCAAGGTTAAGCTGCTGACTGGAACCAGCTTCGACACAAACGCGTCGATGGCGCCTTTTCGGTTGGGCTGAATCGCCGGGGCGACCACCGGAAAATTCGTGGAGGCAGTTTCGCCGGTCACGTAAGCCGCGCCATTGGAATCCACCGCAATGCCGGTGCCGCGGTCGTCTCCGCTGCCGCCCAAATAGGTAGCGTATTGTCCCGCGCCCGTACTGGAAGTCGTAGTGGTGGTATCAATGCGAGCGACAAAGGCATCAATCCCGCCCTGCAGTGTGGATTGAATAGGCGGTGGCACCAAAGTGCTTTCGCCCGTGGCGATGAGCGGGAAATCCGTGGACGTAGTCGAGCCGGTCACGCGCACGCCCTGAATCGTATCCACCGCAATGGCGTAGCCAATGTCGGTTCCGTTGCCGCCCAGATAGCTGAAATAGTTCAGGGGATACACCGGGTTCAGGACGCCATTCAAAGTCACCGGATTCCCGATCTTGGCGACAAAAGCATCGGGGGCGGTGGCCAGCGTTTGCTGGTACGGCTTCGAAGTGGAGAGCCCGGTGATCGCGGGCGACGAGGTCTTGCCGGTGACATAAGCATTGTTGGCGGTATCGACCGCAATGCCGTAGCCAACGTCCTCCAGATTGCCGCCCAGGTAAGTAGAGTAAATCAGTTGCGCGCCGGGCGCTGCGTTGGGATTAATCTTGGCGACGAAAGCATCTTGCGCATCCACTCCGGTGGCGGGACAACTGGCGGGAGTTCCCAGCGTGTTCAGACAGCCCTGCTGCGCATTCAGAATAGGGAAATCGGTGGTGGCGTCGCCAATGTGAAGAAGGTTGGTGCCGCCCGTGATGTAGATATTGCCGCTGGAATCCACCGCGATACCGCCGCCCGTTGCGACTGCATTGGATGGATTTCCGCCACCGAAATAGGTGGAGTAGGCAAGGCTGGCCGACGAGGTCCCGAGCGTGTTCACCTTGGCGACAAAGAACTGGTTGGGCGCCGGATTTGAAACCGGGCAGCATGCGGCGGTCAGGCCGGCTCCGAAAGTCGGGAAGTCGGTCGAGGTTGTAGTGCCGGTCACGAACGCGTCAGACTTGTTGTCAATCGCAATGCCCGCGGCGATATCGATTCCGCTCCCCGAGAGATAGGTCGAATACAGCAGGATCGATCCGTTGGAATCGAGCTTGGCAACGAACACATGGTTGCCGGTCGTCTTGGGAGCTTTCTGAAATGCAGTCGAGCTGGTGACAGGAAAGTCTGCCGAGTTGGTGGTGCCGGCGATGTAAGCGTTGAAGCCTGAATCCACCGCGATGCCGGAACTGGCGTCGGTCCCCGTGCCCCCGATGTAGGTGGCGTAAATCAATGCGGAACCGGTCGGATTGATCTTGGCCACAAAAACGTTGGCCGCGCCCTTCAAGGTCGACTGGAAGGGCGGAGTGGTGGTGCTCGCGACGATGGGGAAGTCCATCGACATGGTGGAGCCGGTGACGTAGGCGTTGGGCAGCGGCGCAGCATCAATCGCGATGGTGGGATAGGTCTCGTTGCCGCTGCCGCCCAGATAGGTCGAGTAGCCGAGCACGGGGTCAATCACCAGAGTGCGGCTGCGATCGTAATCGCCAATCTCAAATCCAATTTTGTTGGAGGCAAGCTGGATGAAGCGGCCCGCGACGGCGCGCTGGTCATTTCCATTGCCACTACCATTGCCGATGATCTGGTAGATGTGGGGCGCGGCAAGAGTCACGTCGCCGGAGGCAGTCCGCAGAATCAAGTTGCCGGCTTGCAGTTGCGGCTTGGCCGAACCGTCGAAGCGCAATGCGATCTGGCGCGGGTCGGCGCCGGGAGCGACCCGGAAATCATATTCCAGCCGGCCTTGCCGCCCGTAGTAAACCAAATCCACTCCGGGATAGACGCCGGCGTACTCCACGCGCGCGTACTGTGGAATGTTGCGATGCCACTTGCTGGCGTCAGCACCAATCAAATAATTGCTCTTGCCGGGGAGCGGTTGCGTTCCCTGCACTAGAGCGTTGGCGTTGGCGTGGTCAAGCTCCATGCGAATCACTTCCACCTGGGACTTGTGTTGCAGAGTCAGCACGGCTTGGCGCGAAGTAAGGAACAGGCCATAGCCGCTGCCGTGCGCCACGAACTTCACTTGTGGGTCGGTCTGGCCCTGGTTGGGCTCGAAGAACAGCGGGAGTTGTCCAAAAGCAGCGCGCACGTCAGGCCGGACAGGAACTGCGGCCGTTCCTGACAACGGGGAAATCTGGGAGGCAGCCGCGGAGTTCAAGTACGGTACGCTGGCAGACTGACGCAAGGCCAATACACCTCCGGCGACCAGTAGCGCCGCCATGAGCAATCCCATGCGACCAGTTTTCAACGCACGATGTGTCAAATTCACTAGCTCCTCCGGATTTTCCCAATTTCATGGGGTGAGACAAGAAATGGCAAACCGATCCCAACGCAAGTCGAACACGTCGCACCACCAATGGAACGGTCACCAGCACAAGGGGAAAGGCAAATAACTACTTTTACATTCAAGAGTTACGCTGTCAAGCAAAGCGAACAAGCAACGCGAAACGGTGAAGCGACTCGCTGTGGTTGAGATGCGGGCGAGATTAAGCCGGGATGTACTGAAGTCGCCGCTGGGAAGGCACTCGACCAGATTGATCGGGCTTAGGGTGGCAAGCGGGCGGGCGAGGGAGAATTTGAAGTCGAGCGGATCCTGGAGTCAAAGCAGATTCGGGAGTCGAGCAGCGTTCTTATGCCTTGTTAATGGTGCAGATTCAAGTTATAGCGATACCTCGATCAATGGAATCAACCACTTAGCTGGTTAAATTGTGATAAAGGCGAGAGCTGGCTGGTCGGTTTTTCGGCTGCCGCAGCCTCAAACCCAATTGGGAAACCAGAAAAGCGATCACAGCCATAGCCTGGAATGCCATTTGCTTGCGTTCTAAGGCCCCTAGGAGCGCGATCGGCGGGTCGGGTGGCGCTTTGGGTCATCCCGCGACCCAATCGCGCCCAGGGCCCCCTTAAAACGCTTAGTCGGACCAATTTGGTCGGATATTACCATTCAGTTAATAGCTGATTGATATTATCCTGCCACCCCGGAAGGGACCGCCCTGCTTCCCGAAAAAGTCGGGCCGAGGCTACTTCCGCTTCAGTTCTTCAATTTGCGATCGCACCCGCGCATAGCGGCGCACGACCGTGATCAAATATACGCCATGAATAATCCAGGTGACGGCGTAGGCGGCGTAGAGATATCCAGTGGAAGTCATCGGGCACTCCTGTTCGTAAAGCAATGGGTTCGTCAAGCAATTCGTTCGTCGAGCAATTCGATCATGGCCTGAGTCTCATCCACTTGGCGGCTGAGTTTCTCCAAGCGGAAGCGCGACCAGCACACCAGAAAAGCAAACATGGAGAAGGCCAGCCAGTTCAGCAAGAGGACGTGCCACATGACAGGGGCGAGCGAACCGCCGCCGCCGATCACCGGCTGGGGATGCTGGGTGCGGAAGAACCAGATGGAAAAATACACCAGCGGCACATCGAGCGCGCCAAAGATGGCCAGCGCGGCTGCCAGCACCGGAGTCTGCCCGCTAGAGGAGAAGCGGCGCAGCATCAGGTAAGCCACATAGATCAACCACAGCACCAGGGTCGAGGTCAGGCGGATGTCCCAAGTCCACCAGATGCCCCAGACCGGACGCGCCCACAGGGGGCCGGTGATCAGCACCACGGTGCAGAATGCGACGCCCACTTCAGCGCAGACCAGCGCGACGATATCGGCGACCGGGTTCTTTCGGATAAGGTACACCACCGAGGCCACAAAGTTGATCAGGAACAGCAGGAAGGCGGTCCAGGCGGAGGGCACATGGTAGTAGAAGATTCGCTGCACATCGCCCATGGTTTGTTCTGTGGGCGCGATGACCAGCGCTGCGTAGAGCGCATAGCCAAGCAGAGCGGCGGTGATGACGGAGAGGATGGGAAATATGCGTTTCATTCTGCCTCCAGTACTGTCTCAAATAAAAGCAGACAAGCTGAGGTGAACACCAAATCATACGTGAACAGCAAGACAATCCAGAAGCGCGCGCCTTCGCCCAGCAAGATGGAAGTGGTGGCTTGCACCATGGCCAGAATCGCGGGAATCGAAATCGGAAACAACAGCAGGGGCAACATGATCTCCCTGCTGCGGGTCCGCAAACTCATGGCGGCAAAAAACGTGCCATTCACTACCAGAGCCCAAGTGCCGAAGCCGGCAACCAACAGAAGCTGCCAGGCGGGGCCGAGAGAACGCAGCTGATAGAAGACGATGAACAGGGGCGTCATGGCGGCTTCCAGAATGGTGACGAAGATAAAATTCCCCAATGCTTTCGCGAGGAAAAGCGAATTGGCGGGGGCGGGAGAAACCCGGTAGGCATCCAGCACCTGATTGCGGACTTCGCGGGCCCAGGTCTGGTTCAGAGCGACTACGGCGGCGAACAGAAACGCCACCCAGACCAGTCCGCCGGCGATGTGGCGGGACTCCTCGGCGTTGGGATCGAACGAAAAACTGAACACCACGACCACCAGCAGTGCAAAAAACAGCATGGAGTTGATGGCATCTTTGGAACGCCACTCCAGGCGAAGGTCCTTGCTCAAGGTGGCGAGAGTGATGCCGGCAGGCGGAGTCACTGAGGCTCCGGCGGGGTGAGCTTAGGAGTGCGCGCGATGATGCGCCCGGCTTGCATCCAGATGAACTCGTCGGCAACCTGTTCCAGCAACTGAGCCTGGTGAGTGACGATGAAAACTGTCTTGCCCTGGTCGCGGGTGCGGCCCAGCAGAGCGGCCATGTCGCGCGCGGAATGGATGTCCACGTTCGAGAAAGGCTCGTCGAGCAGGAGGATTTTTGGGTCGTGCAAGAGCGCGCGGGCCATCGAGGCGCGTTGACGCATGCCTTGCGAGTACTGGCCGACCGGGCGGGCGAGACTGGGATCCAGGCCGACCGACGTAATGGCAGCGGCGCAGCGGGTATCGTCGGTCACTCCATAGAGGCGCGCGAAGTAGCGCAGGTTTTCGAGGGCTGACATCTCGTCGTAGAGCAACGAGGGATGGGCCATGTAGCCGATATGGTGGCAGACCTCCGGGATACTGGCGGAGCCGAGGATGCGAACTTCTCCGCGAGTGGGATGGTTGAGTCCAGCCAGGGTGCGCAACAGGGTGGTCTTCCCTGCTCCGTTGTCGCCAAGAATGGCGTAGAGCTTGCCGGCGGCGAAGTCGGCAGTGACGCCGCGAAGAGCCGCGAACTTGCCGAACTGCTTGATCAGGCCGGTGACCGCGATGATAGGCTCAGGCATTACGCCGGGTGACGAAGACGAAGCGGAGGCCATGGAGGCGGAGCTGCTGGTCAGTTTGCCATCCCGCTGGAGGCTGGGGTTTGCACCGCCGGGGCTTGCAGCTGGGTCATGCTTTTTGCAGGCTCGGGTGGGCCACCCGTTTTGGGGGCATACTTGGAGGCGCACTTGGCCTGAAGCCCCTTGGCATGAAATACACCATCCCGCCCAAAGTTACCCTCCGCCAAGGCTTGCGACTCGTCCTTGAAAGTGTCGGGAGGGGCTTCGGTGCCGGTATAGGAGACGGCGAGGCGCTGGTCCTGTTCCACCAGCATGAAGTCAACGTGACTGCCGACGCGCTTGATGGAGCCAGGCTCCACGTTGCCCGCAACCCGCAGGCGCTTGGAAAACGCGCTATCCCCCATGGTTCGCAGCTCTTTGATGGTCACGTAGTAGCTCTTGGTGTCTTGCACTCCGGTATAGGCGAGGTAGCCGAGCGACATGAGAATGACGACGGTGACGGCGCCGAACTTCAAGAATTTGCTGGTTTCCTTCGACATGATTGCCAACCTCACTACTGAAAACTGTACGCGCCGGGCGCGGGAGGGTCAAGATGGAGAGAATTCTGAACCTCTCGTGGCCGCCCAGGGCAAGTCTCCGCAGGGCTCACCCCGCTCCTAGCATTTAGAATGCCTATAGCAAGGAAATCCCGCAGCGCAAGGAAGCAGTTCTTATGATTCATCCCTGGCACGACGTCACCCCCGGCAGCAAGCTGCCTCATGAATTCAATAGCGTCATCGAAATTCCCTTTGGCTCCAGCGTCAAGTATGAGTTGGACAAGGTGAGCGGACTGATCAAGCTGGATCGCATTTTGTATTCAGCGGTTTATTATCCGGCGAACTACGGGTTCATTCCGCAGACGCTGGCCGAGGATGACGATCCGTTGGACGTGCTGGTGCTGTGCCAGGAAACGGTGGTGCCGCTGACGATTATCCACGCGCGGGCGATTGGGGTGATGACCATGATCGACTCAGGCAAGCTGGACCACAAGATCATCGCCATCGCGACCGAAGACCCGGAGTTTAATTCCTATCGCGAGGCGGGCGAGATGCCGCCCCATCGCCTGCTGATGTTGAGAAGATTTTTTCAGGACTACAAGTTGCTGGAGGGGAAAGCGGTGGAGGTGGATGAAATTCGGCCCGCCGCAGAAGCGTATCCGATTATCGAAGCGGCCTTGCATCGCTACAGCGAACAGCGCCGGAAGGGTTTCAAGGGCGTCGAAGCGGCGCATTGAGCCTTTGAGCAATCGTGAACTTTCACCCGGGGCATACGCCCCGGGTTCCATTCTTCTTCTACCAAACCCGGCAGGCGTTTTCCGCGACCATGGGCTGACCTGATTTGCAGTTCCATGCCTTCTGGAATTCGGGCATGTTCTGGACGGTTCCATTCACCCGGTATTCGCCGGGCGAGTGGGGATCGACGGTGACCATCATGCGAGCGACTTCAGGACGGCGCTTCTCACACCAGACGCGTCCGAAGCCGAGGAAGAAACGCTGGTCGGGAGTGTAGCCGTCAATCTTTTGGTCGAGGTCCTTGTCCTGCGCCATCATCTGATGGAGAGCCATCAGGGCGACGCGGGCGCCGCCATTGTCGGCGGTATTCTCGCCAAGGGTGAGGCGGCCATTGAGCTTCAGATCGTCCACCGCAACAAAATTGCCGTACTCATTGGCAACGCAACTGGCGCGCTTTTCAAACTCTTCCCCATCCTTCGCGGTCCACCAATCGTGCAGGTTGCCCTGGGCGTCGAATTTGCGGCCCTGATCGTCGAAGCCGTGGGTGAGTTCGTGACCGATGACGAGGCCGATGCCGCCGAAGTTCACCGCGTCGTCCATGGCCTTGTCAAAGAACGGAGGCTGCAGGATGCCGGCGGGAAACACGATTTCGTTTTGCGATCCGTTGTAGTAGGCATTGACGGTGGGCGGCGTCATGCCCCACTCCTTGCGGTCGAGGGGCTTGCCGACCTTGGCAATTTCGCGACGGGCTTCAAATTCGTCGGCGCGAACCAGGTTGCCTACCAGATCGCCGCGCACGATGGTGACCGAACTGTAGTCGCGCCATACATCGGGATAACCGATTTTGTTGCGGATGGCTTCCAGCTTGATCTTGGCTTGCTTCTTGGTCTCATCGGACATCCAAGGCAGGTCGTGGATGTCGCTATCGAGAGAGTGCTCCAGCGCGTCCACCATTTTCAACATGCGCTGTTTGCCATCGGCGCCAAAGTGTTGCTCGACGAAGCGCTGGCCCAAGGCCTCGCCCAGGGCACGGTCGGTGATGTCAACGCAACGCTTCCAGCGCGGTTGAATTTCTTTCTGGCCAGTAAGCGCTTGCTGCATCTTGAAATTGGCTTCGACAAAGGGCTGGGACAACCACGGAGACGCGTGGCGCAGCATGTGCCAGGTGACGTAAACCTTGAGGGCGTCGAGCGGTTCGGACTCCAGAACACTATTGACCTGCTTGAAGAAGTCAGGGTTGGAGACGTTGATTTCAGTGAAGGCGGGAGCGCCGATGACGGTGAAATAGCGGTTCAGGTAGAAGTTCGGGGCGAGGGCAACTGCCTGGTCGCGAGTCATCTTGTGATCGCGATTCTTGGGGTCACGGCGGGCGGTGCGGTCCATGGACGCTTTGGCCAGCGCAGTTTCGATGCGCAAAACGGTCTCGGCAGCGTGAGCGGCGTCTTCCGGCGAGCGGCCGGCGAGAGTGAATGAGGTGGTGATGTATTCGGCCAGATGCTTGCGGGCCTCGACCGTCTTGGCGTCTTCTTTGATGTAGTAATCGCGGTCAGGCAAGGAGAGACCGCCCTGGTCAATGTAGGCGATGACTTGCTCGGAGTTGTGCAGGTCGGAATTGGAATAGAAATTGAACAGCGGGTTGGGGCCGACGAGGTGGACGCGAGCAATCGCATCCATTAAAGCAGCCTTGTCTTTGACGGCGGCGATGCGGTCGAGCTCGGGCTGGATCGGCTCTGCGCCTTTGGCGTTGGCGGATTTTTCATCCATGCAAGAGCCGTAGAAGTCGCCAATCTTCTGGTCAATCGCGCCGCGAGAGGCGTCGGCAGCGGAATCTTTTTCCAGGAGGTCGCGCAGCAGCATCTGGTTGCGTTCGTGGAGTTCATTGAAACTGCCCCAGCGCGATTGGTCGGCGGGAATTTCCGTCTTCTTCAGCCAGGAGCCGCAGGCATATTGGTAAAAGTTAGTGCAGGGGTCGGCGGCTTTATCAACGGTGTCAAGCGCGGGCGGCGCTGGATGGGAAGCAGTCTGGGCGAAGGAGACGGACAGCGACAGTAACGTGAAGGCAAGAAGATATTGACGAATGCGCATGGAAACCTCGTTGAGAAAGGAACCTTATGATTCTAGGCCCGACCCTGCGGTAGGAACAAGTGGCAGCGGGCCGGGGCGGTGGTGTCAGGCGGAAGTTCGAGGCGTGCGGCGCGTATAATCGAGGTTCATTTGTGGAACGAGGCGAGGACTGCAATGACTAGTGATAACGGCACTTCAGCGAACGGCAACAATGGAAATGCGATGTTTCAACCGCGAGTGGAATGGCTGGCGCAGCGCAAGGCGGCCAACCGCGACGGCAATTTTTCGCAGATGCACTACGCGCGCAACGGTGTGACCACGGAAGAGATGGAATACATTGCGCGCAAGGAACGGCTGACGGTTGAACTGGTGCGGGATGAGGTGGCGCGGGGACGCATGATTATTCCCGCCAACATCAATCACCCGGAACTGGAGCCGATGGCGATTGGAGTGGCGTCGCTGTGCAAGATCAACTCTAATATCGGCAATTCTTCGGTGACATCGGACATTGCGGAGGAGTTGAAGAAGCTGCACACCTCGGTGCATTATGGCGCCGACACGGTGATGGATCTTTCGACGGGCGGCGATATCCACGAGATCCGCGAGGCGATTCTGCGGCATTCGCCAGTGCCAATTGGAACGGTGCCGATTTATGAAGCGATCTCGCGGGTGAAGCGGGTGGAGGACCTGAACGCGGCGGTGATGCTGGAAGTGATTGAAGAGCAGGCGGCGCAGGGCGTGGATTACATGACCATCCATGCCGGAGTGCTGATCCAGTATTTGCCGATGGTTTCCAAGCGGATTACGGGGATCGTAAGCCGGGGCGGGGCGATTCTGGCGCAGTGGATGGCGCACCATCACCAGCAGAATTTTCTTTATGAGTGCTTTGACGACATCTGCAAGATTTTCAAGAAGTACGATGTGAGCTTTTCACTGGGCGATGGGCTGCGGCCGGGCTGCATTGCCGACGCCAGCGATGAAGCGCAGTTTGCGGAACTGAAAACGCTGGGCGAGCTGACCAAGATGGCGTGGGCGCACGACGTGCAGGTGATGATAGAAGGCCCGGGGCATGTGCCGCTGGACAAGATTAAAGAGCAAGTGGACATGGAGAAAGAGCTTTGCTACGAAGCGCCGTTTTACACGCTGGGCCCGCTGGTGACCGACATCGCACCGGGTTATGACCACATCACCTCGGCGATTGGAGCGGCCATGATCGGATGGCACGGGGCGGCGATGTTATGCTACGTGACTCCGAAGGAGCATTTGGGGCTGCCGAATGAGAAAGACGTGAAGGACGGCATCATCGCCTATAAAATTGCGGCGCACGCGGCCGACGTGGCGAGACACCGTCCGGGAGCGCAGGACCGCGACGACGCGCTCAGCTATGCCCGCTACAAATTCGATTGGGAGAAGCAATTCGCGTTGTCGCTGGACCCGGAGACGGCGCGCTCGATGCACGATGAGACGCTGCCGGAAGAAGGCTATAAGACGGCCGCGTTCTGTTCGATGTGCGGCCCGAAGTTCTGCTCGATGAATTATTCGTCGAAAGTGGATGAGTACAACAAGGAAGTGCACGGGTTGGAGAAGAAGGATTATTCGGAGCTGGTGGAGAAGCTGGTTAGGATTAAGTAGGGCGCACCTTTCAACTGCTGGTGATCCAGCACCGGGACGAGTTTTGGAGAGGCATGGAATGAGTTTTTTGGCAACGGCCGCAGATGAGCGGGTGCTCGACGTGCAGTCCACGGACGATACGATCAGCGTGGGCCTGCGTGACGGCCGGGTCATCACCGTGCCCCTGATGTGGTATCCGCGACTGCTCAATGTTACAGCGGCGCAGCGCGGGAATTGGGCGATTGCCGGCGGCGGCTACGGTATCCACTGGCCGGAACTGGACGAGGACCTGAGCACCGAAGGTTTGCTACGCGGCGCACCTGCAGCCAAACAATCCGTTCCCGCGAAGTAGAGTTTGCGCGGTCTCCAGCTGGGCCGCTTCTCGCGATTTGTTGAATTCGGGAGACCGGCGCACAGTCGCTTCGAGCGGATGAGGCGCTTCATGCGGCGGCGCACTTCGTCGTGGGAAACCAACGTGCCATGATCGAGGGATGCGAGTCCCTTCCTAACCTGTTGCCTGACCCATTCGTCGTGGTCAATGTAGTTCGCCACTAATTCTCGTACGACTTCGTCCAGTCCTTTGCCCGTTTCTGAAGCGATTCGGAGTAGTCTGGCTTCGATTTCAGGGGAAAACAAGATCTCCATGGGTAAATTGTAGTCGAAGCGGTCAAGACATCAAATATACATTCACCTAACCAGATGTTCTCCACGACTTTCGCTCCGCGGGTGTGTTCATCGGCAGTAACCAGCGGCGAGCCTTGGACCGTGGATGTAGCGGTGATCAGCCGGACTTGAGTTCCCAGTCTCGCGGCGGCGTGACCGGTCCGACGATGTCACCTATGATTTTCACCTTGCCGGCCATATAGCCGAAAATGGCCTCAGCGTGCTTTTCGGCAGGAACCTGCTGGACCACGGGTTTGCCGTGTTTGGTGATCAAGACCGGTTCGCCGCTTCGGGAGACTTGGTCCATCACCGCCAGGCATTTCGACTTGAATGTGCCGGCCGACATTTGCTTCATCGCATCTCCTCGAGAGCAGCGTTGTGTGGTCACAATATCATGACGATAGCAAGATTATTATGAATCTGCGCGAGGATCTAGCGATAGCTCTCTAACACCTTGCTGGCGCGATTCAGGGCGGCTGCCAGCACTGCCAGTTGCTGCTGGGTGAGGGCGGCGTCGCCCTTGTCGATGGCCTCATTCACTCCGGGGATGACAACTGCCGCGTAGCCGGTGTATTGGCCGGGGGCGTAGATGGCGTGGCGATACCACGGGCGATTGGGCAAGCCCTCGGAAATCAGGAGCGCGCGCTCTGTCTCAAGCAAAGCGGAATTCAGGCGGACCAGGTCGGCGGGCATTTTGCGGCGCTTGTCGGCGATTTTTGAGCCGGCTTGCTCGAAGCGGCGGGCACTCTCTAGTGCTGCGGAAAACTCGGGAGCGTGCGCGGCCAGCTTGGCTTGGGCCTTGGCTTTTGCGGTTTCGATGTAGGTGACAATTTCCCTGCCGTACTGCTCGTAGTCGTAGGGCAGCGCGTCGCAGTCGGCCATGCGCAACATTTCCAGTCCGTAGATGCGGGCCATCTGCTGTTCGTAAACAAAATCCGGGTCGCCGAATTTCTTGAACCAGTTGAAATTGTCGAAGGCGGAGTGATAAACGCCGTAGGGGCCGGTGGAACCGATGTCGGTGGAGGGCACGCCGAGATGTTGCAGGAAGACGGTGTAGTCGGAACCACTGCCGAGGTCGCCGACGGGTACGTCCGCTTTCGTCTGGGCGGCGGGCGGACGGTAGGTGCCGCTGCTGGTTTCGTGGGTGTTTACGACTTCCTGGCTCGTCTTCTGCCATTCCTCATACACCGTTCCGCCCTTGGGATTAGGGACGGCTTTGGTGATCTCGCGGATGAACTGCTTTAAGGTCGGGACGGAGGAAGCTCCGAATTTAGGACCGCTGACGGCGACGTCCATGTTGAAGTAGGCGGCGGCATTGGCCAGTGGAGCGGCGTACTGCTCGCCCCATTCGGTCGAGCCCATCAGTCCTTCTTCTTCGGCATCCCAACTGCCAATCACGATGGAGCGTTTGGGTTTCCACCCGGATTTGAGCAGTTCGCCGAGACCGTGAACCGTTTCCAGCATGGCGGCAGTGCCGCTGTTAGGATCCACCGCGCCATACACCCAGGCGTCGCGATGATTGCCGGCGACAACCCATTGCTCGGGATGCTCGGAGCCGGGGATGCGTCCGATGACGTCCCAGATGGTGCGGAACTGGAAGTCCTGCTTGAGGCGCATGTGCACCTTCGCGGGGCCGGGGCCGACGTGGTAGGTGAAGGGCAAACCGCCCTGCCACTCGCGCGGAGACTCGGCACCGCCCAGATGCTCGAGGATGGGCGAGGCGTCGTGATAAGAGAGCGGGGTGGTGGGAATTTTCGGGACCTGCGGCGACTCTTGGGGAGTCAGACGCTTGTCGTTCGCAAGACCGGGGGTGGAGGCCACTCCGGGAGTGGTGGGATCGCCGGGAAACTGGAACATGTAGCCGATGGAACCACGCTGCACCGCGGTGGCCGGGCGCCAGGGACCTTTGGGATAAGCATCGCCGCGGTAATAGCCGTCGTCTTTGGGATCGGAGTAAATAATAACGGCCGCTGCACCACGTTCCTGGGCGACAAAGGCTTTGACGCCGCGGAAGTTTTCGCCGTAGCGGACGATCACGATCTTGCCGCGCACGTCCACATTCATGGCCTTCAGACGATCAAAATCTTCCGGGGAGCCATAGTTGGCATAGACGACGTCGGCCTCCACATCGCCGGAGGGAGACATGCCGTTGAAGGCGTTGATGATGCGGGGATCGTCCTGAAAAGGATCGCCTTCGACATGCTCGGGAGTGGGGCCGTGCATGGTGACGCCGGCGGGCGCGGTGAGGTCTACGCTGATTTCAGAGGGGTAGTTAATCCAGGCCTTGTATTCGACGATCTGGGTTTCCAGGCCGGCCTCGCGAAATTTCGCCGCGACGTAATCGGCTGTGGCCTTGTCCTCAGGAGTGCCGGCAACATGAGGCGCCTGGGTGAGGGTCTTCAGGTGCTGCTCGGCGAGTTTGGGGTCGGGCACGGCCAGGAAGCGCGCCTCGGCCGCATTTTCCGCGGCGGGGTTACGAAAACCCAGAAGCGAAGCAGGAGCGGCGGGGTTCTGGGCGCTCTGGTAAGTAGCGGCCGCGAGGAGCAGGAACAAGGCGGTGGTTGAAATATATTTCATGGTTAGAGACTCGTCCCAATGCGTCCAGGCGCTGCTTTCAAGGCGCAGGCGTCGCGAACTGACTACTTGGCTTGCTTGGCTTCGAACTCGACCAGGTTCTTCAGGTATTCGATGGGAGCGCCGCCCAGATCGGTCTTGCGGCCATTGATGAAAATGGTAGGAGTGCCGGTGACGCCAACGGCGCGGCCGAGAGCGAGCGAGGCTTCGAGGCGCGATTTACTTTCAGGCTTGGCGGCGCAGGCGGCGATCTCGTCGCCTTTCACGCCGGAGTCGTTGGCGATGGCGGTGAGTTTCTGGTCGGCGTTGGCTTCGGTGATGTCGGTCTGAGCGTCGTAAGTTTTCTGAATGAACTTCCAGACGGCATCATTGGAAGCGAGACCAACGCAATCGGAGTAGGCGGCGGCCTTGGCAGCCCAATTGTGCATGGGCAGCGGATAGTTCTGAAAAACGAAGTGGACGTTGGGTTCTTCTGCGAGCAGTTTTTCCAAGTTGGGTGCAGCCACCTTGCAGTGAGGGCACTGTAGGTCGCTAAATTCCACGATGGTGACAGGAGCCTTGGCGGGGCCGCGGACGGGGCCATTCACGCCTTTCTCCAAACGAGCGTGGGCCTCGGCAAAGGGCTTAGGGCCGAATGGAATGACCTCGCCCGCAATGGCGTGCTTCTGATCGGGAGAGATGTAGAAAGTAAGAAACTGCTTTTGACCTTGGGTATTGGCGATGACCGCGTCCACCTGGGCGAGACCGATGTCGCCAAAAGGCTTGATCTCAACCACTTTGCTGCTGATGGTGGAGTCGTATCCGAACATCTGGTGCAGAAAGGCCTCGGCAGTTTGTTCGGATGGCACGGTGGCGCCAGCACTAGCGGGCTTGGCGACCTCCGCAGCAGGCTTCCTGGCGACTGAGGTGGCGCTCTTCTTGGGCGCAGGCGCCTGGGCAAACGTGAGGGTCGAAAGCAGCAGAACGAAAAATATTTGACGGTGCATGGTTTCCTTTTGTGTGGTTCGAGCCGGCGCACAGCGACCGCGCTCATTCATAATACTTGACTGGCTCAGGCTTGCGGTTTGGCGGCAATGGGAAAGCGGCGGCCGTAGCCAAACGCTTTAGCTGAAATCTTCAGACCGGGAGCGGCTTGCTGGCGCTTGTACTCAGCCCGATCCACCATGCGAACCACGCGGCGAACTAGATCCGGATCGAACCCATGCTGGTGGGCAATTTCTTCCGCCGTCTGCGAATTCTCCACGTACGCCTCCAAGATGGGGTCCAGGACGTCGTAAGGTGGAAGCGAGTCGGAATCTTTCTGGTCGGGACGCAACTCGGCAGAGGGAGCCTTTTGCATGGTGGAGGGTGGGATGACGAGCTTTCTGGAATTCACATATTCGCTGACGCGATAGACCATGGTCTTGGAGAGGTCGGAGATCACTCCTAACCCACCCACCATGTCACCGTAGAGAGTGCAGTATCCGACGGCCACTTCACTTTTGTTTCCGGTGGAGAGAACCAGGGCGCCGAACTTGTTTGAAAGCGCCATGAGTAGAGAGCCGCGAGTGCGAGACTGCAAGTTTTCCTCGGTCACGTCTTCGGCAAGCCCCGCGAAGGTTGGCTTCAGAGTGTTGCGGTAAGCCTGGAACACTTCATTGATGGGGATCAACTCCATGGAGATGCCGAGATTGCGAGCCAGCGCTTTGGCGTCGTCAATCGAGCCTGGAGACGAGTAGGGGCTGGGCATGGCCACACCGATGACATTTTCAGGACCCAGGGCGTCGGCGGCGATGGCAGCGGTCAGCGCGGAATCAATGCCGCCGCTGAGGCCAAGAATCACTTTCTGGAAGCCGCATTTGCGAACGTAGTCGCGCGTGCCCAGAACCAGCGCGGCGTAAGTGGACGCCTCTTCGCCGGGAATTTGCGGATGAATATCGCCGGTGAGGGTATTGGAGTCGAAGCAGATCAGGTCCTCTTCGAACGACTTGGCCTGCGCGATGATGCGGCCATCGGGAGCGATGACCAGGCTGGAACCGTCAAACACCAGACTGTCGTTGCCGCCCACCTGGTTGACCAGCGCCACGGGGACATTGTGATGGCGGGCGATCATGGTGAGCAACTCGCAGCGCAAACCGCGCTTGCCCATCCAGAAGGGGGACGCGGAAGTATTGAGCAGCAAATCGCCGCCGGCTCGGATGAGGGCCTCGACCGGATCAAATTTGTAGAGGCGCTTGTTGAAAAAATGCTTGTCGTTCCAGGCGTCTTCGCAGATGGTGAGCGCGAGCCGGTCGCTGCCCAGAGTGAAGAGTTGCTGCTGGGCGGCGGGGGCAAAATTGCGGCTCTCATCAAACACGTCGTAGGTAGGCAGCAGCATCTTGGACTGCACAAAAGCGATTTTGCCGTCGCGGGTGAGGGCGGCGGAATTGAGTACGGATTTACCGGTTTCGGCTTGCGCCGCGGTCACAAAGCCGCAGATGACGGCGATGCCCTGAGTTTCCGTGGCGATGCGGTCCACAGTCTCGCGATTGCGCGCAACGAAGGAAGGGCGCTCGACCAGATCGCGGGGCGGGTAGCCGCAGACGGAAAGCTCAGGGAACAGAATGAGTTCGGCGCCAAGAGTACGGGCGCGATGGGAGAAATCGATGATCTTGGCGGAATTGCCGGAGAAGTCTCCGACGGTGGGGTTGATCTGGCCCAAGGCGATCTTCACAGTTCAAGTGTAAACTTTCGGGCGTGGCGGGGACAAAGGGAGGACGCTTCTCGAAAGAAACCGGAAGGGGCCAGCGACGACAATCATTCGACAAGCTAGCCTCCGAAGTCAGTGTCTGCGCCTTCGCGCATATCTTCGGGGAGTTCGCACTTTAGGAGGCGGCCTCTCTCGTCAATGATGCCAAGGCGAAATGACTCTGCGCGCTGCGCTTGATAAACCTTGTCACCCTCGTCCAGAACATGGGCTACCAGCGAACCCAGCTCTAAATCGTTTTCCACGTCAATGGATTCAATGGTCGGTGGTTTGAGGGCCTTCATAACACCTGCCTTATATCCCGTCCGAGATGCGATCAAGTAGCTTTCTCCCAAGTAGCTTCTCCGCAGCTCGCCAGGGAGCTAGCCGGGGTTCTTGCTGGGGTCTGAGTTTGACGGATCGGAGATGGGAGCGCTGGAAGGGTCCGCGGCCTTGGAGTCGGGCGAGACTTCTCCGGGGCGCCGCAAAGTGGGCGCGGTGGTTGGACGCTCGGGAGCCCCCTGGCTGGCGGTGACTGCCCCTGGCGGCTGCAGATCAATTTCCTTCTCGGCCCGGATCACTTTCTGGCCGTCCACTCTCATGGTTTCCACGCGGATGACTTCATCGCCCACAAAACGAACGAAGTCCACATCTTTGGGCGGATCGCCGTAGATCCATTCCTCCCATTCGATGTCGCCATCTTTCTCGCGAATCTTCTTGCCGGGTCGACCCTTGGAGTAGATCACCATCTCGCGGTTCATGCCGACGAGAACGTGGTGGTTCTCAATGGCTTCTTTGACCTTGGGCGGCACCGACTCCATGTAGGCTTCGCGGGCGGACTTGGCGTCGAAGTCGAAGACGGGGCGCAGCAGCTGCTTGAACTCAGGGCCGGTGAGTTCGGGAACGTGGCGATCAAAATAAAGATCCACATAAGACCCGCGAGGGTTGGCAACGTTTTCAGTCGGCGCTACGGGAGAGTCTCCGGCCACGCCTGAAATGGAAATATGCTTATACCACTTTTGCCGCTTGACCGGGCCGCCATTGAGCTCGATGTGGATGTGATCGTCTTTAAAGACGAGGTCGGTGATGCGCGCCTGGTCGCCGGGCTTCAAGGCGGGGCCGAAGAGGGCCATGAGGCGGGCCATGTCTTCCGGGTTGGGCGAAATCTGGCCGTCCTTCAGCTTCAGGCCGGTCTTGCCCATGGGGAAGTTGCAGCGGGCGTAAACCAGGTCGGAGGAGAACGCATGTTCAATTTCCATGCGGTTCTGCTTGGACATACGGGACTGGTTGGGATTGGCATCCGGACCTGCCCACACCAAGGAGGTGGTGAGGATGAACGCCGCAACGAAAAAAGAAGCACGATACCGCATAAACCACCCCTGAGCTTATGAGCCCATTATAGCGCGGCGGGTTGCCCGGGAATCAGATAACTTGCAAGCCTTGGCGGGCCACGCCGAACGGGAGGATGCGACCGCCGGCGGCAGCCACGGCTTGGGCGACGGCTTCTCTGGAGCCTTCTTCCACCAGGAAAATTACACAGCCTCCGCCGCCGGCGCCACAGACTTTGGCGGCGCGGCCACCTTTCTTGCTGGCGGCGGCAATCAGCTTGTCGATCAGAGGGGTGGTGATGCCGGGCGCGTTGCTGCGGCGCAGTTTCCATTCGTCGCGCAGGAGGCGGGCAATGTCTTCCCAATCATGACGCAGCAGGGCCTGATGCATCTCGCGGGCGATGGTGGCGATGCGCTCAAAATTCCTAAAGACCCGTTTGTCGCCGTTGATGTGGGCTTTGAACACTTCCCAGTTGTTGATGCCCGACTGGCGGGGCTTGCCGGTGTAGGCGAGCAGAAAGCGCAGTTCGATTTCTTCCGGGGCGACGGGTACGGCAGCGCGGCGAATGCCGTCCGCATCCAGATGAATGGCATTGACGCCGCCGTAAAGGGCGGGATAGTAGTCCTGGCAACCAGTGGGGACCTGGATGATGCGAGCCTCCACGTTCTGCGCCACCACTCGCATGGCTTCCAGGCTCAAGTCTCGCCCGGTAAAGCGTGCCAGCGCTGCGATGGTAGCGATCATGAGGGCCGAGGATCCGGAAATGCCCGCGCCGGCAGGCGACTCGGAATCGGTTTCCAGCAGAAATCCCCGCTCCGGCGCAAAGAACTTCACCAGACATCCAGCGATGGGATGGCGGTAGCGCTTGGTCTGCTGCAAGGCATCGAGGCTGGGGAAACTTTCTTCTCTGCCGGTATCCACGGAACGAAAATGAATCTGCTTGCCCTTGAGCGGAGTGATGCGGCAGGTGGTGTGAATGGTGACCGCGAAATTCAGGGTCATCGCCCCGGGATGGAACAAATACAACGGCCAAAGGTCGAGGGTGCCACCGGCGAGGTCAGCGCGGCAGGGGGCTTGCGCGGTAATCAGGGGCAGAGCTTCCGGAGGTTGCGACATGGGAACGGTTGTTTGGGCGCGGTGCCAACCCGCGTGGAGACTACGCGAGGTTCAGCACCCGCTTGGTGCTGCCCCGCTCCTTCTGGATTTTCTCCTGCAGCAGCGTAATGGCATAAATCAGCTGCTCCGGCCGCGGCGGACAACCGGGCACGTAAATATCCACCGGGATCACCTGATTGACGCTCTGCACCAGCGCGTAGTTGTTGAACACTCCCCCCGAAGTCGCGCACGCACCCATGGAGATGACCCACTTGGGTTCCGGCATTTGCTCATAGAGCTGGCGAATCACCGGAGCCATCTTGTTGGAGACGCGGCCAGCGATGATCATCAGATCCGATTGGCGGGGCGAAGGGCGAAACACTTCTGCGCCGAAGCGGGCGATGTCAAAACGCGAAGCGCCCATGGACATCATCTCAATGGCGCAGCAGGCCAGGCCAAAGGTCATGGGCCAGATCGAGCTCTTGCGGAACCAGTTGATGGCGGCGTCAAGCGAGGTTAGCACGATGCCTTCGGGAACCTCGTTGCCAAAGGTCAGTTCGCGGACGACCTTCTTGCCGTGTTCGATGTCAACGTAAGGGCCAAAGCTGATGTCTTGCGCCATGGGGATATTCTAACCGGAGAGGGTGCTGACGGTCACGGTCACTGATAGTAGCGAGCCGTGAGAGTAGCGAGCCGTCGCCTACCATTGGAACCTAAGCCACGCTCACGGGACGAGCACGATCTTGCCGAACATCTGGCTCTTTTCCATGTGCTCGTGGGCGGCACGAATCTCTTTCAGCGGGAACACGCGATCCACCACCGGCTTTAGGCGTCCGGCAAACACATGGGCCAAAACTTGATGGAGTTCGCCCATGGTTCCCATGTAGGAGCCCAACAACGAAATCTGACGCGAGTAGAGGAAGCGCAGATCGATGGCCGCGCTGGGGCCGGTGGTTGCCCCGCAGGTCACCAGGGTGCCGCCGGGCTTCAGCGAGCGGACGCTCTCGTCCCAGGTCGCGGGGCCGACGTGCTCAATCACAATGTCCACGCCCTGCTTGGCAGTGAGCTTGCGGACTTCCTCGGAGATTTTCTGGGTGTAGTGGTTGATCACGTGGTCGGCGCCGAGTTCGCGAGCTAACTGCATCTTGCGGTCGTCGCCGGCAGTGGCAATCACGCGCGCCTGAAACAATTTGGCAATCTGAATAGCGGCAATGCCCACGCCGGAATTGGCGCCCAACACCAGCACGGTGTGTCCGGGGCGTAACGCGGCGCGACCAGTCAGCATGTGGAAGGCGGTGAGGAACACGAGCGGAACGCTGGCGGCTTGAGTGAAATCGAGAGCATCGGGGATGGGGATGACATTGACGGCAGGGATGGCGATCAACTCGCAGTTGCCGCCATCCACGCGATTGCCCAGGACGGTGAACTGCGCGCATTGGTTCTGAACGCCGGAGGTGCAGTGGAAACAGTGACCGCAGAAACTCATGGGCGCAAGCAATACACGCTGGCCCACGGTGAAACCGGTGACGTACTCGCCCAGCTCCACCACTTCACCAGCAATGTCGCTGCCCAGGATATGCGGCAAGGCGACGCCGGGCAGACCCTTGCGCACCCACAGGTCGAGATGGTTGAGGGCGCAGGCGCGCACCCGAATCAAGACCTGATCTTTGCGGAGGACTGGGTCGGGAATTTCTTCGTAGGTGAGGGCTTCGGGGCCACCAAATTGATGAATGCGGACGGCTTTCATAAAAAGCTCCTGGCTGCGCGGCGCGTTGGTTGAGTCTGGCGCTGGCGACGATCGGTTTGAGGTGGTTGCGAGTTGATCATTGCGGGTTCAGGTCGTTTTGAGTTCAGATCGTTTTGAGTTCAGATCGTTGCGAGTTCAGATCACTGCGAGTGCTCGACTTTTGAAAATAGCACGGGGGAGCGCAAATTGCAGTGCTCACGCACGAAGCCCCGCTCGCGGCGGGGCTTCATGCACAGCGGTGCCAAAACCTTAGGCGACCTTCACGAAAATGATCACCAGCGTGAACAACACCAGCGATTCGATGAAAGCCAGACCGAGAATCAGCGCGAGCTGAATGCCGGGACGGGCAGCGGGATTGCGGGCCATGCCTTCACACGCGGCAGCGGCAACGCGGGACTGACCGAGTGCCGCCAGAGCTACGGCAAGGGCCATGGCAAACCCGGAAGTGATCGCGACCCAGTTGGCTCCGACCGCCCTCATGGGCTCGGTGGTTTGGGCATAGGCGGGCATAGCGAACATAGACAATGCCGCGACGCTCAGAACGACGAAAAGTACTTTACGCATGGTGTTGTTCTCCTTGTAGCAAATTGCGGTTAGTGGGTGGTTGACGTCATCCTGGTGCAGACGCCCTCACGCTGACCGCGGTACAAAAACTCTGGGGCTAAAGCCCGTCAAGACCTGACTGTAACGCGGCCCTAAAGGGCCGCTCTTCCACGATTTCAATCTCGTTTGCTCTTCCACGGTGCCGGTCTTGTTCGCTGTTTCACGGGTCCGGTCCCGTTCGCTCTTCCACAGTTCCGTCTGGTTTCCTGTTCGATGGTGCCGGTGCTGTTTGCTCTTTCACGATTTCGGTACTGTTTGCTCTTCCACGGTTCAATCTTGTTTCCTGTTCCACGGTGCCGGTCTCATTTGCTATTTCAGCTAGTGCTCGTGTGCGGTGGCTTCACCCAGATACACACAGGTGAGCAGCACAAAAATATAGGTCTGGATAAATGCGACGCCGATGTGCAGCCCCTGGAAAATAATCGGGATGCCGATCGGGATCAGCGAAAAAAACACCAGAGTCACCATTTCGCCGGCGAACATGTTGGCGAAGAGACGGATGGTGAGCGACAGAACGCGCGCCAAATGGCTGAAGACTTCGATGGGGAACATCAGCGGCGCGAGCCACCACACCGGGCCCATAAAGTGCTTCACGTACCCGCCGCCGTGTTCCCTCAAGCCCTGAAAATGGTAGTAGCACCAGGTCAGCAGCGCGCATCCCAGAGGAACGACGGGATTGGCGGTGGGGGACTCAAACGTGGGAATCAGACCGATCAGGTTGCATCCCAGGATGAACAGGCCCAGCGCCACCAGGTATCCCATGTACTGCTGGTAGTGATGGCCGATGATTTCCTTGCCCAGGCCGCCGACAAAACCTTCGATGGACTCGAAGGTATGCTGCAGGCCGCCGGGATTGTCCACGGAGAGACGGGCGCGAGTCAGCAGAAATAGGATGGTCAGCAGCAGGACCACGGCGATCTGCATGGAGACGTGGTCAGGAATGGGCGTTGCCGGGTGCGCCACGCGCACATGGAGGGCCTGCAGCAGCGCAGTGACGGGGCCCGCGAAGATCCGGTTCAGCAATTGTGTGAACGGCAGCTCGTGCATGAGTAAGAAACCTTTTTGTTGGAAACTCAGGTAGAAAAATTACAGTCCGCGACGCAGCGCCACATACAACTCGTAAAACGCTTCGCCGAGCAAGGCCGCAACCGGCACGCACAAGCCTACAAGGAAGCCGTGGGTGGCCTGCGACCAACCTGTAAAGATAACATAGGCGCCGAGCCCGATCAAAAGATATCGCAGCAGGAACCGAGCCACGATGGAGCGGCCGGTCTCGTTGCTCTGGTCGTTGACGATGCGGCCCGCCAAACCTTCGACCGCGCGAGCCAGCCAATAGAAATTGAGGCAGGCAAGGGCAGCGCCCAAAGCAAAGCCCGCGGCAGAGGCAGCACCGAATCGCCACCATGCGACGGGAAAAAGCAGTAAGCCGGAAATCCAGCTGCCGCGAACAATGCGGGCGGGAGCGAGCGAGTAGAAGCGCTCGGCAGCGCCGGAGTCGTTCGCGGTGGTGGCGGGAACACTCATGCGGGGAGCGCGATGCCGAATCAGTCGGGGGCTGAAGTCGCCATGCGGATCATCTGAACAAAGCCGACGACGGCGCCGAAAATCACTCCCGCCAGGTAGAGCCAGGTGGTGTGGAAAAAGTAGTCGGCCAGCTTGCCCAGCCCGAAGCCAAGCAACACGGCTGCCGGGATGATGAATCCGATTTCCGAGTAGCGGGCGATCGAGCCCCAGGCATCGCGGTCGCCGTCCGGTCGTGGCGTCATGGGCACCAGAGTAGCAGGTTCGGGGAGCAGGTTGCATGGGCCGCCCTCAACACGAGGACGGCCCATGCCTCCACCCGACATCGGGCGCCAAGGAGAGCAGAGCTGGTTTCACAGATGGACTCGCGCAGGACTGACCCGGTCCCACAGGGGCTAAAGCCCGCATTTTTGGCGACTTCGACGGCACGGCTGAAGCCGTGCCCTTCCACACGACCATTTATGAAACCTCTTCTCCTTGCAAGGACGCCGCCCGCCGCCGGTTAGTGCTTTAGGAACCACGGGGTGGTTGAGGTGTCGGTCTTGAAGAAGTTCAGTAACTGGTTCGCGACCTTTTGCTGACCGATGGGATTGGAGGGATGGGTGCCATCCTTGGACAAGTCCTGACAGGTCCACACCAATCCGTCCTGGCGTCCGAGCAAACCGTTGGACCAGTAATACGGTCCCCAAATCATCAGCGGCGCTACCACGGTGCCGTTGCTGGACTTGTAGTTCAGGTTGTTCACCCCGTTGATCTGGTGTTGAATCTCGACTAACGGATCAGGCTGGCGATCGGAACGGTTTGGACCAGTCCCAGGGACCAATTCACCATTTGAATGAAGTGTTCAGGGAAGACGCCGATCACTACAGTCGCCAAACCGGTCACGCCCAGCGCAACCTTCATGGCCAGGCTGACTGGCAAGCGGGACTGGTCGCTGCCTTCGCGCATGAACATGGCATTGGCAATCTTCATGTAGTAATACAGACCAAACAAGGCATAGAGCACGGCCAATCCGGCCAGAACATAGTGGCTGCTCTCGATCAGGCTGAGGAAGATGAAGTACTTTCCGATGAAGCCAGCCATGGGTGGAATGCCGGCCAGGGAGAGGAGGAAGAAGAGCATCAGCACAGCTTCGGCAGGGGCGCGGTGATAGAGGCCGGCGAGGTCGTCCAATTCATCTCCAATGACATCGCGGTGGCGCAGCGAGGTGAGCACGGCAAACGCGCCCAGGTTCATGAAGGTGTAAACCAACAGGTAGATGAGAATTCCGCGGAGGCCATCGGTGGCTGCGGCCTCCTGGCCCGAGCCAACGGCCACCAGACCAAGCAGCATATACCCAACGTGCGCGATAGAAGAGTAAGCCAGCAGGCGCTTGGTGTTGTTCTGGGTGAGCGCAGCAAGGTTGGCGCCGGTCATGGTGGCAATGGAAACGAACAGAATCAGCGGAGTGTAGATTTCGTGCAGCGGGAACAACCCGTAGAGAAGGATACGCAGCAGCATGGCCCACGCCGCCGCTTTCACCGCGACCGACATGAAGCCAGTGACGCAGGTGGGAGCGCCTTCATAGGCGTCAGGCGCCCACTGATGAAATGGAATAGCGGCAATCTTGAAGAACAGGCCGACACAGACCGTGAGCAAAGCAATCACCACGATGGGATCGTGGGGCCGAAGCTTGATAATTGCAGCGATCTGGCGCTGGATCACAGCCAGATTGGTGCTGCCAGTGAGGCCGTAGAAGAGCGAGAGTCCGTAGGCAAAAATGCCGGACGAAAAAGCACCCAGCAGAAGGTACTTCAAAGCGGCTTCGTTGGAGCGGCGGTCGCGACGGAGGAACCCGACCAGAACATAGGTGGAGATCGCCATCAGTTCGAGGCCAATGAAGATCAGGATGATATCGAAGCCCGAGGCCATGCACATCATGCCGACCACCGAGAGCAGCATAAGAGAGTAGTATTCGCCGTGGTGCTCGTGCTCGACTTCCAGGTAGCGCACTGACATCAAGATCGAAATCGCGGTAGCCGCCAGGAAGAGATAGAAAAAATAAAGGGCGAAGCGGTCCACTAGCAGCGAGTTGGCCATGCCAAACTGTCCGGTGACGTTGGATCCGGCGTGGGCATAAATGGACTGAATGCGCCAGACCCCCAGCGCGGAAAAACATACTCCCACAAAAGCCGTGACCGCGTTGACCCACTTCCAGTCGGCGGGAAGCATGAGGTCAATGAGCAGGATGCCCAAGGCAAAAAGAGTCAGCAGCACCATGGGCAGAGCCAGCAAGTAGTCGAGGCTGGTAAACATTTGTGAGGTCGAGCCCACTAGTTGGTCCCCTTCGCGGCCGGAGTGGGAACCACGGCGGCTTCTGCGGCGGCAGGCGGGGGCAGCACCCCGGCATTAACCGGAGCGCCCGCTCCCGGATAACCCGGCCGAACCGTCTGCACCAGCGCATTGACCGGCTGTTCCAAGATTTGAAAGAAGGGCTTGGGATAGAGGCCAATCCAGAAAGCCGCGATGAGCAAGGGTGCGAAGGTCAGCATTTCCCTGCCGGTGAGGTCGTGCAGCTTTTCATTCTTGGGGTTGGTGACAGGGCCGAAGAACACGCGTTGGTAGAGCCAAAGCAAATAGGCCGCAGCTAAAATCACGCCGCTAACAGCCCACGCGGCCCACATCTTGTTTTCCATGAAGGCGCCCTGCAGGATGGTGAACTCTCCCACGAAACCGTTGAGCAGGGGCAGTCCCATGGAGGAGAGAAACATGATCATGGTGATGGTGGCATAGACCGGCATGACGTTGGAGATGCCGCCGTATTCGGAGATTTCGCGGCTGTGACGGCGCTCGTAGAGGATGCCGACAATCAAGAACAGCGCGCCAGTGGAGATGCCGTGGTTGATCTGCTGCAAAACCGAACCGCTGATGCCAGCGGGGTTCAGGGCAAAGATGCCGAGAGTGCAGAAGCCCAGATGGCTGACCGAGGAATACGCCACCAGTCTTTTCATGTCCTTCTGCATCAGCGAAACCAACGCGCCATAGATGATGCCGACCAGAGACAAACCGATCATCCAACTGCGCACGCGCGAGTCCATGACCACGCTGGGGAAGAACGGCAACGAGAAGCGCACGAAGCCGTAGGTCCCCATCTTCAGCAGGACGCCGGCCAGGATGACGGAACCCGCGGTGGGAGCTTCGACGTGGGCGTCAGGCAGCCAGGTGTGAAAGGGGAACATCGGGACTTTGATGGCAAAGCCCAGGAAAAACGCAAAGAATAGCCAGACGGCGTAATGGAACTCGATCTTGGGCGCGGTTTGATACAGAGCCAGCAAGTCGAAGGTGTAAATACCGGTGAGCGTGTGGTGGTTGAAGTAGAGGAACAGGATGCCCAGCAACATGAACACGGAGCCAAACAATGTATACAGAAAAAATTTGATTGCCGCGTAAAGCTTGCGTGGGCCGCCCCAGATGCCGATCAACAAGTACATGGGGACAAGCATGGCTTCCCAGAAAACGAAAAAGAGGAAGAAGTCGAGCGCCATGAACACACCTAGCATCCCGGTCTGAAGCACCAGGAACCAGATGTAGTATTCCTTGACCCGGGTTTCGATGGCGGTCCAGGAGGACAGGATCGAAATCCAGCCCAGCAGCGTGGTCAGCATGATCAGCAGGAAGGAAATGCCGTCAATGCCGAGATGGAAGCCGGCGCCGATGGAGGGGATCCAGTTGTTGGAGCCACCCTCGATAAACTTGAACCCGGGATCGTAGCGCTGCGCCCAGAACCAGGGCACCAGCGGCACAGAAACCAGCAGGCCAAGCAGAGAAGCGAGGTTCGCGACCCAACGGATCAGGTCTTTGTTCTGCTTCGGAATGAACAACAGAAGCAGGGCCCCCGCCAGCGGCGTGAACAGAATGATCGAAAGTATGTGACTCTGCATAAGAGCAATTTCCAGTTGCCAGTTCTGGCTACCAGTCTCGAGCTAGCCCGCAGTTACCGGTACACGTAATACACCGCAAACCCAAGCAGACCCAGCACCATCACCAACGCATACCACTGCATCAATCCCCATTCGAGCAGCCGCATCGGCAAAGAGAGCATCTGCGCCCCAATGGCTGGACCGTTCACCAGCAGGCCGTCGATGATCCATTTGTCCCACCAACTGGAGAGGGTTCCAAACGCGCGGGTGGCCCACCCAACCCCGTTTACGGTGCCGTCGAGCAGGTGGGAATCGGCCCAGGACGAGGCTTCGCCTAAACCCATCACGCCCAGGCGCACTCCTCCCACCTTGCGGCGGCCAGTGAACACGTAGTCGTAGAATTCATCCACAAACCATTTGTCGTAAAGCACTCGGTAGAAGGGTTGAGAGGCGGTGGCGATGGGTTCGCGGAAGCCGCGCTGGGCTCGGCTGTAGGCCATGCGGGCCATGACAAAACCCAATCCTGCAGCGGCCACGGAAAGTCCGATCAGAGCGTATTCAGTAGGAGACGTATGCTCCTCTTCCCTCTCGCCCGCAGCCAATTGATTAGCCTCGCCCTGGTTCTTGAACACCTGCGCCTCTTTGGCGAACACGGGAGCAAGGAAGGCGGCAAAACGATCAGAGCCGCCGAGACTGTGCGGCCAACCCAACCAGCCCGCACCAATGGAGCACAGCGCCAGAATCACCAAGGGTCCGGTCATGGACTTGGGTGATTCGTGTAGGTGATGTTCCGCCTCGTGGGTCATGCGCGACGGGCTGTAGAAAGTCAAGTACATCAGGCGGAACATGTAGAAGGCGGTCATCAGAGCGGTGGCGTAGCCGACATACCAGAGAATGCGGAAGGCGCCGCCTTGAGACGACCAGGTCTGCCAAAGGATTTCGTCTTTCGAGAAGAAGCCGGCGAAGGGCGGAATGCCTGCAATAGCGAGGGTCGCGATCAACATGGTCCAGTGAGTGATGGGGATGCGCTTACGCAGGTCGCCCATGTTGCGCAGGTCCTGCTCGCCACTCATAGCGTGAATCACCGAACCCGCGCCCAGGAACAACAAGGCCTTGAAGAAAGCATGAGTAAAGACGTGGAACACTCCGGCGGAGAAGGCGCCCACGCCGAGGGCCAGGAACATGTAGCCCAGTTGGGAAACTGTGGAATAGGCGAGCACGCGCTTGATGTCGTTTTGTACCAGGCCGATGGAGGCGGCAAAGATGGCAGTGATCGCGCCCACAATCGCCATGGTGAACATCGCTGTGGGCGCCAGCACAAACAAAGCGTTGGAACGCGCGACCATGTACAGTCCAGCGGTGACCATGGTGGCCGCGTGAATCAAAGCAGACACCGGCGTGGGGCCTTCCATCGCGTCAGGCAGCCAGACATAGAGCGGAACCTGCGCAGACTTTCCGCAAGCGCCGACAAACAGCAGCAATGCCGCCGCCGTGATGACCGGGTCGCCGATGGCGAAGCCGCCCACCCGCGCCATATGGTTCACTTCGGTGAATCGAAGCGAGCCAAAGTACCAGGCGATGGTGAACATGCCGAGCAAAAATCCCGCGTCCCCAATGCGGTTCACAATAAAAGCTTTGTTGGCGGCGGTGCTGGCGGACTGGCGATGGAAATAGAATCCGATCAGCAAGTAGGAGCACAGGCCCACGCCTTCCCATCCCACGAAAAGCTGTGCATAGTTGTTCCCCAGAATCAGAGTCAGCATGGAGAACATGAACAGGTTCATGTAGCCGAAGAAGCGGTAGTATCCGCCTTCGTGCGCCATGTATCCGGTGGAGTAGATGTGGATCAACATGCCCACACCGGTGACGAACAACAGCCAGATGGCGGAGAGAGGGTCGAGCAGGAAACCGACCTGCGCTTTGAACTCGACGGGAGTACCGGTGGTAGTGCGATAGGCAAGGTGTCCAGTGTCGCTGCCCAGCCAGGTGTACATCACTTTTTCAAATGGCTGGCCGGTGCCGTGGGCGAACTGGGTGTACTGGTACACCGCCCCGCAGGACATCAGGAAGGTGAGCACGACCAGGCCGACACAGATGGCATTGACCGCAGGCTTGGAGAGCTTGCGGCCGAAGAAAAACATAATGACCGCGCCGAACGCCGGCAGCAGCGGGAGCAGCCAAATGTGATCAAGAAAAAGCATTTCAGTTCTCGGTTACCAGTTGCCAGTCGCCTACCACTTCAACAAATCAATCTCATCCACGTTGATCGTCTCTTTATTGCGGAAGAACGCGATCAGAATGCCCAGCCCAACCGCGGCTTCCGCAGCAGCATCCACCACGACAAAAATGGCGAACACCTGCCCGTGCAGTCCCCACATCCGCGAGAAAGCCACCAGATTAAGGTTGACCGCATTCAGAATCAGCTCGATGGACATCAGCACAATGACCACGTTGCGGCGAGTGAGCACGCCGATCACGCCCAGCACGAACAGTGCAGCGGCTACCACCAGATAATGCGTTGTCGTGATTGGAACCATAAATTCGCTTCTAGTTGCCGAGAATACCGCCGATTCAAATCCGCTTCTTTGCCATCACCACGGCTCCGATGATCGCCACCAGAAGCAACAGCGAGGCGATTTCGAAGGCAAACATGTAATTCCCATACAGATACAAACCAATCTGCTGGGTGTTGGACTCTTCCGCAAGAGGCAGCCCGCGTTCCGGGAACAGTCCCTTGCTCTTCACGAACACCGACACAAACAACGCACCCAGTGCGACCGCCGCTGCAATCGCGATCCACCATTGTTTATTGAAGGCTCGTTCCTTCATGGAGCGGTCAATGTTGACCAGCATGATGACGAATAGGAACAGCACCATGATGCCGCCGGCGTAAACGATGATCTGCACGCCAGCCACGAAGGGGGCATACAGCATGAGGTACAAGCCGGCCACCGACAGCAAGGTCACAATCAGAGCGATGGCGGAATGCACCGCGTTGCGGCGAACGATCACCATCACGCCGCCCAGAATCGCCAGGGTGGAGAGCAAGTAAAAGAAAAACGGGGTGGCAACGGGATTCATTAAACCAGCACCCCCACAATGGCAGTCAAGATCAGCACGCCCAGACCAGCGGGCAACAGCACTTTCCATCCCACTCGCATCAGCTGGTCAAAACGATAGCGCGGGAAGGTGCCGCGATACCAGATGTAGAGGTACATGAACACCGCCACTTTGAAGCAGAACCAGAAAATGTCCTGCACTCTTTCGCGCACGCCCGGCGCCAGCATCAGCACGCCGATCATTGCCAACAAAACCGCGAACAGGGCCAGCCCGACAGTCTGCACGCGAAAAAACGAGTGTCGCGGCATGCGAAAGGTGTTGAAGGCAGCCATGGCCCCCAAAGCCAGGAAAGACAATCCCGGAGCCAGCGAGAAAACTAAATCCCACAGCGGTCCGCCCAGCAGGTTGGGAAAGGGACGCAGCCATCCGCCCAACCACAGCGTCACCGCGATGGAGGAGACCGCAATCATCGCCGAGTATTCCGCCAGAAAAAACAGAGACCAGCGGAAACCGCTGTATTCAGTGTGGAAGCCCGCAGTCAGTTCCGACTCAGCTTCGGGTAAGTCAAACGGGGCGCGGTTGGTTTCCGCAACCATCGCGATGGCAAAAATTCCCATCGCCATGAATCCCAGCGGAAAGAATTTGAAGATGAACCACACGCCCTGTTGTTGTTGGGCTTGGACAATGCCAATCATGCTCAGCGTACCCGTTCCCTGGGCGTTCATGCTGGTCATCAGCACGGCGGAGACGACGGCCAGGCCCATGGCCACTTCGTAGGAAACCATCTGGGCGCTGGAACGCAGCGCGCCAATCAGGGGATAGTGCGAATTCGATGCCCAACCCGCCATCACGATGCCAAGCACTCCCAGTGACGACACGCCCAGCATGAACAAAATGCCGATGTTCATGTCCGTGACCGCATGAGTGGGACCGAAGGGGACCACGGTGAATACCGCGAACGCCGCCAGCACGACAATGAGCGGGGCCAGCCAGAAAACCAGCTTGTCGGCCTCCGCGGGCATGATGTCTTCCTTGAGCAGCAGCTTCAAGGCGTCCGCCACGGGCTGCAGCAGTCCGTGCGGGCCCACACGCATGGGGCCAAGACGAACTTGCATGTGAGCCAGGATCTTGCGTTCCAGCCAGTTCATCGCAATCACGGCAACCGAGAGTCCGAGAAAAATCAGCGCGATGTATACGAACGCCCAAAGCATGTTGCCGGCGGACCCCGGGGTGAGGTTGCTGCCGAGGTAGGACTTGATGTACTCGAGCATCAGCGATCCACCTCGCCCAGAACAATGTCGAGCGTGCCAATAACAGCAACCACGTCGGCTATCATCTGTCCCTTGACCATCTGGTCGAGCGCCTGCAGGTTGATGAACGAAGGTGGCCGAACCCGCAGTCGGTAAGGCTGGGTGGAGCCATCGCTGACGATGAAGTAGCCCAGCTCACCCTTGGGAGCTTCGATGGAGTGATAGATTTCGCCCACGGGAGGCTTGATGACCTTGGGAATCTTGGCCATGATGGGACCTTCGGGGATGCCGTCCACGGCCTGCTGAATGATGCGCAGCGACTGCCGCATTTCCGCCATGCGCACCAGATACCGATCGTAGGTGTCGCCGTTCTCACCAATGGGGATGTCGAAATCGAAATCGGAATAGGCCGCGTAAGGTTGGGCCTTGCGAAGGTCCCAGCGCACGCCGCTGGCGCGTAACACTGGGCCGGTGACGCCGAGCGCGATACAATCCTCGGCGGAAATGTATCCCACTCCGCGGGTACGCTCCACCCAGATGCGATTGGTGGTCAGCAATTCTTCGTACTCGTCAATCTTAGGAGCGACGAAAGTCAGGAATTTCTTGACTTCTCTTTCGAAGCCGTCGTAGGTCTCATACAAGCAGCCGCCGATGCGGAAGGCGTGGGTGGTAAGACGGGCGCCACAGTATTTTTCAAAAATCTTAAGGATCTCTTCGCGGTCGCGGAAGGTGTAGAACAGCGGCGTAATGGCCCCGATATCGAGCGCGTGCGTCCCCAGCCACAGTTGATGACTGGCGAGTCGGTTCAGCTCGGTCAAAATCACGCGAATGTACTTGGCGCGCGGCGGGGCCTCCACGTTCATCAAGGTTTCGACCGCCTGGCAGTACCCCAAGCCATTGGAAACCGCAGCCACGTAGTCCATGCGGTCCACATAGGGATTGAACATGGTGTAGGTGCGATGCTCGGCAATTTTTTCGACGCCGCGATGCAGGTAGCCGATGACGCACTCGGTACCCAGAACCTTTTCGCCATCCAGCTTGAGGATGACGCGCAGCACGCCGTGGGTCGCCGGATGTTGCGGACCCATGTTGATGATGAGTTCGTTGGAGTCGAGGAACGTCTCGTCTTTGGTATTGAGATCGAGATGGGAGAGAGAGTGGGTAATCGGATCGTTCATTGGCCGCTCTCAATCCCGAGGTTGATCTGGACCCATTCCTGGTCTTGCTGGAGGATGCCGTAATCCTTGCGCAGCGGGTGACCCTTCCACCCGTCGGGAAGCAGAATACGCTTCATGTCGGGATGTCCGGCAAACTGGATGCCGAACATGTCATAGACTTCGCGCTCCAACCAGTTGGCGGTGGGCCAAATGCCGACGGCGGTCGGTATCGAGTCTCCTTCTGCAATCGAAGTCTTCACTCGCACCCGCTCGTTGCGCTCGAAGGAGTAGAGAATCCAGATGACTTCGAACTGCTTTTCGCGAGTGGGATAGTGGGCGGCGGTGAGGTCGACGCAATAGTCGAACTGCTCGCCATCGCGCAACAGCATCAAGATGTCAGGGATCAACGCGCGATCCACAATTAGATAGTTTTGTCCGAGGTAGGTCCACGACTCCAGGCCGGTCCCGTATTGACCTTTAAATTTTGCGACCATGGGGGAATCCCATGGAATGGGCGTGGGGCCGGGGGGCTTCGCCGGAGCAGCAGGTTTCGCAGGAGCGGAAGTAGCGGGCGCGGGTGTGGGCGCCGCGGGAGTGGAAGCGGTTGGTGCGGAAGCAGTGGGCATCGAAGCAGCGGGTGCCACAGACGTCGGCGCAGCAGCTTCTTTGGCTTCCGGGGCGGTGCTGTTTTCCGCCGCTGGCTTCGACTCGCCCTCAGGCGGCGGTGTCGCGGGCGACTTGGTGTCTTCGGGCATAAGCTCGCGAGTATCTCTAATTGGTTGGGACGAAAAGAACGTTAACTTTTAACAGCTTGTTTCGGCGAAGTCAACGCACCACGGTCACTGCCGCGAGTGCGCTGCGTCACGTGCAGCAGTTCACGAAAAAAAGGAAACCGGCCGTGCTATACCCACTCCAGCGCGCCCTTGTTCCAGACCCAGATGTAGCCCACGATCAGGATGCCGAGGAAGACCAGCATTTCAACCAGTCCAAACATTCCCATGGCCTTGAACTTCACAGCCCAGGGAAACAAAAAAATGGTTTCGACGTCGAACACCACGAACAAAATGGCGATGATGTAGTAGCGGACGGTGTAGCGTCCGCGCGCGTTATCGTAAGGGTCGATACCGCACTCGTAGGGCATCAGCTTGGTTTTGCCAGGGTTGTCTGGGCGCACCAGCTTGGCCAGCAGCAGGGTGAACGGCAGCAAAATTCCTACGAACGCGACGAAGATGAAAATGGGAACGTAATTTTGGGGCATCAGGTTCTCGCAACTTGCGGCTGCAAAACTTGGAGCTGCTAATGGTAACGCCGATGAGGCTTGGCTACAAGGGGCGAGGCGCTGGCTTGCTTCGCGGACTGCTGGAGTTTCGCCCCTGTGAGAGCAATTGCCCGTGGGCCGGGTTCGGCCAAGGAAGACGCGGTGGACCCGAAGGAAAGTACCATTCATCACAGAGGGCACAGAAGACACGGGAAGGCGCAAGACGCAATTGACCGCGGAGATCACATAGGAAAGGCGATACGGGTGCTGACTACTAGCGCAAGTGAGGGTTGTTTATAATCTTCAGTTCATCCCTATATTCGTAAAACCCGCACTCAGAAGGGCTCCCTTTGGCACTCGACGAACAAATTTACGAACTGCGCCGCGAGAAGCTCAAGCAGATTGAGGCGCTGGGGCAGGCGACGTACCCCAGCAAGTACGAGTTCACCCACACCATCCCGCAGATTCTGGCGGAATTCCTGCCCAAAACCGCCGAGGAGTTGGAGGCGTCGCGGGTGAACGTACGAGTGGCCGGGCGCATCATGGCTATTCGACTGATGGGCAAGGCCGGCTTTGCGCATCTGCAGCAAGACGGACAACGCTTGCAGATTTACGTCAAGAAGGACGCGGTCGGCGATCAGGGATTCGATCTCTACAAGCTGCTGGATCTCGGCGACCACATCGGAGTGAACGGATATTTGTTCCGCACTCGCACTGGCGAATTGTCGGTCCATGTGGAAGCCATCACGTTTCTGGCCAAAGACCTGCTGCCCCTGCCTGAAAAATGGCACGGGCTGACCGACGTGGAGTTGCGATACCGCCAGCGCTATGTCGATCTGGTGATGAATCCGGCGGTCCGCGAGGTATTTGTTAAACGCACGCGCCTGGTGCAATCGCTGCGGCGATATCTGGATGGGCAGGGCTTCCTGGAAGTGGAGACGCCGATGATGCATGCCATCGCCGGCGGAGCGGTGGCGCGTCCGTTTGTCACCCATCACAACACGCTCGACATGGATTTGTTTTTGCGGATTGCGCCCGAACTTTATCTGAAGCGGCTGACAGTCGGCGGGTTCGACCGGGTGTACGAGATCAACCGCAACTTCCGCAACGAAGGTCTGGGCTGGCGTTGGAACCCTGAGTTCACCATGCTGGAGGCCTACCAGGCCTATACCGACTATCTCGGCATCATGAACACCACGCAAGGCGCCATTGAGCAGGCGGTGCTCGATGTGACCGGGGGGATGAAGACCAAATGGGGTGATGAGGAGCTCGACTGGTCGCACGACAACTGGCGGCGTATGACCATGCGCGAGGCGATCCTCCATTTTTGGCCAGATGCGGCCGGTGCTAAGCCCGAGATAACTGACTTCGCTGCGCACGAGCCGGTGAAAGCGCTGGTGGCACGGGTGCGCGGCGCTGGCGTCCATCTGAAGTACGATGCCGCCGAGCCGGTGGGCAAGACGGTGGCAAATCTCTTTGAGGCCGTCGCCGAAGAGCACTTGTTGCAACCGACTATCATTTACGAATTTCCCACCGCCATCTCGCCGCTCTCAAAACAGAAGCCGGACGAGCCCGACTGGACTGAACGCTGGGAAATCTATGCCGGGAAGATGGAGATTGCCAACGGCTTCAGCGAGCTCAACGATCCCGAAGACCAGCGCAGCCGCTTTGAAGGGCAGTTGAAAGAACGCGAGCGCGGCGATGACGAAGCCCACCAGATGGATGAGGACTACATCCGCGCCCTCTCTTACGGAATGCCCCCGGCGGGCGGCGTGGGTGTAGGAGTGGACCGGCTGGCCATGCTGCTGACCGATTCGCATACCATCCGAGACGTGATTCTGTTCCCCTTACTCAGGGCGGAGAAGCCTGGACCGCCCGAACCCACCAACCCCTAGGGCCGGGGCAACCCCATGACCTCTCTCAACCCGGTCTTCTCTGGTCTCTCCATGCGGCGCCGCTACGAAGTGTGGTTCCTGCGTCTGGGATTGGCGGATGGATCGGGCGCCTGGTGGTTTCGCTATCTGCTGATGAATCCGGGCCAGCAGGGCTGCGCGGGGAACTCACTCGGAACGCCGGTGCAAGTGTGGGCGACCTGGTTCCCACGTGCAGGCAAGCCGGAAACGTTTATCCAAGGATTCCCACTGGATGGTCTTGCGCTAAGTCCACGGGGACGCAGCCCTTTTCATTTCAGTGTCGCCGGGAATCAGATTGGGGAAGATTCTTGTGCGGGGCAAATGGAAGCCCAGGGTCACCGCATTCGGTGGAATCTACAGTATCGCTCGGCCTTCGCCGCGACACTAAGCCACAAAGGCTGGATCGGATTCTCGCGCTCACCCCACTCCGACGCGACATTCTCCGTCGAAATTGCCTTCGACGGACAGGTCTTCCGGGGCGAGCCTGTCGGATTCGGAGTGCAAGGCCACAACTGCGGGTTCCGGCATCGCCACTCCTGGACCTGGACTCATGCCTACTTCGCCCAAGCCGACGGCCCGGCCACGACGTTGGAGGCGCTCGTCTACGAAATGCCCATGGGCCTTCAGTTTCGCAAGGCGATTTTGTGGCATGAGGGCACAGAGCACCGTCTGAACATCAAAGAGACTCTACGCGACCGCAATGCGCTGCAGTGGGAACTGGTTTACGCAAATCGGGATTGGGACATCGCGGTTACGGTGGACGGCTCTGGCGACTCCATTCACCGACTTCCCTATCTGCGCACCGACTGCTCCGGCAGCTTTGAAGTGAGCAACAACAGTCTGGCGAATGCAAGCGTGCGAATTCGTACTCGTGAGGGGACAACGCAGGAGTTGCGCTGCCACGGCCAAGCCGTCATTGAGATGACCGGCGACTATTGATGCACTGCCTCCGCGGCAGTCTTTACTTCTGGCGCTTGTCGACGCTCGTCCGTGACGGAACATAAACCGGTTGCTCGGGCCCGAAGTTCGCGCTGAAGTATTCGATCAGGCTGTCGCGGTCCTTGGCATCCACAACCGCGCCCCACTTCACCATCTTATCCACTTCCTTCGTCCATGCCGCGCTGCTCAAGCGCTGTTGCACGATGATGCGGGCTTCGTGGCACTCGGCACAAGCAGTTGTTGCTTTGGCCTTCATGGGCCCGGGTGGAAGTTCTACGGCAAGCGATGGCGACTGGGCCCAAAACTGTGGCGCCGCCGCTAAGACAGGCAGAAGCACGAGCAGCAACTTAAGCTTCGACATGGACTTTCACCTGATCGATCGCGTTGTAGAGATATCCGCTGGGATTCCACACGGGCTGGTCGGGCTGCACCCGGCCTTGGGTGTCCGTGGCACGCGAGAGTACGACATAAGCGCCCGGCTTCTGCGGCTGCCAAGCATACGTCCATTGACGCCACGCATACTTGGCGTGGTCGTGGCCTAATCGCGCGGGCTTCCAGGTCGTTCCCGCGTCGGTGGAAACTTCGACCCTCGCGATGTCGGCTTCGCCCGCCCAGGCCATACCGTGGACCGCAATCGCTCGGCCTTTTAGCGCGGCGCCGTCGGCGGGGCTGGTGATCAGCGACTTCACTCCCAAGGCAGTGACCGGATGCGTATTTTCTGGCTTGACCGCTTCACCCGGCTTCGCCGCAGTATTGGGCATGCGATAGCCGGGGCTCATAAAGTTGCCCTCGAACTCCTTGTCGAGCACCTTGATTTCAGTGAGCCACTTGCAACTGGCGGCGCCGATCCATCCCGGGACCAGGGCCCGCGCCGGAAATCCGTGATGCTTCAGCAAAACTGCGCCATTCATGTGAGTGGCCACCAGAGTGTCGGCATCCATCGCCTTTTCCAGCGGAATGCTGCGAATGAAGGGAGGAACTTTGCCGGGAACTTGGTCGAGACCGCGGAACATCACATGCTTGCCGGCAGACTTCACCCCGGCGCGCTCCAGCAGCACCCGAAGCTGCGGCCCCGAAAACGTGCCGGTTCCGACCGCGCCTTTCCCCCACTGCACGCCGGGAACCTTCGGATTCTGCAGGCCGCGACCGTTGCCCGCGCACTCCAGGGTGTTGGTGACCGAGTGCGATGCCAATTTGGAAAGCTCGGTCAGCGAGATCGCATAGGGTTTCTCCACTTCCCCACTGATGCTCAGTTTCCACCCAGCGGGATCCAGCGTGCTGGGTTCATGCATATGATTGCGCACGAAGAAATGATGGGTCGGAGTAATCCAGTCAGCGGCATACTCCACCGGCATCTCCAGATCAAGGAAGCGGGCGGAGCGCACCAACATGCCATCTTTGCCGGGGATCGCGAGAGATTTTTCGCCCGCCCAAGCGAGCAGCGGATGGAACCCTATGGCAGATGCGAGAGCGCCGGCAAACACCGCTCCGGATGCCGTCCCGACAAAATTTCGTCTGGTTGTCATGTGGAATGATCGCGGCTCACTGAGGAGCTGAGACCAAAATAAGATAGCACGAGGCGATTTCAGTGTGCGGATTTTAAGAATTGGAATTACCGCCGATCGAGCAGTCGGACCGTCTCCAGAATCGTGTTGCCCACAATTTCCAGGCTCTTGGGGCTGAGCTTATCCAAGGTGTCTTGCGGGGTGTGGTGGAACACGTTGTTGTAGCCGTAGTCCAGGTCAATCAGGTCGGCGCAGGGTACACCGCGCTTCATAAAAGGAATGTGATCGTCCTCGACCGCGATCTCGCGTCCGAAGAAATGCGACTGATATCCTAGACGAGTGGCGGCCTGCAGCACCATATCTTCCAGCCATGGTGTCGACGAGTGATCGCGGTCTACGTTCAAGTCCGCATCGCCGATCATATCGGTGAGCAGAAACGCCTTGATCTGCTTCAGGGTGCCATCTGTCGCCCACTGGTCGGCAAGGTGCCGTGTGCCATAAATGCTGTCGCTGTCTGACCAGGTGCGCACCGCCTCTTCGCCATCGGTCCATAGCAGCCAGACGCTGTAGCCGTCGCGCTTCTTGCCGCGAAGCTGATTGGCAATCTCCAGCAGCAGCGCAGTGGTCGATCCGCCGTCGTTCGCCCCCACATACCCAACGTTGCGTAGCGGATAGTTGGTATCGTAATGTCCGGCGATGACGATGATGCCATCTTTCGTTCCGGGATACTTTGCGATGATGTTGCGCACCGGGAACTTGCCTTCGACCGTATCCGCGGTGAAGGCGTCGTCTACCACATCATCGCCCTTCAGGTGCGAGAGTATGTAGTTCTCCAGCTTCTTGTGAGCCTCGCTGCCGATGGGCCGAGTGCCAAACCCTACGATTTCCCGGACGTACTGCATGGCGCGAGAGGCGTCGATGGCCGGAAGTGGCCCGGAGTCTGGCGGCGCGGGTATCGCGGCGGCGGGCGACGAATTTTGTGGGGTAACCGCCGTCGGCGCAGGTAGTTTGGCGTTCGAGCCGTGATCGTTGGAACATGCGCCGAGCAGAGCCAGCAAAATCGCACCCAGACTGCTTGCCATTTTTCCCCTCACCCTAGCCCTGCGCTTTCTTTGCGGCCTTCTCGGCTCTCGCTTTTCGCTGCGTGGGATGAACCAGGTATGCAATCCCGATGCTAATCACATAGAGCCCCAGCATGGGCGCCGCCATCAAACACATGCTGAGAACGTCGGCTGAGGGCGTGACAATTCCCGCCACAATGAAAATCACCAGAATCGAGTAGCGCACATTCCGCCACATCCAGCCCGCGCTCACCACGCCCATCAGCGCCAGGAAAAATACCAGGATGGGCAACTCAAAAATCACACCTGTCCCTAAAATGACGGTCAAAAACAGTTGGGTGTACTCTCCGATGGTTATCATCGGCTGGAAGCGGGACCCAAACCCGATGAAGAACTCCAGAAAAACCGGATACAGAACCCTGTAACCGAACCATCCCCCCGTCACGAACAGGCCCACGGTAGAGAACATGAACGGCACCACATAACGGCGTTCGTTCTTGTAGAGCCCGGGCGCGATAAATGCCCACACCTGGTAGAGCACGATGGGCGAAGCCAGGAAGAGCCCGGCGATCAGCCCGATCTTGATGTAAAGGTTGAAGGGTTCGGTGGGATTCAAGTACACCAGCCGCTCGGGCAGGTTATGGCGATGCAGGGCATCGATGATCGGCTTCTGCATGAATCCGTAGAGGCGGTCCACGAATGTCCAACCCACGCCAAAACACACGGCCACGGCGATTACGGAATACACCAGACGCCGCCTCAATTCTTCCAGGTGATCGAGAAAACTCATGCCGGGGAGCGTAGGAGCTTCGTCCGCAGCTGGCGTCCGGGGTTCGAGAGCGGTCTCAAACATGCGGACCGACCGTGGAGGAGATCTCTGCCGCAGAGTTCGAAGAAGAGTTCGAAGCAGCGTCCGGCGCGGGGCTCGGCCGCGCTGCAGCATCCGCCTGTATCGGCAAACTCTCGCGTGGCACTGCGCCGTCGGGACCGATGGGTTCGGAAGCACTCGCCACGGTCACGGCTCCTGCCAGCGACGCGGGCGGTTCGGTGGTCGACGGCAACTCCTCAACGTGCCCTCCGGAATAGGCTTGCGTCGCAGGAGCTGGAGGCAAAATCGTGTTGCTCGGTTCGCGGTTCAGGTTCGAAATCTCACTCTCAATTTGCGACTTAAACTCGTTGGAAGTGCGCTTGAAGTCGTTCAGCAATTTGCCAATTTGACGGGCAATTTCCGGAAGCTTCTTGGGCCCGAAGATAATCAGGGCAAGAAGAAGCAAAAATATGGTTTCCGAAAAACTCATGGCTGTATCATATATGGGTAGACGCAAGCCAGCAAAGCGGTCGGGATTGGATGTTCTGCGAGCTGAACCGTGCGCAGAATCTGCGCCTTCCGGGATAACCAAAGGCTGGGTTCGAACGTCCAATAGTCAGGCAATCGGGCGTGTTATACTTCGCCTAGGATGCGGGTCGCGGGCATCTCGACGCCCCCACCCCGAAGGATCAATACAACATGGCTGGTAGTTCTCGTCGCTCTCTCGTCCTCGTAGTTTTGGTTTTGCTCGGTTGCGGATTCCTGGGCGTCCTGTTCGCGCAGAAAAATGCGCCGGAACCTTCCGCGGACAGCGATTCGGAAGTGCGTGACAGCCTGAAGCAGTTCACTCAGGTTTACCAGATGGTGGAGCAAAACTACGCCGAGCCGGTGAGCGCCGACAAGGCGATCTACAATGGCGCCATTCCCGGCATGTTGCATCTTCTCGATCCCCATTCCACTTTCTTCGATCCCAAGTCGTATGCCCTGCTCCGCGAAGATCAGCGCGGCAAGTACTACGGGGTGGGTATGCAGGTCGGGCCGCGCAACAACAAAGTCATTGTGATTGCCCCATTTGTCGGTTCACCGGCGTATCGTGCAGACATTCGTCCGGGCGACATCATCATCGCCGTGGACGGCAAGCCCACTGACAATCTGAGCACCACCGACGTAGCCGACATGTTGAAGGGTCCCAAGGGAACGCAAGTCAAAATTTCCATGTTGCGCGAAGGCTCCGACAAAGCCTTGGACTTTGCACTCATTCGCGACGAGATTCCCCGCTTTAGCGTGGACCTCCACTTCATGCTCCGCCCCGGGATCGGATACATGCACGTTTCCAGCTTCAGCGAAACCACCGAGCACGAAGTGGGCGAGGCCCTGGATCAGATGGGCGACCTGAAGGGTCTGATTCTCGATCTTCGCCAGAATCCCGGCGGTCTGCTCAACGAAGGCGTGGGCGTCGCGGACAAGTTCCTGCGCAAAGGACAGTTGATCGTGTCGCATCACGGCCGCTCCTCTCCGGAGAAGCGTTATTTTGCCACCCACGGCAACAATGGCAAGGACTATCCTCTGGTGGTGTTAGTCAACCGCGGCACGGCTTCGGCGGCAGAAATCGTTTCCGGCGCCATTCAGGACCACGACCGCGGCTTGATCGCGGGTGAGACCACGTTCGGCAAAGGCCTGGTCCAAACCGTGTATCCGCTGACCGAGAACACCGGCCTGGCACTGACCACTGCCAAGTACTACACCCCGAGCGGCCGATTGATTCAGCGCGACTATTCCAATGTTTCGTTGTACGACTACTATTACAACCGCGAGGGCGAGGAGAACAACGCGAACCACGAGGTCAAGCTCACCGACGGCGGACGCACGGTGTATGGCGGCGGCGGTATCAACCCGGACGTCAAGATTCCTCCGCAGAAAAGCAACAAGTTCGAGGAACAACTGCTCCAGCACTACGCGTTCTTCAATTTCTCCAAGCACTACATGGTGAACCACCATCCCACCAAAGCCCTGGAAGTCGACGATGCTCTGCTGCAGGAATTCCGCAAGTTCATGGACGAAGAAAAGATCCCCTACACCGAGGCGGAACTCCTGGAGAACAGCGATTGGGTGCGAGCCAGCATCAAGAGCGAGATTTTTGTAGCCGCCTTCGGTCAGGAAGAAGGCCTGAAGGTACGAGCCGAAGCGGATCAAGAGATACTCAAAGGGTTGGAATTGCTTCCCCAAGCCCGCGCGTTGACCGATAACGCTCGCAAGGTGATTGCTGAGCGTAGCGCCGCCTCTGCGGCATCGGTTGCCAGGTAGACCGCCACTCGGGTTTGCGCAAAGGCCCGGTCTGCCGGGCCTTTGCAATTTTAGGATCGATCCTATTTATCATGAACTTCCTCAGCCCGTGGTTGCCGGCCTTGGTGGTAGCCGCGGTCGCCGGTTGGACGGATTGGAAATCCCGGCGCATCCCCAACTGGCTCACCGTGAGCGGGGCTTTGGCGGGGTTGGCCACCAACGCCGCGTTGCATGGATGGAAGGGGCTGCAATTTGCGCTGCTTGGAGCTCTGCTGGGGCTGACCCTGCTTCTGCCCCTGGTGGCGATTCGCGCTCTCGGCGCAGGCGACTGGAAACTCGTGGGCGCACTCGGCGCCTGTCTGGCCCCGGCCTTGCTGGTTACGGTACTAATCGCAAGCGTTTTCACCGCCGGCCTGATCGCGCTCGTCCAAGTCATCCGGTCGCGACGGCTTCGTCAAACCTTGCTGAATGTGGTCCGCATCCTCGCGGCGCTGGTCACTTTTCATCTTCCGCCGCAAGAATTTTCGCTCGACAACCCCCAGGCGACTAAAATTCCTTTTGGGGTCGCGGTCGCGGTAGGCGTGTTCCTCTGCGCCCTCGCGCGCGCCGGAAGCCAGCTGTAACTTTGCGAGACGATTTGCGAGACGATTTACAAAACGCGATGAAGCATGCGCTCTATCAAAGCGACCGGGGGGCTCAGATGGCGGAGGCCGCGCTAGTGCTGCCGCTGGTCTTCCTGTTCATGCTGGGGATCTTCTGGTTCGGCCGCGCCTATAGCATCTACGCCACCCTGACCCACGCAGCCCGCGAGGGCAACCGGCTGTCCACGCAACCGCTCTGTGCAACTTGCGGGAACACCGTGGCGACTGCGGACAGTGTTGCCGATCGCGTCTCCGCCGCATTGCTGGCGGCACATCTCGATCCCACTCTAGTGACTTCACAACCGGCATCCATGTGCGCTTGCTCCAACCAGAGTTGCGGCGGATCCTACGTCGCTTGCGAGTCCGTCAGCGGAGGCAAGGCCCAAGTCTGCATCCAAGACAATGTGGCCTTATACTCGTATCCGGGCGCCGTCGCTCCCTGTGGCAACATGGTCAGCCTGCAATATCCGTTCCAGGTGCATCTTCCCTTCACTTCCTTCAACCTGGAGAAGATCAACATACGCACCCAGGTGCAGATGCAAGGGAATAATTAATGGCTACCAGACTTTCCACCGCGCGCCTCAGTATCCGCTCCTGCATCCGGCACTCCTGGATGCGGAGCACCGCCGGAACGCAGATGGCTGAGTTGGCAGTGGCCCTGCCCCTGTTGGTGGTGTTCGTCGTGGGCATCTATGATTTCGGCGCCGCTCTGGATACCAAACAGAAGCTGGCCAATGCGGTGAGCGAGGGCGCGCGCACCGGAGCGCTCACTCCGCTGAACGACCTCAGCGCTTCCCTCCCCTCCTCAGTGGGAGGAATTCGCAACGTGGTGTCCGCCTATCTTTTAGCCGCAAAGCTCAACGACTGCGGCCTCTCCACCGCCTCGTCTCCAAATTTCCTCAACAACGCCACGTGGCAATATGTCAGTGGCGGCAATGGCTGCGCCGGAAGCGTGACGCTCACCATCCAGCGTGCTTACTCACCAGCAGCGAATCTGGGGGAAGGCGGTACCGAAGGAGCCTCGGTGAAACTGGTCAGCACTCAGGTCAGCATCAGCTATCCTTATGCTTGGCGGTTCAATAGCGTAATCACGTTGCTGGTGCCGGGGGCGGGCTACGCGGCCGTCACGCAAATTACTAGCAGCGCCGCTATGCTCAATCAGAGTTAGTTTTTCGTGATGCATTAGGCGCGGAGCGAGGCATATGAAAACGAGGCGGCAAACAAGCCGGGACCGGCGTGGAGAGCGCGGCGTCACCATGTTGTTGGTGGCCGTCGCCATGGTCTCCATCGTCGCCATGGCTGCATTGGCGATCGACATCATCACTCTTTACGTCGCCAAGGTGGAGGCCCAGCGTGCCGCCGATGCCGCAGCCATGGCGGGCGCCAAAGCGCTGGTCGCTGGCGGAGTGACTGGGGACCCGACCAATGCTTTCTCTACCTGGCAAGCGGCATGCGGCATTGCCGCCAAGCAAGCACTATCCATTGCACAGATGAATTCCCTGGGCGGTGCCCTCGTTACCGCAAGCGATGTCCAAGTTAGCTTTCCCAACGCACCCAGCACCACGGATTGTTCGGGCTCGAACAAAGTTTTCGGGATCAATCCTCAGATTCAGGTGGTGGTGCAGCGCCAGGACTTGCCGGTCTTCTTTGCCCGCATCTTTGCCCGCTCGGCGAGTACCATCACCGCCATCGCCACCGCCGAAGCCCTGAATCCGTCCAATTCCTCCTCGGTAAGCGCCGACGCTACGACCATCCCCATCTCGCCGAGGTGCGTGAAGCCTTGGCTGATTCCGAATCTGGATCCGAACCCGGCACACGTCTCTGCCCTCACTTCAACGCCCATGCCGTTTGTGGACACCGTAAGCGGGGCAATTGTAAATGCGGATTCGCTGGTGAGAGTTATTGGCGAGCTCGTGGTCCTGCAACCCGACTGCGGAACGCCTGGTTGCGCTTTGATTAACCCACCGACCGCTGGCCTCTACCTCCCCGCCTATGTACCGTCAGGCAGCAACAACTTCTGCCCCGCAACCGTGGGAAGCAGCGACTATGAACAGGCCATCGAATGTTGCAGCAATGTCGCTTACACCTGCGGAGTCAAAGGCGCTCAAGTCGACCTCAACACCAGCGGCGCTACTCTAGCCTCCTACGTTCAAAACGGGGTCATGAATTTGATTACCGGCGGGATGGGGGGTCAACCGGACTTACTCCTCGCGTCCTCTCCTCTGCAGGTGATCGCCCAGCCCGGCGGTCCGTTGGTAAAATCCGGAGTAGTGAGCCCAGGGGACCAAGTCACCTCCAGCCTCTCCATCGTGACCGTGCCCATCTACGACGGCGCGACGATTCTCGTGGGCACTTCCCAGCCCTCGGTCACCGTGGTCGGCTTCGCCCAGTTGTTTCTGCAGAGTGCGGACAGCAACGGGATCATCATGGCGAACGTCCTCAATGTCTCCGGTTGCGTCATGGGCTCTGTCAGCCCCAACCCACCCGTCATTGGCGGCGGCGTGTCATCGGTCCCAGTGCGCCTGATTACCCACTGAAGCAGTGGCTCCCCTTCGGTTCCTGCCCGTGGCCTCTATCTTTCGAGCAGGAATATCAATCGGCGTTTCAGTTACAATCGCCTTTGCAAACTTGCAACCATTCTGCGCATCCAAACCAGCCAGCGCAAGCCGGAAACGATAAAATAGCCTCACTTGAGGGCGCATTCACAACCTACGGAGAGAACGAATGGCAGTGAGCGATCAGGCGGTCCGTACCAGCGCACAACTCGATAGTCTCTGCATCAACACTATCCGCACTCTCTCCATGGATGCCGTGCAAAAGGCCAACTCCGGTCATCCCGGCACTCCCATGGCGCTGGCTCCGATGGCCTACTGCTTGTGGCGGGAATTTCTCCGCTACGATCCCGAAGACCCGATCTGGCCCAATCGTGATCGCTTCGTGCTTTCCAACGGCCACGCTTCCATGCTGCTGTATTCCCTGCTGCATCTGGCGGGAGTGCGCGCGGTCAACGCCAAGTATGAGCGGCTGGGCGAACTCTCCGTCACCCTGGAAGACATCCGCAATTTCCGCCAGCTCGACAGCAAGACCCCCGGCCATCCCGAGTATCACTGGACCTCCGGCGTTGAGACCACTACCGGTCCTCTCGGCCAGGGCGTTGCTACCAGCGTAGGCATGGCAATGGCCGAGCGCTGGCTGGCCGAGCACTTCAACCGTCCCGACTTTGACATGTTCAATTACAACGTCTGGGTGGTGTGCGGGGATGGCGACATGATGGAAGGCATTTCCGGAGAAGCTGCATCGTTGGCCGGCCACCTCAAGCTCTCCAACCTTTGCTGGATCTACGACAACAACCACATCACCATTGAAGGCGACACTAGCCTGGCCTTCAACGAGGACGTGAAAGCCCGCTTCGAAGGCTATGGATGGAACGTGACCCATGTCCACGACGCCAACGACCTGCCGGCAATTTCCGCAGCCTACAACGTTTTCCTGAACACCGGCGACCGGCCCACCCTCATCATCCTCGACAGCCACATCGGCTTCGGCGCTCCCCATCGGCAAGACACCAAGGAAGCGCACGGCGAGCCCTTGGGCGAAGATGAAATTCGCCTGGCCAAGCAGTTCTACGGCTGGCCCGAAGATGCCAAGTTCCTGGTGCCAGAAGGCGTCCGCGAACACTTCCGCGAAGGCATTGCGACTCGCGGACACGCCTTGCGCGAAGCCTGGATGAAGCAATTCGAAGCCTATGAGGCCGCCCATCCCGATCTGGCCGGCCAATTCAGCTGCATGCAGCACCGCGAGGGCCCCGACGGCTACCAGCAATACCTGCCCAGCTTTCCCGCCGATGCCAAAGGCCTGGCCACCCGCGACTCTTCTGCGAAGGTGCTCAACGCGATGGCGCCGCATTTTCCCTGGCTCATCGGCGGTTCCGCCGATCTGTACCCCTCCACCAAAACCCGTTTGACCTTCGAGGGCGCCGGTGAATTTGAGGCAGGCGGCTACGCCGGACGCAACTTGCACTTCGGCATTCGCGAACACGCCATGGGCGCAGCCTGCAACGGCATGGCGCTGAGCAAGCTCCGCGTCTACGGCTCCACTTTCTTCATCTTCTCCGACTACATGAAACCGGCCATGCGCCTGGCGGCGATCATGGAGATCCCTGTGATCTTCATCTTCACTCACGACTCCATCGGAGTCGGCGAAGACGGACCCACCCACCAACCCATCGAACAGCTGGCCGCCTTGCGCGCCATGCCCGGCCTCACCATCATTCGCCCCGGGGACGCGAACGAAGTGGTCGAAGCTTGGCGGGCCATCTTGAAATTGCGTCACGAACCGGCGGCGCTGTTGTTGACTCGCCAGGCCTTGCCCACTCTCGACCGCACCAAATATGCTTCTGCCGCGGGATTGGCCAAGGGCGCGTACATCTTGGCCGACGCTCCCGGAGCCAAGCCCAAGGTGATCTTGATTGCCACTGGCAGCGAAATTTACTTATGCGTGGAAGCTTATGAAAAGCTGATGGCCGAGGGCATTCCCACCCGCGTCGTCAGCATGCCGTCGTGGGACATCTTCGAGCACCAGGACGCCGACTATCGCGAAGAAGTCCTGCCCTCCGACGTCACTGCCCGCATCGCCGTCGAACAGGCGTCCACCTTCGGATGGGAGCGCTATGTCGGCATCGCAGGAAGCATCATCGGAATGACCACGTTCGGCGCTTCTGCCCCGCTCAAAGACCTGCAGAAGAAATTCGGCTTTACTACAGACAACATTGTGAAAGTTGCCCGCGACCTTGCCGCGCGGGTTAAATAGCCCCTGCCAGATTGGCGTACGGAGAAAACTCATGAATCCAGTGCAAACTGCCGAGACCACGAAAACCACCAACCCGTGCCGCGAACTGCTGAGCTACGGGCAATCCATCTGGCTGGACTACATTCGGCGCGACCTCATCACCAGCGGCGAACTGCAGCACTTGATTGACGACGACGGCCTGCGCGGGATGACGTCCAACCCCGCGATTTTCGAGAAGGCCGTGACCGGCAGCAAAGACTACCAGGACTTTCTGGCCACGCTCGATGCCCGCACCGATCTTGACGCCAAAGCCCGCTTTGAGCTTCTGGCCATCCGCGATATTCAGGACGCTACCGACAAGCTTCAGCCCGTGTACCAGAGCAGCCAGCGGCGCGACGGCTATGTCAGCCTGGAAGTTTCCCCGTATCTCGCGCATAACACGGCAGGCACCATCGCCGAGGCCATTCGCCTGTGGAAGGCCGTCGCTCGCAAGAATGTGATGATCAAGGTTCCGGGCACGGCCGCCGGCATTCCTGCCATTCGCGAACTTATCGGCCAGGGCATCAACATCAACGTGACCTTGCTGTTCGCGCAAGACGTGTACGAGCAAGTGGCGGACGCCTACATTGCGGGACTGGAACAATTGGCCGCAACCAGCTCAGACTTGGGTCACGTCGCCAGCGTTGCCAGTTTCTTCATCAGTCGCATTGATTCGCTAGTCGACTCCCTGCTGGACGCGCGTTTAAAGGCAACGTCGGACCCGAAGCAGCAAGCGTTGCTGCAGTCGATCGTGGGAAAAGTTGCCATTGCCAACGGCAAGCTCACCTACCAAAGCTATCTCCAGATTTTTTCGACTCCGCGCTGGAAAGCTCTGGCGGCCAAAGGCGCCCAAACCCAGCGCGTGCTGTGGGCCAGTACCAGCACCAAGAATCCCGCTTTCCGCGACGTGCTGTACGTGGAAGAGTTGATTGGCGCTGACACGGTCAACACCATCCCGCCGGCAACCCTCGATGCTTTCCGCGACCACGGCAAACTGCGCAACAGTTTGACCGAAGACATTCCCGGCGCCCAGCACACCATGGATTCGCTCGCCCAAGCCGGCATCTCCATGAAGCAAGTCACCGACAAGCTGACCGCCGACGCGGTCAAGTTGTTCTGCGATCCCTTCGACAAGTTGCTCGACGCGGTGGAGAAGAACACCAAGCTCACCCCAATCCCAGTGGGCGCGATGACCTACAAATTGCCCGACGACCTAGCTGCTGCCGTGCAAGCCAACATCAGCGAATGGCGCGCTAGCGGCAAAGTCCGCCGTCTGTGGGAGAAAGATGCTTCACTCTGGACCAACACCGACGAAGCCAGTTGGCTGGGATGGCTCGGCGTCACTGCGGAACAGATTGCCAATAACGCCGCTCTACAAAGCGTTGCGGCCGATGCCAAGAGCGGCGGTTTCGAACACATTCTGCTGCTCGGCATGGGCGGCTCCAGCTTGTGTCCTGAAGTTCTGGAGCTGACTTTTGGCCGCACTCCCGGTTTTCCCCAACTTCATGTGCTCGACTCGACCGATCCCGCCCAGGTGAAGACGTTTGAAAACAAGATCGCTCTCGACAAGACTCTCTTCATCGTCTCCAGCAAGTCGGGAAGCACCCTCGAGCCCAACATCTTCAAACAATATTTCTTCGAGCGTGTGAGCCAGACCATCGGCGCAGACCAGGCGGGCAGCCGTTTCATCACCGTCACCGATCCCGCTTCCAAAATGCAGCAAGTTGCTGAAGGCGACCACTTCCGCCACATCTTCTACGGACTCCCGTCCATCGGCGGCCGTTACTCAGCCCTCTCCAACTTCGGAATGGTCCCGGCTGCAGTCATGGGCCTCGACACCAACAAATTCCTCGACCGTACCAGCCAGATGGTCGCCGCCTGTCAGCCCATCACTCCCGTTCCGCAGAATCCCGGCGTAGCTCTCGGCATCGTGATCGGAACCGCCGCGGTCCATGGCCGCGATAAGATCACTTTCCTCCCCGCGCCCGCTTTCCATGACCTAGGCGCGTGGCTTGAGCAACTGATCGCCGAATCCACGGGTAAGCAGGGCAAGGGCATCATCCCCGTCGATCGCGAGGCTCTGGCCGCTCCAGATGCCTATGGCAGCGATCGGGTCTTTGTGTACATCGGCCCCGGCCCAGACGCCGCTACGGAAACGAAACTCGCGGCTCTGCAACAAGCGGGACATCCTGTAATTCGTATCGCACTCTCCGATTCCTACAATCTTGGCCAGGAGTTCTTCCGCTGGGAGATTGCTACCGCGGTTGCCGGCTCCATCCTGGGCATCAACGCTTTTAACCAGCCCGATGTCGAGGCCAGTAAGATCGAAACCAAAAAGCTGACCACGGAATACGAGGCGAAAGGCTCCCTCCCCGCTGAGAGCCCGATTTTTGAGGGCTCCGGAGTCAAGCTGTTTACCGATCCCAGGAACGCGGCAGAACTCGCGGCCACGGTTGGCGGCAACCCGTCCTTGGTTTCGTACCTCAAAGCGCATCTCAGCCGGCTGGGTACGGGCGATTATTTCGCATTGCTCGCTTATGTCCAAATGAACGACGCTCACCAGACCGAACTGCAAGGTCTGCGTCATGCCGTCCGCGATGCCAAACACGTGGCCACCGCATTGGGCTTTGGTCCGCGTTTCCTGCACTCGACCGGGCAGGCCTACAAGGGCGGCCCCAACTCAGGAGTCTTCCTGCAAGTCACGTGCGATGATGCGCATGACTTGGCGGTACCTGGGCAAAAGTACACCTTTGGCATCGTCAAGGCGGCGCAATCTCGCGGTGACCTTGCGGTGCTGGCCGAGCGCAGACGGCGGGCGCTCCGCGTCCATCTCGGCGCCGATGTCGACGCCGGACTCAAGCAGCTTCACCAAGCCGTCACACAAGCATTGGCATAATCTGCATGCCACGAAAGTTGGGGAAACCGCCGCCCATGCGGCCAGCGGAATCCATGAATACCCGCGGTGCTGCAATGCCGCGACTCGAAGATCAGGAGAACAACATGCAGTTAGGAATGATCGGTCTGGGCAAAATGGGTTCCAACATGACGCGACGCCTCATGCGCGGCGGTCATCAACTGGTGGTCTCGGACCTGAGCACCGCAGCCGTTCAGCAACTCGCGGGCGAGGGTGCCACCGGCTCCTCTTCCCTTGACGATCTCGTAAGCAAGCTTTCCGCACCTCGCGCCGTTTGGGTCATGGTTCCCTCCGGCGATGCCACCGAGAAGACTGTCATGGCCCTCGCCGACCGCATGAGCTCGGGTGACATCATCATCGACGGCGGCAACTCGTATTACAAGGACGACGTCCGCCGCTCCGAAATCCTGCAGAAGAAAGGCATCCACTACGTGGATGTCGGCACGAGCGGAGGCGTGTGGGGTCTGGAACGCGGTTATTGCATGATGATCGGCGGCTCCGACGAAGCTCTGCGCATACTCGACCCGATTTTCAAGACCCTGGCTCCCGGCAAAGGCGATATCGCCCTCACCCCCGGGCGCGCGGCCCTCGGCGGCACATCCGAAGACGGCTATATCCACTGCGGACGCTCCGGCTCGGGCCACTTCGTCAAGATGGTCCACAACGGGATCGAGTACGGCATGATGCAGGCCTATGCCGAAGGCTTCGATATTTTCCGCAACGCTACCTCCAGGGAACTGCCCGAAAATCTGCGTTACGAACTGAACCTGGGCGAGATTGCTGAGGTCTGGCGTCGCGGCAGCGTGGTCAGCTCCTGGCTGTTGGACCTGACCGCGATGGCGCTCACCGAGAGCCCCGATCTGGCCGAGTATTCCGGTTTCGTGCAAGACTCCGGCGAAGGCCGCTGGACCATCCAGGCCGCCCTCGAGGAAGCAGTCCCGGCGGAGGTCTTGACCGCAGCTCTCTACACTCGTTTCCGCTCGCGCCAGGAACACACCTTTGCCGAGAAAATCCTGTCCGCCATGCGCCAGAAATTCGGCGGCCATGTGGAGCCTGCAAAACACTGACTTTCGGCCCCCGCGCCCGCTTGTGCGATACTGCAAACCACCGTCATGAACATGCTTTGGAGCTGCGATAACCATGCCTTCGACTGAACCGGCTCTTCCCAGCGGACGACCCGGCGATCCCTGCGTCATGGTGATCTTCGGCGCTGCCGGCGATCTGACCCGCCGCAAGTTGATCCCCGCCCTCTACAACCTGGCCAAGCCGCAATTGCTATCTCGTGAATTTGCGGTCATCGGCGTAGCCCACAAAAAAATCACCACCGAAGAATTCTGCCAGCAAGTCACTGACGACATGAAGGAATTCGCCACCAGCACGGTGGAGCCCGACTTGTGGGAGTGGTTCGTCCGGCGCATGCAGTACATCAGCGCCGACTTTTCCGATCCCAATCTCTACCCCGCTCTGAAGCAGGCCCTGGAACAGGCCGACAAAGATCACGGCACTCACGGCAATTACTTTTTCTACCTGGCCACCGCTTCCGAGTTCTTTGCTCCCATCGTCGAAAACCTGGCCGCCGTCGGCCTCCTGACCGAAGAAGATAGCCATTGGCGCCGCGTGATTATCGAGAAACCCTTTGGGCGAGACCTGGAGTCTGCCAAAGCCCTCAATGCTCAATTGCTCAAAGTCGCCGCCGAGCATCAGATCTATCGCATCGATCACTACCTGGGCAAAGAGACGGTCCAGAATATTATGGCGTTCCGCTTTGCCAACGGAATTTTCGAACCCATCTGGAACCGCCGCTACATTGACCACGTGCAGATTTCAGTGGCCGAAACCGTGGGTGTGGGGACGCGGGGCCACTACTACGATCAGGCCGGCTCTCTGCGCGACATGGTGCCCAACCACATCATGCAGCTCATCAGCCTGACCGCCATGGAGCCGCCCATCTCCTTCCAGGCCGACGCCGTCCGCGACGAACAGGCCAAAATTCTACACGCCATCCAACCGCTCTCTTCTGAAGACGTTTTAAGCCGCACCGTCCGTGGCCAGTACGGAGAGGGCGTGGTGGACGGCCATCGCTTCCCCGCTTACCGCGCCGAGCCGGGTGTACCGCCTGACTCCCGCACCGAAACTTTCGTCGCCATGAAGTTGAACATCGACAACTGGCGCTGGGCCGACGTTCCCTTCTATTTGCGCACTGGCAAACAGATGCCCGTCCGCAATACTCATGTCGTCATCCAGTTCCGGCGCGCCCCCTTCGTGCTGTTCCGCGACACCACCGTCAATGACCTGATGCCCAATCAATTGGTGATGCACATTCAGCCCGAAGAAGGCATCTCTTTGCGCTTCGCGGCTAAGGCGCCCGGCCCAGTGATGAAACTTGGTTCGGTGGACATGAACTTCGAATATGCCGACTACTTCGGCAAGGCTCCCAGCACTGGCTACGAACGTCTGCTGCATGACTGCATGATTGGAGACGCCACGCTATTCCAGCGCGCCGACATGGTCGAAGCCGGGTGGGCCGTGGTGAGCCCCGTTCTGGATATTTGGAAAGCTCTGCCACCGCGCGCCTTCCCCAACTACGTCGCCGGTACCTGGGGCCCCAAAGAGGCCGATGATCTGCTGGAGCGCGACGGCCGTCGCTGGAGGAACTTCGAGAAATGATTCTTGCCGGTGACATTGGCGGTACCAACACTCGCCTCGCCTTCGCCGACGTTCAGAGCGGGCGCTGCGAAATCCAGGAAGAGTCCATCTTCCCCAGCCGCGACTTTCGCAGCCTCGACGAAATCGTCCTCAAGTTCATGGCCGGTTCCTCTCGCAAGGCCGATGCGGCTTGCTTTGGCATCGCCGGCCCCGTCCGCAACGAGCGGGTCGAAACTTCCAACCTGCCCTGGGTCGTGCTGGCTTCCCACCTTCGCACTGAACTCAGCATGGACTCCGTTTTTCTCATCAACGACCTCGAAGCCAATGCTTGCGGCATCGCGGCATTAGACGAGAAAGACCTGGTTCCTCTAAATCAGATCCAGGATCCCGCCCCTGGCAATCAAGCGGTGATTGCCGCGGGCACTGGGCTGGGAGAAGCCGGCCTTTTTTGGGATGGCACGCGCCACCGCGTGTTTGCTTGCGAAGGTGGCCACACCGACTTCGCTCCCCGCACCGATCTCGAAGTTGAACTGCTTCATTTTCTGCGCGGCCGCTTCGGCCATGTCAGTTATGAGCGCATCATTTCCGGTCCCGGCCTGGTCAACGTGTTTCACTTCCTCCGCGAGAGCTATCGCGGCCACCATGAGTCCTGGCTCGCCGAGGAAATGCGCCAGGGAGATCCCGCCGCTGCCATCTCCAAAGCCGCTTTGGCAGGCAAATCCCCGCTCGCCGAACAAGCCCTCGACCTGATGATCAGCGTGTATGGCGCCGAAGCGGGCAATCTCGCGCTCAAGCTCTTCGCTCTAGGCGGAGTTTTTCTGGGTGGCGGCATCAGCCCCAAGATCCTCCCCAAGCTGGCGGGCCCTTTGTTCATGCAAGCGTTTCTCGGCAAGGGACGCATGCAGACCCTGCTTGAGTCGGTTCCGGTCAAAGTCATCACCAACGACAAGACTGCGCTCCTCGGCGCCGCTTGCTACGCCGACGCGAAGATCCACCCCCAATGAGCATGAGCGTAGCCCCCGAAATCCGCGTGCTCAATACTTCTGCGGATTTATTCCGCGCCGCCGCCGAAGAGTTTGCCGCAATAGCCCGTGCCGCGGTTGCCGCCCGCGGACAATTTACAGTGGCGCTGGCCGGCGGTTCCACTCCCCGAGGCCTCTATTCCCTGCTGGCCTCCGACTACCTCGACACTCTGCCGTGGAAGCAGTCGTTTTTGTTTTGGAACGACGAACGCCACGTTCCCCCCACTGATCCCGCCAGCAACTTCAGCATGGCGGAGGAGGCATTGCTATCGAAGGTCGCCGTCCCCCGCCAAAACGTGTTTCGCGTTCTTGCAGAAAACCCCGATGCCGCCGCAGCCGCCCTTGCCTATGAGCAGACGCTACGAGACTTCTTTGCGTCCACCCCCGGCCAGTTCCCCCGCTTCGACCTGATTCTGCTCGGCATGGGCCCCGACGGTCATACTGCTTCGTTGTTCCCAGGCAGCGCCGGTCTTCACCAACATGAGCGTCTGGTCATCGCGAACTGGGTGGAGAAGTTTCAGACCGACCGCATCACCTTCACCCTCCCACTGCTCAACGCTGCGGCCAACGTAGTATTCCTGGTGAGCGGCCCGGATAAGGCGGCGATGTTGCCTCAGGTACTTGGACCGCCGTTGCAACCGCCCCTCCCTGCCCAACTGGTCTTACCCGCTGATGGCCGCTTGCTCTGGATGGTGGACCGCGCCGCCGCCGGCAACGCGCTCCAGTCGTCTCCTTCAAAACGCTAAGTCTCGTCGTCCTGATTGAGCGTCGCACCCTTGGTGGCCTTTGAGTCGGCGGAGAGTGCGCAGGCCCGGGTTAGAGTAAAACCGCGGATTTCTGCGAAGCGTCGCGAATGGCGTCGTGGAATTACAGGTGGGAAACTACGGGTTGGTTTTGTTTTGCGTGGGGCCGGCTTCGAGTTGCGATGGTGCAGGGCTCTGGATCTTTCCGCTGGTCATCGCGCTTTCTGGATTCAGCAAGCGATCGTGATTCGGTCCCAATCCTAATTGGATCAAGGCGCGAGAGTCCGGTACCGACTTGTCCTGCCAGCCGTGGGCCGCTTGATACTTGCGCAGAGCTTCTTGCGTCGCGCTGTCCCATGCGCCAGAAGGCTCGCCACTCAGGTAATGCTCCCGAATGAGCGCCGTCTGAATTTGATTTGTGCGCTGGGCGTCAATTTCCTTCTGCCCGCGCACCTTCGTATTCTTCTTTGATCGAGAATGTTTGCCGGAGGCCGCCCTCGCTCCAGCCGGGTGATGCATGTGTCCAACCGCAGATCCCCGATGGGCCGCAGCCGAGCCATGATGCCTTTTCGCTGCCCTCGCGGACGCCCACGGTGTCGCAGCACACGCCAACGCCACAGCGAGGCCAACGCTAAATAAGCGGGGCAAGACCAAAATCAGTGCTCTCCTGAATTGAGGATAACAACCAGAACCCAGCCAGACTCCCCGGCTGGGTTCTGAAATCACTGCTTACGGCAACGTACCTGCCAGGAAGATCGCGCCATCCTGACGTCCAGCACCCTGCTGGCGTACCAAAAATACCACGTCTTGCCCGCTCTTCAGGGACGATTCGATCCGGCTGAAGTCGTCCGCGCTGTTTACCACCTTCTTGTTGACTTCCAGGATCACATCGCCGCGGGTCACTCCGATGTCATCCGCGAACGAACCCTGCTTCACGTCGGTCACAATCACGCCCTTGCCCGCCGTCAGGCTCATGCGTTCTGCCAGTTCCGGCGAAATCGGCCGAACCGTGACGCCGAACTTGCTCGGCTTCGGTTGGTCTTCATCGGTGGACGCTTCTTCATCTCCCAGACGGGCTGCAAACAATTTCGCCCTGTCCCCCACCGTGACCATCGTTTCTGACTTGTTTCCGTTGCGCAGGTAGGTCAGTTTTGCCTTCGATCCCGGTTTGCGCACCGCGATGTCAGACACCAGATCGTCGCCCACCTTCACCTGTTTGCCATCCACCGCTGTGATCGTGTCCCCCACCTTCAACCCTGCCTCGTCCGCGGGGCTTCCAGCGACTACGTTAGACAGTGTCACTCCCGAACCGCCGCCATACACACGCGCCACTGCCGGAGATTCCTGCGCGCTGAACATCACTCCGATCGACCCGCGCACTACGCGGTGGTCCGGTGCGATCAATTGGTTGTACACCTGCACCACCGTATTGGACGGCATGGCGAAACCCACGCCGGCATAGGTACTGGTTTCGGTAATAATCGCTGTATTGATGCCGATCACTTCACCGGTCATGTTCACCAGCGGTCCGCCCGAGTTCCCGGGATTGATCGCCGCATCGGTTTGGATGAACGACTGGAACTGCCGGCCCGGAACAATGTTCCGCCCCTTGGCCGAAACAATGCCCGCCGTCACGGTTTCCTGCAAGCCGAACGGGCTCCCCACGGCCAGCACCCAATCGCCCACTTGCATGCTCTCCGAGTTCCCCATCTTGGCTGCGGGCAGCGGCTTGTCCACATCGATCTTGATCACCGCCAGGTCGGTTTCCTGGTCCATCCCGATCAACTTGGCGTCGTGCTGCACGCCCGCCGCATCATCCTGCAGCTTCACCCGGATGCGGTCCGCCTTCTCGACCACGTGCCGGTTGGTCACAATGTAGCCCTTCGGGTCCACAATCACTCCCGAACCCAGCGAACGTTCGCGGATACTGCCGTCCCCGCCCGGACCACCCTGCCCGCCTTGACCACCAAAAAATCGGTCGAATAAATCTTGCTGATCGTCTCCTTGCCCACCCTGTCCGCCCTGTCCACCGGGAGCACCACGGCGGACGTGCGGATTCTTTACCGTTGATTCAGTGTTGATGTTGACTACGCTCGGTTCCAATTGTTTGGAAATCTGCGAAAAGGTGTTGGACAACTGCTGCGGTGCCGGCACCGTCAATTGCGTGGCGTCGGACGACTTCGGTTCTTTGCCCTTCACCCCCGACGATACAATTGTGCCCAGCAAAATTCCCACGGCCAAGGTGGCCGCAATCGTCACTGTGTACGCCCAGCGGTTCGCCTTCAGGCGCACCAAAAAGGCGCTTGCGCGCGAATCCATACGTCAATTTCCTCCTGAGAATGCACCACAACTCATTATACCGATGAGCCTAATACCGATGTGCCTCCCCGCTTCAACGGGAGAACCATTAGGAGAACCATCGCCTTACTTCGTTAGACGCGCCAACTGGCCAAAAGTATAGCCCAATTCCACGCATTTTTTATACTACTCAGCCGACCCCGCCAGGGCCAGCAGCGCCAGCAGGATCCGTTTCAGCCCCAATTCCCGCCCCCGGCAATCAAACCACTCCTGCAAGGTATGCGCTCCACCGCCAGTCCCGCCGCCCCCAACGGTGATCGCTTCCCGCCCCAGCGCGATGGGAATATTCGCATCGGTGGACGCCCGCTGCCGACGCGTCACATTGCCCAGATGCCCGTCCACCGCATCCATCACCTGCAGAATCCTCGCCCCCTCCGCTACCTCCCCCGCCGGACGATCCCCAATCATCCGCAACTCCGCGCTCAGTTTTCCGCCGCGTTTCCCCAGCCTCTCCGAGCGCTCATCCTCTTCCTCTACGCAATGCTCCATGGCAACCCGCAGCGCGCCTTCCAGTTTGTCCAGCTCCTCCGCCGATGCCGAGCGTAAATCCACCCGCATAGTGGCCGACTGCGGAATCGAATTCACTGAGGTCCCACCCTGAATCGTTCCCACGTTGAACGTCGTCTTCGGCGATTGCGGAAGCGCCATCTGGCTCAGCCTCTGGATTGCGTTCGCCAGCGCCACCACCGGATGAGGTACGCCATAGTCGCTCCAGGAGTGGCCTCCCGGCCCGCGCACTTCAATCTCAAAACGCTTGCTCCCCAAGGCCTGCGCGATGACCGTGTCGCTGCCCGCTCCATCCACCACCAGGCTACTGGCAATGCTCTCGCTTAAGCGCGGCGTGGCAAATACATGCCTCATTCCGCGCAGGTCGCCCTCGCCCTCCTCGCCTACGTTCGCGATGAACAGGATCGGAGCGCCATGCTGCAGTTCGGCCTCGCGCATCACCGCCGCCATCGCCAGCAGTGCCGTCACTCCCGCCGCATTGTCGGAAATGCCAGGCCCTTCCAGACGGCTTCCCTGCTGCTTCACTTCCAGCTTCGTTCCTGCCGGAAAAACTGTATCCAGGTGGGCGCTCACTGCCACGCAGCGCTGCCCGAATCCTTCACTCCTCCCGAAAACATTCCCCAACTCGTCGCGGTGCACATCCTCCAATCCCAATTCCCGGAATCTCTGCTCCGCCCAACGACTGCGTTCTTCCTCGCCAAAAGGTGGGCCGGGAATGCGCGCCAACTCCATCTGCCACTGCGCCAACTGCGGTTCCTGGCGACGAAACCACTCAACCGCCCACTTCACTCCCGCCTGGGACGCGATCCGCGCGACCTCCTGCTGCGCCGTCGGAAACACCTCGGGAATGCCTGAGCTCAAAGGGAACACCATGAATGTTCATCTTACATCGCCCTTCGCGCCTTGTTCGCACCTGAACGCAGCACCGTCCGCGCACCAACTTTGTACTTCCCCCCAAGCCGCGATTCCTATACTGTGGCTGTGAGCTATTGTTGGTATATCCTCAGGAGGCGCTTATTCGTCCCGTCGGCGTTACTTTCATCGCCATCTATCAATTCTTTCGCGGAGGCATGGGCGTACTGTTCGCGCTTCTGGTATGGCTGGCTTCCGGGCTGACTGCCAAACTGGCGTCCCTGGCTGCGGAAGGCAACTTTGTCGAGCGTTTGCTTTCGGGCACCGGACGCTGGATCGGACTTGCCCTCTTGCTCTACGCCCTGGTTCATGTCGTTCTCGGCTTTGGCTTGATGGCCATGCAAAACTGGGCCCGCTTGCTGACCATCGTCTTCGCAGCCGTCGGGATCGTCTCGCTTCTGCCTCGCTTGATCCATCCCTCCCCTCTCGCTCTGATCATGGGAATCGTCAACGGCTTTGCGCTGGTGTACCTGCTCGCGCCTCCCGTAAGAAAGATGTTTGATCGATAAAGAAGGTCAGCGATAAGGAAGTTAAGCGATAGCGCCGGGTTTGGCCGCAAGATGTTTCAGCGATAGCGCGGGTTTGGCCGCAGCCCTCCCTTGTGACTAGAATGGAACTGCAACCCGAAGGAGCCTCGTGTCTTCCGATCCCATCCGCGATCTTCTGACCACGGCGAAGAACATCGCGGTGGTTGGCTTGTCTGACAACCCGATGCGACCCAGTCATGGCGTCGCCGCCTACATGCAGTCCCAGGGATATCGCATCATCCCCGTCAATCCCCAAGTCAAAGAGGCGCTCGGCGAGGATGCCTATGCCACCCTGCTTGACGTCCCCGGCAAGATTGACCTGGTCAACATCTTTCGTCGCCCGGAGTTTGTGGAAGAAATCGTCGCTCAGGCCATCCAGCTGAAAATCCCCGCCATCTGGATGCAGGAAGACGTGGTCCACGAAGCCGCCGCCGCCAAAGCCCGCGCCGCCGGAATCTTCGTAGTGATGGACCGCTGCATCCTGAAAGAACACCGCGCCCGCTTCGGATGAATGGGTCGTTGCATCTTGAAAGAACACCGCGCAGGCTTCCGATGAAATAGACCGCGCGTCAGCCACCCAGCGCTTGGCCGCGCCTTGGTGTAGGTGGAAGAGCGGCCCTTTAGGGCCGCGTTAGCACATTCTATTGACGGGCTTCAGCCCCAGGCCTTTTCAGGGGTCGCTGGAGGAACCGCTCTTCAGGGCCGCGTAACCCCGTTCCATCGACCGGGCTTCAGCCCCAGGTTTTTTGGGGTCGGTGGAAGAGCGGCCATTTAGGGCCGCGTCAAGTACTCAAAAACATCGGCCTTTAGGCCCGGTGGTGAAAGACGACCATTTCCATGTGACCCGCTTCACATCGGAGCCGTCCAGATCGCTCTATCCTCTCCCGTATGGAGGACAACCGAACTTTCTTCGTCACCTCTGTGGCGGCGCAGCGTTGTGCCATCTTTCGCTGCGACGCCACCGCCCGATTGTTCGCCGAAACCCTTCTCGACTATCGCGCGCAAGGAAAATATCAGCTCCACGAATTTGTCATCATGCCCGACCACTTCCATCTTTTGCTCACGTCCGCCGACCCTTTCTCTGTGGAGCGGGCCGTGCAATTTATCAAGGGCGGATTTTCGTTTCGTTTGCATTCCGCGAGACCGGTTTGGCAACCGAGTTTCACTAACCATAGAATTCGCGATAAACGGGATTACGAACATCATCGCGGATACCTGTTGCGGAATCCCGTGCGCGCCGGGTTGGCGGCGAGGCCCGAAGACTATCCTTATTGTTCCGCGGCGATCGCGGGCGGTCTCGATCCTGTGCCACCGGGCCTAAAGGCCGATGTCGTGGAGTGCTTGACGCGGCCCTAAAGGGCCGCTCTTCCACTGGGACGAGGGGGGAGTCGAACGCGAGAGCGCTCTTCTCCCGGACGTCGGGAACGCGGCGCTAAAAGGGCCGCGTCAGCACATTCTATTGACGGGCTTCAGCGACCGTCTTCGGGGTTAGTGGAAGAGTGGCCCTTTAGGGCCGCGCAACCCCATTCAATCAACGGGGCTTCAGCCCCCGGCTTTTCGGGGTAAGTGGAAAGAGCCGGCCTTCAGGGCCGCACAACCCGTTCCGTCGACCGGGCTTTTCAGCCCCGACCGTTTTCGGGGTAAGTGGAAGAGCGGCCCTTTAGGGCCGCGTCAAGCACCCCTCAGCATCGGCCTTTAGGCCCGGTGGCACAGGGTCCAGACCACCCGCGATCGCGTCAAGTCGTTCCTGTCCCGGTGAAGAGCGCCCCCCTTCAGAGGATCGCG
>JANYBT010000010.1 GCA_025360645.1 Acidobacteriaceae bacterium | reverse complement strand
CGGCTCGACCACTCCATGTCCATTAGGAGAGTCGGTCGGGATCACCGTGGGCGAGATCGGCTCCTCCCATCTCCACTTGGTTGACCTGATTCCCGCGGCCAGCACGACCGGCGGGGCGATGCTTTCGTTTTTTTGTACGGGAGGTGTGTCGAGCAATGCGACCATATTTGTATTTCCTTCTTCCTCTAATACGGCCTGCTTGGCAATCGGCGCGGCCATGGAGCAACCTGTTAGCTTGACGGGCATCCTTAAGAACCTCGTAGTGTCCTACTCCTCGGCACCCGGTGCCGGCAAAACCGATACCTTTACCGTCCTTAAGTGTGCGAGCCTGGGGGCGTGCACGCCCACGCCATTATTGTGTTCGATTATGAATTCCTCGACCAGTTGCACTGATTTCGCGGACACAGTCTCAGTGTCTCAAGGGGATGGAATCGAGATCAAGGATGTGACGAACACGGCGTCAGGAGGCGCGTCGGCCCGCATCAGTATCCAGATTCAGTAAAGTAAGATAAGAAGGAGAAACCAATGGAGCCTTTTGCCTTTGCTCTGCCAACCGCCATCTGCTATGTAGTTGGTTCATTTACACAGGTAGAAATCACAATGACCATCTCCGGGGGAGACGGCGGGGGAAACCCTATAGAAACGGGAATTTTGTTTATTTGGGACGCCGCGGTGCCGGTATCAGACAACCTGTCGATACTGAAAACTGCGATCGTGAACCAGATCGCGACTCAGTTTAACACCGTTGTCCTAAGCACCAACGTGAATGTCCTCATGGGGATCAACTAATGAAGAACTTACTTACAATTGGACGCCGGGAACTCTTCCAGAAACTGGCCAGCTCGATAAGTGCAATTGGATTGGCTGCACTCATTCCTGAGTCGGCGGCGGCGCTTGCGGAAAATTCCGCGACGGGCGCGGGCAGCGCGACGGTGCGGGTAATTATCGCCGACGGGACCAGCGTGCAGTGGCTGGCGGTGACCGACGGCGGACTCACTGTGGGCGGGAAGACCACCATCTCTCCGGTCGGCCCCGGGCTGAACAACAGCATCGTGAAGGCCGCCATCGCCGCTATCATCGCGGCGGGAGGGCCTCAGTTGTCGTCAAAGCAGATTACCCTGCTCGGCGGCAAGGTCTAAGCCCGGTTTTTTGGCTGGCTCATCTCTCGCCCCAACATCCTTCTAGCAGAGGGCGGCGCTACTCTGCGCGATTTTCGCAGCGCGGGAGACCCCACCCCTACTCGTCCTTCTTCTCCGGCTTCTCCGACTCTTTAGGTAGCGGCTTCTCGATGGGCTTGCGGGGAAGCAACTGGTCGCGCATGGCGGCGTCATACACGAAGCTGGCGACGATGACCGCCATCTGCTTCAAATCTTCGGGCTGCAGGCGGTCATACACGTCCATATTGGAATGGTGGGTCCGCGTCTCATATTCAATGGGGTCCTGAATAAACTGGAAACCGGGGATGCCGACCGCGTCAAACGACAGATGGTCGGTGCCGCCGGTGTTGCGCATGGTGATGGCGGACATGCCCAGGTCTTTGAAGGGCTGCATCCAGGCCTCAAAGATGGGAGCAACGGCGGCATTCTCCTGCAAGTAGATGCCGCGAATTTTTCCAGTCCCATTGTCCACGTTGAAGTAGGCGCTGACCTTGGCCTGTTCCGGCTTCACGGTGACTGGGCCCGCTTGCCGCCGCAACAGACCGGGCATGCCCTGGAACTCGGGTTCGTCCATGGGCGGACGCGAGCCGAAATGTTGCTGCACATAGAACTGCGAGCCCAGCAGTCCCTGCTCTTCTCCGCTCCACAGCCCAATGCGGATGGTGCGCCGCGGCTTCAGGTCGAGGGCTTTCAGAATCCGCACCGCCTCCATCATGACGATGGTTCCAGCCCCGTTGTCAGTGGCGCCGGTGCCCGCCTGCCAGGAGTCGAGATGGGCGCCGAGCATGACCAGCTCATCCTTCTTGTCGGTGCCGGGAATTTCCGCCAACGTGTCGTACTGCATGGGATCGTCGTCATAAAAATTGTTGACGACATTGAGTTCGAGTTGGACTTCCTTGTTTTGCTTCAGGAGCCGTGCGATGCGGCTCCAATGCTCGGTGGCGAGAGTGAGCGCTGGGACGGTGACGGTTTCGCCAATCTTGAAGGGGCCGCCCGACTGCACGAAGACGGTCCCGCCACCGGAGGTCCCGCGGCTGTGGTCAATCACCGCCAACACTTTTTCATCGGCCAGGAACTTGGCGACTTCTTTCTGGAAGCGCTGCCGTTTGAGGAACTCGGCATAGCCAACGGACGGCCGCTCGCTGGGAATCTGATATTGCCCGATGTCGGCGAGTTGCTTGTCGGTGAGGCGTTCGTAGGGCGGATCGGCGATCGGCTTGATGTCGGCATCCGTACCGAGGATCACGATCATGCCCGCCAGCTTGCCCTTGTATTTATCAAAATCCTTCTTGTCTTCGATAGTGGCGCGGATGCATTTGCCCTGCACTACACCGTTGGTGCCGGGGGTCCAGGCTTTGGCGTAGGCAAGCAGGGGGGCCACATCGGGCGAGGTCATGCGAACACTCACCGACTGCTGCGCCCAGCCGCGTCCGAAGGGGCCCCATGATTCCAGATGAGCATTGGACAAGCCAAACGAAGTCAGTTGGTCGCGGGTCCACTCATTCGCCCGCTTCATGTTGGGCGAGCCGGTGAGGCGGGGACCAATCGAGTCCATCAGACCAGTCGCGAGATCCATAATTTTGGAATTGCGAAAGCCTTCATAGCGGATGCGAGTGACGGTATCGAGGTCCACTTTCTCCTGCTGCGACCAGGCAGGAGTGGATGCCAGGCAGATCAAGATTGCGAGCAAGAATGGACTAGCAGGGTTCTTCATTGATTCTCCAAATTGGCAAGGAATTCAGGCGAGAGAAACGATACCACGGAAGGACCGAGAGGATATGCTGTGGTGAGCGCGGATGGACTCGAACCATCGACCCATGCCTTAAAAGGGCATTGCTCTGCCAGCTGAGCTACGCGCCCACAATTCTTTAAATTTATCACACTCGGCCGGGTCGACAATTCGTTGACAATCGCATCGCCGGAGCCCCATACTGCAAAGATACTGCAATAGATTCCGCAGTTCACGAAAACCTTGCGTCTTGGCGGAGCCACTCGCTGGAGAGCTCGGGGAGGTTTTCCAGAGCTGCATTGATCAAAAATCGGAGGAAACAGTGATTCTTCAGCGACGGTGGTTCTCAACAGCGGTGTTTGCTCTCCTCGTGTGCGGTCTGTTCGCAGGGGTCTGGAAGCTCAACAATTCTCACTCCACCTCCTCGGCCGCGAAAGCCTCGGCCCGGGCAGCGGCGACGCCCGCCCAGCGCCAGCATGTGCTCTCCCAACTCGCCAATCTGCCGGTTTCGTTCGAAGCGAACCAGGGGCAGACCGATTCCAGCGTAAAGTTCCTGGCTCGGGGCACGGGTTATACGGCCTTCTTCACGCCCACGGAAGCGACGTTTGCGCTTCCCGCCGGTCGGGAGCAAGCAGCCTCCGACCGCCGGCTTCCCAATCGGGGCCGCGCCGTGCACTCGTCGTCCTACACAGCCGTACGCATGAAGATGCTGGGAGCGAACCCCAACGCCGCCATCCGCGGCGATAGCGAACTCCCCGGCGTCAGCAACTACTACCAGGGCAACGATCCCAGCCAATGGAAGACGGGCATCCAGCAATACGCCAGGATCAACTACTCTGAGGTCTATCCGGGAATCGGGCTGACCTTCCATGGCGCCCAGCACCAGATGGAATTCGACTACATCGTGCAACCCGGTGCTTCGCCGCAGCAGATCGCCATGAGCTTTGATGGCGTCCGCAGCGTCAAGACCGATTCCCATGGCGACCTGGTTCTGAATTCCTCGGCCGGCGATTTGCGCTTTCACAAGCCGGTGGCCTTTCAGGAAAAGGACGGCGTGCGCGTACCCGTGGATGCCAGCTTCCGGATTGCCGACAATAAGGTTGGCTTTACGGTGGGAGAGTATGATCGCAGCCACGAATTGGTGATCGACCCAACCATGGTTTATTCCTTGTTGCGCGGCGGCACGGCGGACGACGTAGCCGAAGCCATCGCGGTAGATAGTAGTTTCAACGCTTACATCACTGGCTACACCGGCGGGTCCAGCTTTCCCCACACCAAGGGTTCTTACAAGGGACTGGACGATATCTTTCTTTACGAGTTGAGCTCGACTGGAAGCGTGACCTTCTCGACGCTCTTGGGGGGCGCCAAAGACGACGCCGGCTTGACCCTGGCGTTGCTGCCTGGTTCGGCCACTCCCGACATCTTTGTGGCTGGCGACACCGGCTCCACCGACTTTCCCAAAACGATCGGTCCGGCGTATGGCGGCGGCAGCTTCGACGGCTTTGTCGCCCGCTTTAACAACTCCGGCACTCTGGTATATGCGACCTACGTCGGCGGCAGCGGCGACGACTTCATTTTTGGATTGCAAGCCGACGCCTCCGGCAACGCCTATTTCGGAGGTTCGACCACATCCACCAATCTGCCTACCCTCAACGCATATCAGGCCGCATTTCCTGGGGCCTCGAATGGGCAGACCGGAATGGTCGGCAAACTGGATACCACCGGAACATCCACGTATCTGACCTACCTCGGGGGCTCGGGCGGCGATTCGCTAAATGCGTTGGCCTTGGATAGCACCAACAGCATCATCGTCGCGGGCGGTACCATCTCCATTGACTTCCCGACCACCGCGGGGGTCTTGCAGCCTAAATGTGGCGGCGACGAAATGTGCGATGCGGCAGCCAACGGCGGCACCGCTCAAGACGATGGCTTCATCACCAAGTTCGACCCAACCGGTAAAAACCTGACGTTTTCGACCTTCTTGGGCGGGAGCAAGCAAGACGATGTTTTGGGGGTTACAGTGGACTCAGGTGGCAACCTTTACGTTACCGGCTCCACCTTCTCTGCCGACTTCAAAACCAAGAGCCCGTTCCAGGCTTCCTTGAATGGCCTAAACAATGTCTTTATTTCAAAGCTCAACCCCACCGGAACCGCGCTGGTTTTCTCCACCTACCTGGGCGGCAGCGGTAAGGACCAGGGCGTAGGCATCGCGTTGGACTCCACCGAAAACGTATATGTCACCGGCCAAACCACTTCGACCACTTTCCCCACTGCAAGCCCCACTCAGGCAGCTTTGAATGGTGCGTCCGACGCCTTTGTGACCGAGATGTCCAACAGCGGCAGTTCTCTGGTCTTCTCCACCTATCTGGGTGGCTCGAGCGACGAGAACACCCATGCCAACGGAGCAGTCGCAGTGGATGCTGCGGGAATTGTCTATGTTGCAGGGAATACCGATTCAAAAGACTTTCCCATTTCCAACTCGACGAAAAATGCCGGCATGTCTGACGCTTTTGTAACGGCGTTCAACATCACGCAGACAGGGACAGGGAACTTCTCACTCTCGGCTAGCCCCGCCACCGTCACCGTGACTAATGGCGCTTCCGGAACCAGCACCGTCACTGTCACTTCGACTGGTGGCTTCAACTCCGCAGTCACGCTTTCCTGCCCGACGACCCTGCCGAGCGGAGTGACTTGCACTCCGAATCCGGCTTCGGTCACGCCGCCAGCGAACGGCACCATGACCTCCACTATCACGTTTGGTACCACGTTGCCCACCACGCAGGCGCATCCTGTCCGCACTTCAAGCACCAGTACCAGCGCTAAACCTCTGGCCTGGGGCTTGTCGGCATTCGGCTTGTTGTTCGGAATTTTCTTCAGTTCGCCGCTCCGCCGCCGTAAGGGCGCGACGCTTCTGTTGGCGGTGCTGATGATCGCTCCGACGATGCTCCTGACTTCCTGCGGAGGCGGCGGCAGCACCCCACCACCACCACCACCGGTCGTTTCTGTGGCCATCACTCCGACTACAGCTACGGTTTCAGTGAACGCGACTAAGATGTTCGCCGCCACGGTCTCCAACAGCACGAACACGATGGTGAACTGGCAAGTGGCCGGTGTAGCGGGGGGGAACGCCACCGTCGGCACCATCTCGACGGCTGGCTTGTACACTGCCCCAGCAACCGTGCCCAGTCCCGCCATGGTAAACGTGACTGCCGTCGCTCAAGCCGACACCACCAAGTCTGCCTCGGCCACGGTCACAGTGGTGCAGCCCACCGTTCCCGGAACCTACCCCATTGTCATCACGGGTACGTCGGGAACGATCACTCACTCGACCACGGTTACGCTGAAAGTCCAGTAAGGCTTGATCGAAGCTCGCGGCTGCGATTCCCACCTCGCAGCCGCGTTTCTCTCTACCCTCGGAACGATTCCCGCGTCTCAGTTAGTAGCGCCTGGCAGGAACTTGAATTTGAGCTTGCTCACAGCATCGCTTTCTCTCCGTAGCCGTTTCCGGCTTCTCCCTGGCTTCTTGCTGCTGGGCGGGCTCGTGGTTGGTGCGAGCGCGGAGCAACCCCCTAAGGCGCCGGTGTTGCGCTGGCAAGAGAACGCCCCGGGCTGCACGCTGACTTTGGGGGAGGACGGGCGCTACCGCTATGGCCTGACGGCCGAGGGCATGACCGTCACCCTCGCCGCCGACCTGCAGGAGCTGGAACATGTGCATCACCGCGTTCACCACGTCATGGGCTTTATCATGACCGTGGAATTGCGCGGCGAAGGCCCACTCTACGTCACTCCTGAAAACATGACTCTCGAGTTCCTCAACCACCACAACGTCATTGAACACAGCCTGGATCCCGATAACTTTGCCGCCGCGTTGCAGGACGAGGCGGCTGAGATGGAGCACCAAATCGAACGGCAGCGCAAAAAACATCCGGAAAAAGTTGAGGGCAAACAGAAATACTTCCTCGACTATCAGAACCTGGTGACCGAGTTCGTGGAATACCTGGGCAGCAACGCGCTGCGGCAGACGCGGTTGCAAGAGCAGAACCGCATCGCCACCGGATGGGTCTTCTTCAGCACCAGCCATAAGTGGATCTCGGCAATCAACAAGAAAGAAAACCTGATCGCGCGCTTTCCCATTGGCGCGGTAATTGCCGAGTTCCCCATCACTCTGCCACCCAAGCAAGGCGAAGTGATTCTGCACCACCGCCCCGACTGAGTCGTAGGGTGCGAGGGCAGGCAGCAGGAGCGAACGGGAGCCGCTTCCGGCATTGTGTTATTTTTCCATCATGGACAGCCTCCCTCACTCGAATCCAGACTCCTCCCCGCCGCCCGATTTGTTGTACTGCCCGGCCTGCGCTACCAGCGTCAGCGACCCGCTCACCTGCGGCGACTGTTCTGCCGTCATTTGCCGCCGCTGCGGATCGCCGCTCGAATCGGCGGACGAACTTGGCATGGGCTAGCCGGTGGCCCCCTACGCGGGCAAGGAAGCCCCACCAAGGAACCGCTCGGGCCTCCAGCTAACCTTCTGCCGGTTCGTGATGTCTGACGAATAGTCCATTTCTCGGGAACCGGTTCCCCTGCCAATTCGTATCTACAAGGGAGGATGTAGTCTCTCTATGCGCACTCTGGTCGAAATCGTCCGGCAATCCCTCTCCACGCTGTGGGCCCACAAACTGCGGTCGTTTCTGACCATGTTTGGCATCGCCTGGGGCGTGGGTTCGTTGCTGCTGTTGGTGGGACTGGGCGAAGGCTTCCGCAGCGGCCAGGTAAAGCAACTCTCCAGCCTGGGGCAGGAGATCATGTTTACCTTCACCGGGCGCATTCCTGCGGTCGAAGGCAGCAGCCAATCCGGACGCCGTTACAACTTCACCTACGACGACTTTCTTGATGTCCGGGACCACGCCAAGCTGCTGCGCGCGGTTTCTCCCGTCATTCAACGCGATGATATCCGCGCGGTCAGCGATTTTGGCAGCGCCAACGGCCAGGTGTTTGGAGTGGCCCCGGTGTACAACCAGATCCGGAATGTGCCGATTGAGCCCGGGCGCTGGTTCAACGAGCAAGACAACACCGAGCGCCGCCGCGTCTGCGTCATTGGCTGGGAGTTGGTCAAGAAAATCTTTCCCGGCCGTCCCGCGCTGGGCGCCAGCATTTTGCTCAACGGCACGGGCTTCGAGATTGTTGGGGTGGTCGATAAAGTCGGCCGCGATGGCAACAACGGCACCAACGGACGCATTTTCATTCCTGCCGAAACCATGCGGACGCTGTATCCGGTAAAGGGGGAAAACGCAGATAATGCCATCTCCTTCATCAACTACCGCCCTTTGACCAAGGAACTGCACACCGCCGCCAAGGAGGAAGTGCACACCATCATCGCCCACCGCCACGGCTTCGACCCCAAGCTCATCGACGCTTTCGAAGATTGGGACACCATTGAAGGCTCTATTCGCGTGGCCAAAATCTTCGACGCCATGGACTATTTTCTGGGCGTGGTCGGCATTGTTACGCTTGGCCTCGGCGGCATCGGCATCATCAACATCATGCTGGTATCGGTGACCGAACGCACCCGCGAGATCGGCCTGCGTAAGGCATTGGGCGCCACCCATCGCAACATTCTCACCCAGTTCTTTGCCGAGGGCGCATTCCTCACCCTGTTCAGCGGCGGCATTGGTCTGGCCATTTCGGCTGGCCTGATGACGCTGCTGGCCCAACTCCCCTCTCCAGAGGGCTTCGATACTCCGCGCATTGTGCCGGCTTCGGCCGCCATTGCCATTCTGTCCCTCACCGTCGCCGGAGTCGTCGCCGGCCTCTACCCAGCGCGCAAGGCCGCCTTGTTGGCGCCCATCGACGCGCTGCGCCAGGAGTAACGAATTCATGATCCGCGACATCGGCTCCCAGGCTTACGAAGCGCTTCGTCACAACCGCCGCCGCAGTTTCCTCACCATGCTGGGCATGGCCTGGGGAATCGCCACCGTGGTGCTGCTCTTGGCGTACGGCAACGGCTTCGAGCGCGGCCTGATGCTTGCGTTCCGCAGCTTCGGCGGAAACCTTATGGGCGTTTTTCCTGGCCGCACTTCGCTGCAAGCCGGCGGAAGCAACGCTGGCACGGAAGTTCATCTTACGCCTGACGACATCGAGTACCTGAACGCCGAAGTCCCTTCGATCAAGCGTATTTCTCCCGAAGAGAACAAGCAGAGCCGCATTGCCTACGGCACCCGCAGCGCGACTTTCAACGTTCGCGGAACCTTCGCCAGCTACGAGCGCATTCGCAGCGTCGAAATCGCTGAGGGCACCTATTTTGGCGATGCTGAAGACCAAACCCACACCCGGGTGGCGGTGCTCGGCTACGACGTCAAAAAGAAACTGTTCTCAGGCCAGAACGCGATGGGCGAGGCAGTTCGCATCGACGGAATCTCTTACCAGGTCATCGGCGTAGGCAAGCACACCATCACCAATGGCGACGACAACATGAACGGGAATGTGTACATCCCGTACAGCGCCATGAGCGACCTGAAGAACACGCGCAATCTCGACGGGATTTTCCTCGACTACGAAGGCGATCACGAGAAGGTGGCCAAGGCAGTGCGCGAGTCCATGGCCTTCCACCATAGCTTCGATCCCAAGGATGATCGCGCCGTGTTTGTCTTCGACGCCGTCAAGGACCTGGCCGACCTGAACATTATCACTACCGGCATCAAGATCCTGCTGGGCTTTATTGGCCTGCTCACCCTGGGCATCGGCGGAGTGGGCCTGATGAACATCATGCTGGTCTCGGTGACCCAGCGAACGCGCGAAATTGGAGTCGAGAAAGCACTGGGCGCGCGGAAATGGCACATCATGTTGCAGTTCCTCGCAGAAGCGCTGGCCATCACTTTCATCGGTGGGCTGGCTGGCGTCGTCCTGGCTTACATCATCTCCTGGTCGGTCGGCTCGCTCACCTTGTGGAGCGCCTTCATCGAAGACTCCGGCGAGGGCGACATCCACCTGAAGATTGAAGCCGGAACCTTGATTGCTTCAACCATGATCCTCAGCATCGTCGGCGTCGTCAGCGGCATGTTCCCCGCCATCAAAGCCGCCAACCTGGACCCGATCGAAGCGCTGAGGTACGAGTAGCGGGTTCGAGCTGGTTGCTGGTTGCCAGTTGCTGGTTGCTGGCGGCGGTTCAGATTACAAAATTACCCGATTACCCAATTACAAAGTTCCTTTCACCTGCAATTGTTACAATCGCAACGTGCCCCCTCCCCAAGACCGACTCCAACGCGTCCTCACTCAGCTCCGCCTCTACGAGCACCCCCTCCTCGACTTCGATGCCCGCTCCAAGGGCGAGGCCGTCGAGGTCATCATCAAGTTCAAGAACCCCGACATCCCTGTCCACACTTATTACTTCGACTTGCATCCCCGCGACCTCGACCACTCGCAGTTTGAGTGGACCTTTCAACGCCAACTCTTCGACTGCCTGCACGATTACCTGATCGAGATGTTCACCCGCACTCCCCAGAACCGCGCCGAACGCCAACGGGAAAGCCAGTGACCCTGCGCGCGCGCATCCTCGCCGAAATCGCCGCCCACGGGCCGATTCCCTTCTCCCGCTACATGGAACTCTGCTTGTATGAGCCCGAACTCGGCTATTATTCGCGCAGCACCCGCCAGTTCGGCAAGGCCGGAGACTTTTACACATCCAGCGACGTCCACGCCGTCTTCGGCCGCCTGCTCGCCCGCCAGTTCGACGAAATGTGGCGCGCCCTCGATTCACCGCCCCGCTTCGACATCGTCGAACTGGGTCCCGGACGCGGATTGTTCGCCCGTGACGTTCTGGACTGGTCGCACCAGAAGTTCCCTGCCCTGTTTGACGCGCTGCACTACCGCCTGGTCGAAACCTCGCCCACTTTGCGCCACCATCTCGCCGAAACGCTGTCCGACCACTTGGCTTCCGGAAAAGCCTCGCTGGGCGAATCTGCCGCTGAGGTCTCCGCAGAAAGCGCCGCCGAAGTCCCCGCTATCTTTTTCGCCAACGAATTCTTCGACGCGTTCCCGGTCGAGATCCTGTCCTCGGAAGGAAAGCTGGTTTTGGATGGACATAACGGGCGGTTCCTGGAGCAGTGGGTTTCCCCCTCGGACGAAGAACTCCACTTCCTTGACCGTTACGGCGTCCATCCCGAGTCCGGAGAACGCATCGAGGTCCCGCTGGCTGCCCAAACCTGCATGGGGCGCCTGGCTGCCTCGCTCCATCGCGGATTCTTCCTCGCTATCGACTATGGCTACACCCGCGCAGAACAACTTGCGGGACGCCATCGCGGCACGCTGCTCACCTACCGTCGCCATTCCACTAGCGCCGATCCCTATGAGGCTCCCGGCGACCAGGACATCACCGCGCACGTGAACTTCACTGCCTTGGCCGCCGCTGCCCAAGCCGCGGGCATGGAGCCGCAGAAGTTGGTGACGCAATCACAGTTCCTAATGGGAATCGGCGAGCCGAACCAGTTTGCCGACGCGTTTGAAGACTGCCGCCTGCCGCAGGAACGCGCCAAAGTCGCACTGCAATTAAAACACTTGGTCACGCCGAGCGGCATGGGAGAAACTTTCCAGGTTATCCTGTGCAGTCGCGGAGTGACCCAAGAAAAGGTGGCCCACCTAAGCGGCCTAAGCTTCGCCCACTAAGCGTAAGCTCCACGTACTAAACGACGGTGACCCAGCCGCGGTTTGGCTTTTCAAATTACCCAATTACAAAATTACACGATTACCAAATTTCCTTTATTTCTTTTCCTTCTCGTACGCCTTCTGCAAATACTTGCGCGCCTCGTCCATCGCGCCCAGCGTGTTGTCATTGGTCTGAATGGCTTGTTGGTACTCATTGGATGCGCGCTCGCGCTGCCCAGTGATGTCGAAGATTTTTCCCAGTTGGACGTGGGACCACACTTCCGTCCACTTGGGCTCCCCGTCGCCGTTCAGCGATTCGCGATACGCATTGGCCGCCGCCTGATAATTGCGTTGCAGAAAGAACACCTCAGCCACGCGATAATGCGCCAGCGAGCTGTTCTTGTTCACTTCCAGCGCCTGGTTAAACTCGCTCAGCGCCCCCGCCAAATCTCCCTGCTGAATCAGCCCTTGACCGCGCAAGATCGACGCCCTCAGTTTGAGGTCCTTCGAGTTCTTCAGCACATGGTTCTCGGGGTCCACGACAATCCGCCGCGGCCGCCCAAACGTCTCCACCGTGAAGGCAGAATTTGTCCCCACCACCTCGATGCGCTTCGATTCCGTTTTGCCGTCGGTATCAATCTTCAATTGCACCGGCATGCGAAACAGATCCAGGTCCTGGCTGATCTCGCCCACTACGCGGAACCCTCGGTTGCTGCCCAGCCGGTAAATGGTGTATTTCGTCTTGAACTCCGGCGCGCCGGTGGAATCAATCCATTGTGAAAAGAACCACGTCAGGCTCTTCCCAGATTCCTTTTCCGCAATCTTGCTGAGGTCCTCCACCGTAGCCGATTTGCCGGCATATTCCGCGGCGAAGTTGCGCATCGTAGCGCTGAACTTCGCATCCCCCAGCACCCAACGCAGCATGTGCAGGATCATCGCGCCTTTGTCGGTCACCAGCGACTGAAACTCCGGCGAAAACGGATCCAGCTTCGCAATCCCCGAGAGCGGGACGCTGTCATATGCCAAAGCGCCCACCGACATATCTTTCACCATCTCTTCCAGACCCGCCGACCCCGCCGCGCTTTCTACGTAACGCGCCTCACTGTACCGGGCAAAGCCGTCGCCCAGCCACCAGTCATCCAGCGACGCCGGACTTAAGCTCGCCCCCCACCACTGATGAGAAATCGTATTCGCCAGTAGCCGGTAATTCACGCGCGGGGTGATCGCCCGGCCCGCGATGGCCGCAATTTCCGGCGCCCAGGCTGAGGGCACCGTGTCATCCGGCAACTCCACCACTTTCAGCGTGGTCGATGGCGCATTGCCATATTGCGTGATGAAAAACGTGAAGGCTTTCAGCGCGGTGGAGTCATACTCCGCTCCCAGATCCCGGTGGGTGGGCTTGAAGAATACATGCAGATTCACCCCCGCTTCGTCGCTGGTGAACTCCTGGAACTGCCCCGCGATGATCGTACCCGGAAAGCTGGGCTTGTCCCACACGTAGTTGAATGTTTTGTTCGGCACCCCGCCCGTCTGTCCCTTCTTAGTGGCTGCAGTGCCCACCGTCTCTTTGCCGCTGCCGATTACGATCATGTGGGCCGGAACGCTCACGTTGATGTTTGAGGTGAACCGGTTGATGCCGTAAGCATTCACCGGAAACCATCGCCCGGCATACAACAAGTAGCTGGTGTCGTCGCCCACATAGGCCAGCTTCAGCCCCGGCACCGGACTGTCGTCCGCGCTCTCCAGCGTGCCCTCGTAATCGAACGTCAGAAACGAACTCTGATCTTTCTTTAATCCATTGGGCAGCGCGATGCGCACTGTCGAATCCTGAGTCAGCCGTTCCACCGAAAGCGGCTTGTTGCTGCCATCCACCACTTTGGTGACGCGTAAACCATTGTTCAGTTCAAAGATCGCTACATTCAGATCTTCCAGCGCGGTGAATTCCACGCGCGCGCGGGCCTGGATCCGGTGCGAATGCGGCAGCAGCTCCGCGTCAATCTGGTAGTGAGTCACCAGCAGGCGCAACTTCTCCACCGCGGCTGCGGGCAGGGACGCCGCCAACACGACCGTGATTGCCACACAAAACGGGAGGGCCCGACGATACCGCCGAGGGTCAAACCACATCAATCTCAATCTCCTGGAGTCCGAAACCTAGTGCGTAAGATGAAGATTTTGCCCGAAAAGATGCTGCGCCCACAAGCTTTACCGCATTTATCACAAGCTTTACCCCATTTATCATATGCCCGACTGTCACAACCCGACGCGCCCGCCTCCGCTGGCCGCGGCAAGCAGCGCCAGCACCGCCTCCGTTGCTTGGTCGGCGGCCGGCCGCGCATCTTTCGACCGCAAGCTTTCCTTCACCCGCGCAAATCCTTCCAGCATCTTCGTCCGCGGGACGCCATCTGCAAGCAGCGGTTGCAACTTCGCCACCACCTTCTCCGCCGTGAAATCCCGTTGCACCAACTCCGGAACAATTTCTTCCCCCGCAATCAGGTTGACCATGGCATAGTGGGCCACCTTCACCCGCTGCTTCCCGAGAAAGTAGGTCAGCGGCGTCACGCGATACACCATCACGAAGGGCAACTCCATCATCGCGGCTTCCACAGTAGCCGTCCCGCTCGCGATGATGCCCGCCCGCGCATGGCTCAGCGCCGGCAACGACTCCGCCACCAGAGTGATTCGCCGCTCCCCAATCAGCCCCTGCAGAAATTCCCGCTCCAGCGTCGGCGCGACCGGCATCAGGTACTCGTAGCCGCCCCCCAACTGGTCCGCTGCTTGCAGCATCGCCGGAAGGTTCATGCGTACTTCCTTCCGCCGGCTGCCCGGCATCACCGCGATCCAAAGCTTGCTAACATCCAGGCCGTAGTCTGCCGCATACTCTGCCCGCGCAATCGCCGACCTCTCCAAATCGGCCAATGGATGCCCCACAAACTTCGCGTCCACTCCGCGATCACGGTAAAACTTCTCTTCAAAAGGAAAAATGACCAGCGCTTTCTTCACGTACTTGCGCAGCAGCTTCACTCGCCCTTGCCGCCACGCCCAGAATTGCGGGCAGACGTAATACACCACTGGGATGCCCCGCTTGTGCATCTGGCGCGCCACTCGCCAGTTGAACGCTGGCGAGTCAATCACCACCGCTAGATCAGGCTTGCGCTGGTCGGCTGCAGCGATCAGTTTGCGATAGAGGCCGAGAATTTTTGGCAGACGGCTCAGGATTTCCGTGATGCCCACCACCGCCAGATCTTTCGCGTCCACCACGATGTCGCACCCGGCGGCGCGCATGCGCTCTCCCCCCGCCCCAAAAAACTCCAGCGCCGGGTCCTGCCGCCGCATAGCCTCAATCAAGCCCGCCCCGTACAGGTCCCCAGAAGCTTCGCCGGCCGAGATCAGAATGCGCACTGAAGCATTGTAACGGGCCTTGGGGCGCGCAGAGCTAATCCGCGCACTCCCTCGACATCCTCCGCGGTGCTGCCTCCCGCTTCGCACACCTGTCGGTGAGCCTCGTCATCTCAAGGTCGCACTCCCTTGCCTCAATCCTACGTAGAATAGAACGTATGAAGACTCTCTACTCTCGCGTCTCCACCAAGGGACGGGTCGTCATCCCCGCAGAAATGAGACATGCGCTCGACTTGCAAACGGGCACGCAGATCGCTCTCGAAATCGAGGGCAAGGGCATCCAGCTCCAGCCCATCACCGAGGCCTTCATTGATTCCATCCCGGGCAGCTTGAAAGGGCCCTCCCTCGGCTCGCTTCGCGCCCGCCTGCACCGTGACGACAAGCGATAACCTACTTGCCCGCCGTTGAAATCATCGCCCGCCGCCCTCAATCATCCCCGCCCGCGCTCACTCCCGGCACTGCTTCGCCGGAAATCACCAGTTCCTGGTCCTTGTACTGCAGTTGATACAGCTTGTAATAGATCCCGCGCTGCGCCAGCAATTGCTGATGCGTTCCCATCTCGCGCACCTGGCCTTTGTGCATCACAATGATCTTGTCCGCTCGCTGCACCGTTGAGAGCCGGTGCGCAATCACCAGCGACGTCCGGCCTTCCACCATGCGGTTCAAGGCATCGCGCACCCGAAACTCCGTTTCCGTATCCACGCTCGAAGTCGCCTCATCCAGAATTAGTATCTTCGGATTGTGCGCCAGCGCTCGCGCAAACGAAATCAATTGCTTCTGTCCGGTGGAGAGCGTCGATCCCCGCTCCCGCACTTCTTCCTTGAACCCGCCCGGCAAGCTGCGGATGAAGTCCCCCAGATTCACTTCCTCCGCCGCGTTCTCCACCTCGGCATCGGTAATCCAGTGGCTGCCCAGCCGAATGTTCCCTTCCACCGTTCCGGAAAATAGAAACGGGTCCTGCAGCACCACCCCGAACCGTCGCCGCAGATCGCCCAGGTCCATCTCTTTCACGTTGACCCCGTCAATCGTGATGGCACCGCGCTGCACATCGTAGAACCGCAGCAGCAACGAGATCAGCGTCGTCTTCCCCGCGCCGGTATGCCCCACAATCGCCACCGTCTCGCCGGGTTCAATGCTGAAACTCACATCGCGCAGCACCCAGTCCGGCTCGCGCTCCGCTGGCCCCGTGACCTCGCTCCCCGTCTCCGTACTCGCCCCGCGGTAGCAGAACCAGACCCCTTCAAATGCCAGCCGTCCCGGCCCGTCCGGCGACCTCGTGATTGCCGGCGACACAATCTCCGCCTTGCTATCCAGCAGCTTGAACACCCGCTCAGCCGCCGCCATCGCCGATTGCAGAATGTTGTACTTCTCGCTCAAGTCCATGATAGGGCGGAAAAACCTCTGCGCGTATTGCATGAACGCCACCAGCACGCCCAGCGTAGTCAGGCCCGCCATCACGCTGCCCCCGCCATACCAGATGATGCTGGCGATGGCCACCGCCGACAGCAGTTCCACCACCGGGTAATACACCGAGTAGGCCATAATCGCGTCTTTGAACGCGATCATGTGCGTCGCATTGATGTCAGAAAATTGCCGGTACGCCTTCTTCTCGCGGTTGAACAGTTGCAGCACCAGCATCCCTGAGACCGATTCCTGCAGGTAGGAGTTGATGCGCGCCACCGCCACCCGAATGCGCCGGTACGAATCCCGCACTCGGTCGCGAAACATCCGCGTCGCATACACAATCACCGGCAATACGGCGAAGGTGATCAGCGCCAGCCTCCAGTTCATGCGCAGCATGATGGCCAGGATGCCGCCCAGCACAAACACATCTTCAAAAATCGAGACCACGCCCGAAGTGAACATCTCGTTCAGCGCGTCCACATCGGTCGTGATGCGCGTCACCAGTCGACCTACCGGGTTCTTGTCGAAAAACCCGACGTGCAGCTGCTGCATATGCCGAAAAATCTGCTTGCGCAGGTCGAACATTACCTTCTGCCCGGTCCACTGCATGAAGTAGGTCTGCAGAAATTCCAGGAAGAAGCTGAACACCAGCAGGCTGAGGTAGAGCAGCGCAATCTGCCCGATCCCGGTGATTGGGTCCCTGCTCAATCGTCCACCCAACCAAGACGGCGCAGTTTTGGAGTGCATCAGGTACAGGTCAATGGCGATTTTCGTCAGGTAGGGGCCTATAACGTCCGCGCCGGCCTTGATGAAGATCGCCACCATCGCCAGCGCCACCTGCCAGGTGTAGGGACGCAGATACGTCAACAGCCGCCGCATCAAACGGCCGTCATACGCTTTGCCTAATACTTCTTCTTCCTGGTTAACTGCCATCGCTTAAGGAAAACATCTTCTACGAAATCTTTTTCAACACCAGCGTCGAATTTTTCGATCCAAATCCGATGCAGTTCACCAACGCGTGTTCGACTTGCGCCTTCCGCCCCACATCCGGTGTGTAGTCCAGATCGCACTCCGGATCCGTTACTTCCAAGTTGATGGTCGGCGGAATCTGCCCTTCCTGCATCGCCACCAGAGTCGCCGCTACTCCCGCAGCGCCGCTGGCTCCCTGCGGATGTCCAATCTGCGACTTCAGCGCCGAAGTAGGAATCTTCATCGCCCGTTCGCCCAGCGCCAGCTTCACTGCGCGTGTCTCCACCGGATCGTTCATCGCCGTCGACGTGCCGTGCAGATTGACGTAATCAATGCTGTCGGCGGCCACTCCCGCGTCGGCCAGCGCGTCGGTGATGGCCCGCGCCGGCTCTTCGCCTGATTTCTCCAGCCCCACGCGATGAAAGGCCTCGCAATTGGAAGCATAACCCGCCACTTCCGCGTAGATCTTTGCCCCGCGCGCCTTCGCGTGTTCCAACTCTTCCAGAATGAACATCCACGACCCCTCCGCCAGCACAAACCCGCTACGGTCGCCGGAAAACGGTCGCGAACCCCGCTCCGGCTGGTCGTTCCACGCCGTCGTGAGGGCTCGCAGCAGCGTGTAGCCCTTCACCGACGCTGGACTCAGCGGCACGTCCACTCCGCCCGTCAGCAACATCGGCAGCCGGCCTTCCTGAATGTGCTGCAACGAGTGCCCCATCGCATCCAACGACGACGTGCAGTTAGTCGTCACCACATGGCTGAAGCCGCGAAACCCAAACCGCATCGCAATCTCGCTGGAAAGCGTCCCCATGGTGCCCGATGGGATGCAAAACAGGCTGACCTGCTTCTCGTGCCCTGAGTGCCACAGCCGGTATTGCTCTTCGGAAAATTCTTGCGCTCCCCCGCCGGTTCCCAGTACCACACCAATTTCCCGCTGTTGTTCCAGGCTCATGGTTTTCGGATCCAGGCCCGCATCCCGCACCGCTTCGGTCGAGGCCGCCACCGCCATCGGCACCGCTCGCGACACATGTTTGCGCTCCCGTGCGTCCACCCACGCCAGTTCGTCGAATTCCGGAATCTCTCCCGCAATATGTACCGGGAGAAACGACGGGTCCCAGCGCGTGATCCGCTTCACCCCCGACTTCCCTGCCAGAATGGCTTCCCGGAATGCAGCGTTCCCAATCCCGTTGGGGCTGACCACGCCCATGCCCGTAATCACTACACGCAGACTCATCCTCAACCTTGCCGCAGGCCGACCCGCCCGCTGGAGCTACCAATTTACCGGAACCCGCGCCCGCCTCGCCCGACAAGCGAAATGAGACAATCCAATCAGTGGCGCTCGGAATCTACATCTCTGTTCCATTTTGCCGGACGAAATGCAGTTATTGCAATTTCGCGTCTGACGTCTTTTCCCGCGCCTTGTTCGAGCGTTACACCCAGCGTGTCTGCGAAGATGTCTCCCACGCTCCCGCCCTCGCCGCCGCCCTGGGCTCGGGCCTCCCATCGCCAGTGGATTCCATCTACCTCGGAGGCGGCACCCCCACTCTGCTCGACCCCGCCCAGTTGCAGCGCATTTTCGCCGCCGTGCGCGTCCAGTTCCAGGTCGCCGCCGATGCCGAAATTACTGTTGAGTGCGCTCCCGGCACTCTCTCACCCGCCCTCATCGAAAGCCTCGTCGCCTGCGGCGTCAACCGCGTAAGCCTCGGCGTCCAATCGTTCGTAGACCAGGAAGCCTCCTCGGTCGGACGCTTGCACTCGCGCGCGGTCGTGCTCGAAGAAATCGCCCGCCTCCGCGTCGCCGGCATCCACAACATCAGCATGGATCTCATCGCCGGACTTCCCCACCAGACCGCCGTCAGTTGGCAGTACTCGCTCAGCGAGCTTGCAGCCACCGGCGTTCCACACGCCAGCGTGTACATGCTTGAAGTGGATGAGGATTCGCGCCTGGGCCGTGAACTCATCGCCGGCGGCACCCGCTATCACGCCCACTTCGTCCCCGACGAAGACGCGATCGCCGATTTCTACATCGCCGCCTGCCAGTTCTTCAATTCCGCCGGTCTCGCGCAATACGAAATTTCGAACTTCGCCCGCGCCGGATCCACGTCCCGCCACAATCTCAAATACTGGACCCGCCAGCCCTATCTCGGATTCGGCGTAGATGCGCACTCCATGCTGCCACTGCCGCCCGCGTCGCCATCCCATGCAGTCGCGGTGCGCTTCGCGACGCCTGATGCGCTTGAGCAATACACCGCCGGAACGGAGTTGCCCTCGCAACCCATTTCGCAACAGCAAGCGCTGGAAGAAACGTTTTTTCTGGGACTGCGCCTGAATCGGGGCGTAGACTTACAAGCGCTGGCGCAAGAATTCGGCGACGAAGCCGTAGCCAGTTACGCCCCGATTTTGCGCGACGGACTCAGCGACAAACTGTTGCAGCAATCCGCCAGCATGGTCTCGCTCACCCCGCGGGGGCGGTTGCTCTCCAACGAAGTGTTTGGGCGCTTCCTGCGGGACCCGTAACCGACCGCGCCGCGTTCTTTCCGAGTCAAAAGAAAGACCCCGTCCAAGCCTCGCCTGGACGAGGGTGGTCATGGCGGAACCAACCGCACCCGACTTACAACTTGACCATGCACACCGCCAGCATGAACGCGTACATGGCGGAGAGTCCCCCACCCAGTACGAAGGCTTGGGTCCGCCACGACCTTTGCCTCAAGTAGGCGGTTTGCTCGTAAATCAGGCTCAGGGCGGGCGCCGACCAGTAAACCAAAGCCAGCACCGCGGGCGCACCGCGGAAGGTCTTGGTGAGCCCTATCTCAAGCGCCGCGATCGCCAGCGCGCTCCAGATGGTGACCGAGCGCGCGATCTTCTTGTCTTGCGGCGAGAGTTTTGGTCCGCCGGCAGCACATCGTAGCAACATTGCGAGTGTCATGGTATCTCCTTTGGTTGGTTGCGACTGGAAAAGCTGAATTTGCGGATGCAGGTGCGCGTCGATCGCTCCGGCGAGCACGTCCAGCACCAGGCCTGGCGAGGCGCGCTGGCCTGCCAGCACCGTGCCAAATTCTTCCCCGTAACGCTGGCGCCACCGCGCCGGATAGAGCCGTAGCATCCAGTTCATGCGTGCGCCAGTCTGCGCTGCCCGGTGCGCGCCACCGCCATCATGGAGTCAAGGCGGACCCGCAAGGCACGTTCGCCCAGATTAGTAAGCCGGTAAGGGTTGCGGCGGTCTTCGCTTTTCAAGGGCTCAATCAGCCCGCGCGCCTCCAGTCGAGCCAGCGCCCCGTACAGGGTCCCCGGCCCCAGCCGCACCCCGGCCAGGCTGGCTATGTCTTCGGTCATGGAATAGCCGTGTTTGGGCCCCTCGGCCAGGCTCACCAGGATCAGCAACGCCGGCTCGGAGAACCGCCCGAAATCATCCAGTTCCGCATCTTCTTTGGTTTTTCGCATCATGAATATCGCCCCGCGTAATACGTGACGCGTATTACGTCTAGCGATATAGTACGTGTGACGTACTATGATGTCAAGGAAAAAACGCACCGCCGTGGAAGTCCGCGGTTCGGGCCGCTTACAGCGGCCATTTCAGCGCATCACCAGCCCCTCGCGACTCACACCCCGATCTACTTCCCGTACTTCTCCAGCCATTTTAACTCTTCCCTCACCTTGATCTTCCCGTGCCACGGATTCTTGGTCAGTGAGTGCCCTTCCCCGGGAAAAATCAACAGCTCGCTCGGGATACCCAACGCATGCAGTGCGTGGTCCAGCAAATAA
>JANYBT010000145.1 GCA_025360645.1 Acidobacteriaceae bacterium | reverse complement strand
GTGCGCTTGGAAATGTAGCGCTTCAGGTCGGCGCGGATCTTTTCCTTGATCACGCCATAGTCCCGCTTCTCTTCGTCGCTGGAAGCATCCAGCGTTTCCATCACAATCTCTTTAGCTTTTTCCAGCATCCCGTCTTCTCCGGGATTGAAGCCCCGGGTGACGATTTCCGGCGCGGCTTCCACTTTGCCGGTCAGCTTGTTGATGGCGATGATGGGCATCACGAATCCGTCTTCGCTCAAGTGACGGCGGTCTTTGATGATGAGATCTTCGACCACATCGGTGCGCGAACCGGAATCAATGCAGACGCGGCCCACCGCAACCCTGCCCGCTTTACGCGCTCCCTTGTCGTCGATCTCCAGCACGTCGCCGCTTTCAATCAAGATTACCTTGCCCACGGAGCCGTGCATGGAGGCCGCCAACTCAGCGTGCAGTTTTAATTGCCGGTACTCACCGTGAATCGGGATGAAATACTTGGGCTTCACCAGATTGATGATGAGCTTCAACTCTTCCTGGCTGGCGTGGCCGCTGACGTGGATCGGCGGGGAAGTGCCGTCGTCGTAAATCACATGGGCCTCGCGCCGAAACAGGTGGTCAATCATGCGGTAGATGGTCTTCTCGTTGCCGGGAATGATGCGCGACGAGAGCACCACGGTATCGCCCTTTTCGATCTTGGCGTGCTTGTGGTTGTCCACCGCCGCCCGCGACAGCGCCGACATGGGCTCGCCCTGGGTGCCACTAATCATGACGCAGACTTTTTCCGGCGGAAAGTTCTTCATCTCCCCGGGACTAATCACCAGTCCCTGCGGCACATCGATATAGCCGAGGTCTTCAGCGATCTCGGACGAGTTAGTCATGGACCGCCCGATGAAGCAGACCTTCCGTCCATGAGCGTGGGCCAGTTCCACCGCCAGCTTGATGCGGTGGATGGATGAAGAAAAGCACGAGATAAACAGGCGCCGCTGGGTGTGCGCAAACACTTCGTCAAACTTGCGCCGCACCGCCCGCTCGCTCGGGGTGTAGCCCTTGCGCTCTACGTTGGTGGAGTCCTGGAACAGCGCCAGCACGCCCTTCTTGCCGTAGTCGGCAAACGAATGCAGGTCAAACAAGCGGTTGTCAGTGGGCGTGGGGTCGACCTTGAAGTCGCCGGTGTGGATGATGACTCCCAGCGGCGTCTCGATGGCCAGGGCGACGCAATCCACCAAGCTGTGCGTCACCTGAATCGGATTGATGGTGAACGGCCCCACTTTGAAAGGTTCCCCGGCGCGCATGTCGCGCAGATCGGCAGCGTCCAGCAGTCCGTGCTCTTCCAGCTTGTCTTCCACATAGGCGAGGGTGAACTCGGTGCCCCAAACCGGGACGTTCAGTTCGGAAAGGATCCAGGGCAGGCCGCCGATGTGGTCCTCGTGGCCGTGGGTCAGGATGATCCCCTTCACCTTAGAGCGGTTTTCCAGAAGGTAGGTGATGTCGGGCACCACGATGTCCACGCCCAGCAATTCAGCTTCGGGGAACATCAGTCCGGCGTCCACGACAATAATGTCGCCGCCCCAGCGAATGGCCATGCAGTTCATACCGAACTCGCCCAGGCCGCCCAGGGGAATAATCTGCAATTTTCCAGTTGGCATTAGATGACTGATGCTAGCACAAACAGGAGCGCAGGATGCTGTGCGTTGTGCCACTTGGCGAGGTTAAACGAGCGGTCCCCAACGGGCCATAGTGGAAACTTGAAACTCGAAAGGGCCCCCAGGTTGCTCTGTTCCGCCGCGTGGTTTAAGGTGGAAACAGGATGGCGGACGCACTCAAGAAGTCATGGCTGCGACGACGGGTAGAGAGGTCGGTTCGGGCCGGTCTGATGCGCGCCTACGAGATTGTCAAGGTTGATCCCGAGCATTTCCTGCTGCAGTTGCGCACCGCCCACCACCTGCCCATCTCGAGTTTCCAGGGAGTGTATTCGGTGGGGATGGAAGAGTTGGACGAGGTGGCGCGCTCTATCATACGGGGCAGCGGGAAGATGGCCGCGGCCCAGGGCGCAGGACTTGGCATGGGCGGACTGATCACCATGGTGCCCGACCTGGGGCTGCTGGCCGCGCTGACCATGCGAACCATCCAGAAACTGAGCCTGCTTTACGGCTTTGAGTACCAGACGGATCCCGAACTTTCCGAGCTTTGGATCGCTGCCGCCAGTGCGGCGGGGGTGGACATCAGCCGCGAGTTGCTGGAAAAAGAAGTGGTCAACCGTTTTGTGCCCAAGGTGGTGCAGCGCATTGCGGCGCAGGCCAGCACGGAGTTCGTGGAGAAGTGGTCCGGACGCCTGATCCCGCTTGCGAGTTCGGCGATTGGCGCTGCGCTGAATTACTACTTTGTCCGGGCCTGGGCCCGCCGCGCTCATTCTCACTTCCGCCAGCGGCATCTCGAACTGCGCCGCCGCATGTTAGACGGACCGGTCATCGAGTCCCGCGCCAAACTGACACCATGAAGCCGGAGCGTGGGGTTGAGAAGGTAGGGAGATGACCGGAGGTTGGGCTGTCCTTCGCTGCATTTGATATGCTCGCTGGCTTGAAAACATTTTCTCACCGCGATGGAGTCTGTTTCATGCCGGGTCCGTGCTTCTGTATTGCCGTGGTGAAAAATGTCTAAACCTAAACCTCTGGTTCTGATTATCCTCGACGGCTGGGGATACCGCGCCGAGAGCAAGGCGAATGCTATCGCGCTGGCGCGCAAGCCAACATACGACCGGCTGCTACGCGAGTATCCCAATACGTTGATCCATACCAGCGGGCCTTTCGTCGGGCTTCCCGAAGGCCAGATGGGCAACAGCGAAGTGGGACACTTGAACATGGGGGCGGGGCGGATTGTCCACATGGACATCACGCGCATTGATTTGTTGATTCACAACGGCGAGTTCTTCTCGCAGCCGGTGTTGCTGGCGGCCATGAAACATGCTCGCTCGGGGCGGCGTCTGCATCTGTTCGGCCTGCTGTCAGATGGCGGGGTACACTCCCGGCAGGCGCATTTGCATGCACTGTTGAAGATGGCGAAGCAGCAGGATGTGGAGCAGGTGTTCGTCCATGCTTTCATGGATGGCCGCGACACGCTCCCCACCAACGGGGCTGGATACCTTGAGCAACTGCAGCAGGCGATGCGCGAATACAACTGCGGCAAGATCGCCAGCGTGAGCGGCCGCTACTATGCCATGGACCGCGACCGGCGCTGGGAGCGCATGGATAAAGCCTTCCGGGCCATGGTGGACGGTTCTGCCGAAGGAGGCACACAGAGTGATCCGGCAGCGGGCATGAAGGCCGCTTACAACCAGGGGGTGACCGATGAGTTCGTTGCGCCCTTCGTGTGCGTGGACGAGCGCGGCCTCCCGCTTGGTACCATCCGCGATGACGATGCCTGCATCTGCTTCAACTTCCGCGCTGACCGGGTGCGCCAGATGACGAGGGCGCTGACTCGCAACAGCGGGTTAAACGCGAGCGGCGGCAGCGACCTGCCGGGAGCGGCCGACCTGGATGCGACCATCCCGCGCGAGCGGACGCCAAAGAACCTGCACTACGTCTGCATGACCCGGTACGACGGAAATTTCTCGCTGCCGGTGGTCATTCCGCCGGAGTCAATCGACAATATTCTGGCCAACGTGATGGGCGACCGCAAAATGCGCAATCTTCGGGTGGCGGAAACTGAGAAGTATGCCCATGTGACGTATTTTTTTAATGGCGGCGTGGAGCAACCGTTTCCCGGCGAAGACCGGGTGATGGTACAGTCGCCCAAAGTTGCGACCTACGACTTGAAGCCGGAAATGAGTGCGGCCGGGATCGCGCAAGCGGTGGTGAAGGCGATCGAAGACGCGACGTTCGACGTGGTGATCGTGAACTTCGCCAATGCCGATATGGTAGGCCACTCCGGTAAGCTGGAACCCACTATCAAGGCGGTGGAAACGGTGGACGCCTGTCTGGGCGAGATCGATCGGGCGATTCGCGCCCGGGGTGGGGCCATGCTCATCACCGCCGACCACGGTAACGCGGAGATGATGGTCGATCCGGTGAGCGGGGGTCCGCACACGGCACACACTACAAACCCTGTCCCGTTCATTGTGGTGGCAGAAAATGCCAGCCAGTACACGTTGAAGCCGGGTGGTTCGCTGCGTGACATCTCACCGACAATTCTGGGCATGTTGGACGTGCCGGAACCGGGAGAGATGACGGGCAGCGACCTGCGGGTGAAAAAGA
>JANYBT010000144.1 GCA_025360645.1 Acidobacteriaceae bacterium | reverse complement strand
ATATGGCGAAAGAAAAATTTGAACGGAATAAGCCGCACTGCAACGTAGGAACGATTGGTCACATTGACCATGGCAAGACCACGTTGACGGCGGCGATTACCAAGGTATTGTCCAAGCACAACCCGAAGAATACGTTTCGGTCGTTTGATTCGATCGACAACGCACCGGAAGAGAAGGCGCGCGGCATCACGATTGCCACGGCGCACGTGGAGTACGAGACGGCCAACCGTCACTACGCGCACGTGGATTGCCCGGGTCACGCGGACTACATCAAGAACATGATCACCGGCGCGGCGCAGATGGATGGCGCGATTCTGGTGGTGGCGGCGACTGACGGTCCCATGCCGCAGACCCGCGAGCACGTGTTGTTGGCTCGGCAGGTGGGCGTGCCCTACATCGTGGTGGCATTGAACAAGTGCGATGCGGTGGACGATCCCGAGTTGCTGGATCTGGTGGAGCTGGAAGTGCGCGAGTTGTTGAAGAGCTATCAGTTTCCCGGCGACGATTTGCCGGTGGTGCGGATCTCCGCGCTGGGCGCGTTGAATGGCGAAGAGAAGTGGGAAAAGCAAGTGGACGCATTGATGGAGGCGGTGGACAAGTTTGTGCCGCAGCCGGTGCGCGAATTGGACAAGCCGTTCCTGATGCCGATTGAAGACATTTTTTCGATTCAGGGACGCGGCACGGTGGTCACCGGAAGAATTGAGCGCGGCAAGGTGAAGGTGGGCGAGGAAGTGGAAATCGTGGGCTTCCGCGAAACGCGCAAGACGGTGGTGACGGGCGTAGAAATGTTCAAGAAGCAATTGGACGAAGGCCTGGCGGGCGATAATGCTGGCCTGCTGCTGCGCGGCATCGCGAAAGAAGATGTGGAGCGCGGCATGGTGCTGGCCAAGGGTGGATCGATTACGCCACACACCAAGTTCAAGGCGGAAGTTTACATCTTGAACAAGGAAGAAGGCGGGCGGCATACGCCGTTCTTCAAGGGCTATCGGCCGCAGTTTTATTTGCGGACGACGGACGTGACGGGAGTCGCGGAGTTGCCCGAAGGCACCGAGATGGTGATGCCCGGCGACAACGTGAGCCTGGTGATTGAGTTGATCACGCCGGTAGCGATGGAAAAGGGGTTGCGGTTTGCGATCCGGGAAGGCGGCCACACCGTGGGCGCCGGCACCATTGCAGAGATTGTGAAGTAGAGGTCCCTGGCCGGCGGGATGCCGGCGCTACGATGCGGCCTGCAACTTGCCGCCAGTTCTTTCCTTCTGGGAAGCCAGAAGGAGTCAGAGAGAGAAACGTGATCGGAAAAGAAAGAATTCGAATTCGGTTGAAGGCTTACGACTATCGCATCCTGGACCAGTCCACGGGTGAGATTGTTGAAACGGCGAAACGCACCGGCGCACAAGTCGCGGGCCCGATTCCATTGCCCACGGTGAAGAACAAGTATTGCGTATTGCGTTCTCCCCACGTGGACAAGAAGTCGCGCGAACAGTTTGAGATGCGCACTCACAAGCGGCTGTTCGACATTCTGGAGCCGACGCAGCAAACAGTGGATGCGCTGATGAAGCTGGATCTGCCGGCAGGTGTGGATGTCGAGATCAAGGCGTTCGGCAAAGAGCACAAGTAGAAGTCAGCTCCCGCTTTCGATCAAAGCGGGAAGCGACCAGCCTCTGGCCTTGAGCCACGCTGGGAGGGGAGAAAGTAATGGCAAGAGTCACGGGAATTTTGGGCAAGAAGGTCGGCATGACGCAGCTGTTCGATTCGAAGGGCGATGTGCGTCCGGCGACCGTGCTGCAGGCGGGACCCTGCGTGGTGACGCAGCACAAGCTGGCGACGCGCGACGGATATGAAGCGGCGCAGCTCGGCCTGGTCGAGTTTGTGAAGGAAAAGAACCTCAGCAAGCCGATGCGAGGGCACTTTGCCAAGAACAATCTGCCGCCGGTGAAGTTCCTGCGCGAGGTTGGGTTGGAGATCGATCCGGACCAAGAAGCGAATGGCGCGGTCAAGGTCGGCGACCGGGTGCTGGTGGACATTTTTGAGGGCGAGAAGTTCGTGGACATCGTCGGGGTGAGCAAAGGGCGAGGTTTTGCGGGCGTGGTGAAGCGTCACCACTTCGCGGGCGGTCCCAAGTCGCACGGTTCGATGTTCCAAATCACGGGTTCGATCGGTTCGTCGGCGTTTCCCTCGCGTGTGTTCAAGGGCATGCGGATGTCGGGACATATGGGCGATGCCCGGGTCACAGTGCGCAATCTGCGGATTCTCGGAGTGGACAAGGAAGAGAACCTGCTGGTGATTGAAGGCAGCGTGCCGGGTCCAAATGGCGGCTACCTGATCATCAGCAAGTCGAAGAAACCGCCGAGAGAGCGTCGTGGATTTGCCGGTTCGGCCACGGTCGATCCGTTGAAAGCTGCGAAACGCGCGGCCAAGAAGGGCTAGTGGAGCGGTACGGGCAAGCACGCCTGGACCGACATGAGAAATTTATGGCAACGATTGATATTCACAATTTGAGTGGAACCAAAGTGGGGACGTTGGAGCTGGCCGAGGAAGTATTCGGCGCGATCAACAAAGACCTGCTCTGGGAAGCGATCCGGCATTATCGCGCCGCACAGCGTGCGGGTACGCATGCCACCAAAAACAAGAAGCTGGTTTCCGGTTCCGGCAAGAAGCTGTGGAAGCAAAAAGGCACGGGCCGGGCTCGCGTCGGGTCCATCCGTTCACCGCTGTGGCGGCACGGCGGCACGGTGCACGGACCGCAACCACGCTCCTACGACTACACCTTTCCACGCAAGAAGTTGCTGGGCGCGCTGCGTTCTGCGCTGGCCGCAAAGCTGGCGGACGAGAAGCTGATCGTGGTGAACGCGTTCGACATGAAGGACCTGAAGACCAAGGGGTTCAAGGCCTCGCTGACCGCACTGAAAGTGGGGCGCACGGTGTTGCTGGTGGAAGACTCCACCCATGACAATCGCAACCTGGAGCTCAGTTCGCGCAACCTCGAAGGTACCGAACTGGTGAAGGGCAATGCGGTGCATCCCTATCACCTGATGCGCTACAGCCACGTGATCTTTTCGCAGCCGGCGCTGGAGAAGCTGCAGGGATCGTTGAAAGAAACAGCTTCCAAACGACAGCACGCGACTGCGGATGAAGGCAGGAAGAAAAAAACCACGCGGCGTGCGCGTAAGACGGCGGAGGTGGCCTAATGAAGTCCGCATATCAAACGATCGTTCGTCCGGTGATCACGGAAAAGGGACTGGACGTGAAGGAAAGCCAGAACACTCTGGTGTTCCAGGTTGCGCCCAAGGCGACCAAGACGGAAATCAAGGAAGCGGTGCAGAGCATTTTCAAGGTGAAAGTGCGGTCGGTGCGAACTTTGAATTTCGTGGGCAAGGAACGCCGCCGCGGACGTTTTGCCGGGTTCCGCCCGGACTGGAAGAAAGCGTACGTGCGACTGAAGGCTGGCGAAAAGATGCCGGAGTACGCACAGAATCTGTAGTCAGTTGCCGATCGCGGTAGCCGGGAAATGCGGCGCTTGGGATGGGCAGGAAACAAGCTGGCGGCGAAAAGCTAGCAGCGAAGAGCTGAATTTATGCCGATTAAGACATATAAACCGACCACCCAGACGTTGCGCTACCGCACCACTCTGGTCAACGACGACATCACGGCGACCAAGCCGTACAAGGCGCTGGTTTCCCCCAAGAAGGGCTCGGGCGGCCGCCGCAACTCCGGCGACACCACCATGCGGTTTCGTGGTGGCGGGAACAAGCGGATGCTGCGCCTGATTGATTTCAAGCGCGACAAAACGGGAATTCCGGCGACCGTGGTTACCATCGAATACGATCCCAATCGTTCTTCGCGCATCGCGCTGGTGGCGTATGCCGATGGCGAGAAGCGCTACATCGTCCAGCCGGATGGCTTGAAGGTCGGACAGAAGATCGTGAGCGGACCGGAAGCCGACATCCTGGTGGGCAATGCGCTGCCGCTGCGGAACATTCCGCCGGGCACCACGGTCCACAATGTGGAGCTGCGCCCTGGCAAAGGCGCGCAGATGGTGCGTTCTGCGGGCGGTTCGGCGCAGTTGGTGGCCAAAGAGGGCGACTATGCGCTGGTGAAGTTGCCCTCGGGCGAGACCCGCAAAGTGCTACTGGATTGCATGGCGGTGATCGGCCAAGTGGGGAATGGGGACCATGAAAACGTGACCATCGGCAAGGCCGGCCGCATGCGCTGGCTGGGCAAGCGCCCGCACAACCGCGGTGTCTCGATGAACCCGGTGGACCATCCGCATGGCGGTGGAGAAGGCAAGACTTCGGGCGGACGTCACCCGGTCACTCCGTGGGGACAGCCGACACGCGGCTACAAGACGCGCAATAACAAGCGGACCGATGCATTCATCGTGAACCGTCGCAAGAAAAGCTAGTTAGAGACGGGGCTGGCCCCGTTTTGAGACGCGGCGAGCCGCTTCTCGACGAGAGGATTTATGGCACGTTCAACAAAAAAGGGCGCGTTCGTTGACACTCATCTGCAAGTGAAGATTGACGGCATGAATGCGCGCAACGAAAAGAAAGTGCTGCGGACGTGGTCGCGGCGCTCGACCATCATTCCTGAGATGGTGGGACACACCATCGCGGTGCACAACGGGAAGAAGTTCATCCCGGTATATGTCACCGAGAACATGGTGGGACACAAGCTGGGAGAATTCAGCTTTACCCGCGCGTTCAAGGGACACTCGATGAAATCCGCCACCGAAACGGCGGTCCGACCGGCGCCCGCGCCGGCGGCGAGATAGGAGGCGTTCATGGAATATCGTGCTCAAGCTCGTTATATGCGCGTGACGCCCCAGAAGGCCCGGCTGGTGCTGGACTTGATCAAGGGACGTCGCGTGGAAGAGGCCCGCAACACCATGGCGTTTACCAAGAAGCGGGTGGCGGCGACGGTGGCGAAGCTGCTGCAGTCGGCGGTGGACAACGCGAATTTTCTTAGCGCGGAAAAGGGCATCGATGTGGATATCGATAACCTGTATGTGAAGAGCGCCATTGCCAATGACGGACCGCGGATGAAGCGGATTCGTCCGGCGCCGCAGGGACGGGCGTTCCGTTACGTCCGGCGCATCTCGCACATTGAGATTGTGCTGGCTGAACGCACCCGCAGTGGCGCCCCGGTGGCCACGGTGGTGGGCGAAGAAACAACGCACCAGGCTCCGGCGAAAGCCAAAACGAAATTCAAAACGAAATTGAAATCGAAGAAGGCGACTGCGGTCAAAGGCAACAAGAAGAAGACCGCAAGCGCGAAGTAGTCAATCAGTTCTGGTCAGGAGAATACGATGGGTCAAAAAGTCCATCCCTATGGGTTCCGGCTCGGCTACACCAAGCCGTGGCGGTCACGCTGGTTTGTGGAGCGCGACTACGACAAGCTGTTGCTGGAAGACTACAAGCTGAAGGCCGAGCTGAAGACCAAGCTGAAGTCAGCCGGAGTCAGTTCGATTGAGATTGAGCGTCCCGGCAACAAATTGCGCATCATCATCAAGACGGCGCGTCCGGGCATCATCATCGGGCGCAAGGGCGCGGAAATTGACAAGCTCAAGCTGGAGCTGCAAAAGCGCATCAACAAGGATGTGTTTGTGGACATCCAGGAAGTGCACAAGCCGGAACTGGATGCCCAGCTGGTGTCAGAAGCGATCGCGCTGCAGTTGGAAAAGCGGGTTGGCTTCCGGCGGGCGATGCGCAAGTCGGTGGACTCGGCGCTGCGCTTCGGCTGCAAGGGCATCAAGGTGCGGGTGAGTGGACGCCTGAACGGGAATGAAATCGCACGCTCGGAATGGTATTTGCAGGGGCGGTTGCCGCTGCACACGCTGCGCGCCGACATCGACTATGGCTTCACTGAGGCGCGAACTACGTACGGTGTGATTGGCGTGAAGTGCTGGGTGTACAAAGGCGAGATCCTTCCGGCCAAGAAGCGCGAATCGCAGCAGCACCGCGAAGCTACGACCGGCGTGTTTTAGGAATGGAAGCAGTGCTCATGGCGTGTTAAGCCGCGCCCACAGGAAGAAAACGTTATGTTGATGCCGAAGAAGGTGAAGTACCGCAAGCAGCAGCGGGGACGCATGACAGGCAAAGCCTGGCGCGGCTCCCAGTTGGCTTTCGGCGAGTTCGGATTGAAGGTGCTGGAGCCGGGTTGGATCACCGACCGCCAGATTGAAGCCAGCCGCGTGGCCATGACTCGTTTCGTCAAGCGCGGAGGCAAGATCTGGATCCGGTTGTTCCCGGACAAGCCGGTCACCAAGAAGCCTGCCGAAACCCGTATGGGCAAAGGCAAAGGCGCTCCCGACCACTGGGTCGCGGTGGTGCGGCCGGGCAAGATCCTGTTTGAGATGGAAGGCGTGGCGGTGGCGGATGCCGCAGAAGCGATGCGGCTGGCCTCGCATAAACTTCCGTTGCGCACCGTATTCATCAAGCGCGAGGGGGTCCACTAGGATGAAAGCGGACAAGATCCATAACCTTACGGACGCGGAACTGCGGCATCAGGAGACTGACCTGGCCGACCAGCTGTTCAAGCTGAAGTTCCAGCTCAACATGGGGCAGACGGAAAGTTTGAACAAGATTCGTGGCATGCGCAAAGACATTGCCCGCGTGAAGACGGTATTGCGCGCGCAGGAAATTGCGGCTGGCCGCAAGACGGAGAAGAAGTAATGGCTGAAACTACAACCCCGCAAGCGCCGCGCAGCGGACGCCGCAAGCTGGTGGTGGGAGAAGTTGTTTCCAACCGCATGAGCAAGACCATCGTGGTGGAAGTGACGCGCAAGAAAGCCCACCCGCTTTACGGCAAAGTGCTGTCGCAGGACAAGAAGTTTTACGCGCACGACGAAAAGAACGAATGCCACATTGGCGATGTGGTGCGGTTGGAAGAAACCCGTCCGCTGTCCAAGTTGAAGCGGTGGCGATTGAAGGAAATTGTTCGTAAAACAACATTGGCGCCCGACGTGGCGGCCCTGCCGGAGCTTGGCAGCTAGTTTGGGCGAGATTCAAGGAGAGATTGATTATGGCGTTAATGATGCGCAGTATGATCGACGTCGCCGACAACAGCGGCGCCCGCCTGCTCCAAATGATTTTGCCTCTGGGAGGATCGAGCGGGAAGCGGGCCCGGTTGGGCGATGTGATTACGGCCTCGGTGAAGGAAGCTGCGCCCGCCGGCCAGGTGAAAAAAGGGACGGTGGTGAAAGCGGTGATCGTACGTACCCGCAAGGAGCATCGCCGCCGCGACGGGACATATATACGCTTCGACCAGAATGCAGCAGTGCTGATTAACGATGCCGGGGAGCCGGTGGGGACCCGCGTGTTTGGTCCCGTGGCCCGTGAGTTGCGCGAGCGCAAGTTTTTGAAGATTGTCTCGCTGGCTCCGGAAGTGATCTAGGAAGGTTTAGGACATGCCAAAGACAGTAAGCAGAGAACATAAGCGAGTGGACATCCGGCGCAACGACACCGTGAAGGTGATGAGCGGCCGCGATAAGGGCAAGGAAGGACGCGTGCTGCGCGTATTCCCCAACGACAGCAAGATCCTGGTGGAGCACGTGATGATGGTGAAGAAGCACGTGCGTCCCAACCCGCAGCGCAACATCAAGGGCGGAATTGCGGAGCAGGAAAGCCGCATGGCGCTCTCGGCGGTGCAACTAGTGTGCCCGACCTGCGGCCCGGTCCGGATTGGACACGAAGTGCGCGGCGACCGCAAGGTGCGGGTTTGCCGGAAGTGCAATACGACGCTCGAAAAGTAGGGCGCAATTCTTCACGAACCGGTACCCAATCCGAAACCGTGAGAGAGAGAAGTAACGGAAATGGCAAAGAAAGAAAAATCAGAGAAGCAGCAGAGGCAGCAGGTCGAAGCCAAGCCGGCACAGGCGCAGCACAGCGCCAAAGAGCGGCCGCGGCTGCGGGTGCGGTATGAGAAAGAGATCGCTCCGGCCCTGCTGAAGGAATTGGAAATGACCAACGCCATGGCGGTGCCCCGGTTGCACAAGATCGTGGTGAATATGGGCGTGGGCGAGGCGACCCAGAACGCCAAGATCCTCGATCCCGCGGTCAACGAACTGGGGCAGATCACCGGCCAGAAGCCGGTGGTCACGCGGGCCAAGAAGTCCATCGCGGCGTTTAAGGTCCGCGAAGGGATGCCGATCGGCGCCATGGTGACCTTGCGCGGCGACCGCATGTACGAATTTATGGACCGGCTGGTGACCATGGTCCTGCCGCGAGTACGAGACTTCCGCGGTGTTTCCACCAAGTCGTTTGATGGGCGTGGCAACTACACGCTGGGGCTGCACGATCAGTTGATCTTCCCGGAGATTTCTTACGAGAAGGTGGACAAGCTGAAGGGTATGAACGTGACGATTGTGACCACGGCGCGCACCGACGACCAGGGACGGGCCTTGTTAAAGCACATGGGAATGCCGTTCCGGGCGCAGTAAGATTTTCGAGTTTCAGGTTTCAAGAAAAAGGACTTGCATGGCGACAACAGCAAAACGAGTGAAGGACGCAAGGAAGCCGAAGTTTTCTTCGCGCAAGCACAACCGCTGCCAGATCTGCGGACGCCCGCGCGCTTTTCTGCGCAAGTTTGGCATGTGCCGCTTGTGCTTCCGTGGCCTGGCGCTGCGGGGTGAGATTCCAGGGCTTACGAAGTCATCCTGGTAGGTACCCAGGTAGGCACAATGACCCGCGCTGTAGCAACAGCACGGCGATAGACGCCGCCGCAGGTTCTCCGCTAGGCGGAGCAAACGGGCGGACTGAGGAGAAGCAAAACGATGAGGTTGACCGATCCGGTCGCAGACATGCTGACGCGCATTCGTAACGGGATCCGCGCTCGGCACCAGAAAGTGGACTTGCCGGCTTCGAAGTTGAAGCTGGAGATTGCCCGCATTCTGAAAGAAGAAGGCTACATTGCCAATTTCAAGCCCACCGAAGAAGAAGGCCATAAGCTGATTCGGGTGTATTTGAAATACGGGGCGAACAACGAGGCGGCCATGTCGACCCTGACCCGGGTTTCGCGTCCAGGCTGCCGCGTGTACGTGCGCCGCGGGGAGATTCCGCGTGTACTGGGAGGGTTGGGCATCAACATCCTGACCACACCGCGCGGAGTGATGACGGGCCGGCAGGCGCGCAAGCAGGGCGTGGGCGGCGAATTGCTTTGCGAAATCTGGTAGCGTCGCCACGGCCGGCGGCTGCCTCTGGCGCCCGCGACAAGTGGCGGAAAGCTGAGAACTGAAAGCTATGTCGAGAATTGGAAAAAAAGTTATTCCCATCCCCCCAGGCGTCACCTATACGGTGGAAGGGAACACCATCAAGGTCCAAGGGCCCAAGGGCAAACTGGATACGGTGCTGCCCAAGGGCATTCGCTTTGATCAGCAGGACGGAAACCTGGTGGCCATCCGCGAGAACGACTCGCAGGCGGCGGTCCATGGACTGGCCCGCGCACTGGTCAATAACGCGGTCGAAGGCGTCACCAAGGGCTGGACCCGGGAACTGGAAATCGTCGGGATCGGCTACCGCGCCGAGTTGAAAGGCAACGGAACCGTGGTCTTCAGTCTGGGATATTCCCACCAGATCGAGTACCCGTTGCCGACCGGAGTGGAAGTGACGATTGATCCGAAGCAGACCAAGCTGTCTCTGACGGGTATTGACCGGCAGAAAGTTGGACAGGTGGCGGCGGAAATGCGTTCGCTCCGTCCGCCAGACCCTTACAAGAACAAGGGCGTCCGATACGTGGGCGAGAAGTTGAAGAAGAAGGTTGGAAAGACCGGAGCCAAGTAAGCGGCGCGCAGCGCCCGCCCGGCATAGAACCCCGGGACAAAGAACGGAGAACAAATGCTGAACAAGGCAAGCAAAAACGGGACCCGGCAGCGGATTCACGACCGCATCCGGAAAAAGCTGGCGGGAACGGCGGCGCGTCCGCGGTTGAACGTGTACCGCTCGCTGAACCACATTTACGTGCAATTGGTGGACGACCAGAAAGGCCAAACCCTGGTCTCGGCCAGCTCGGCCGAGGGCTCTAAGACTGACCGGCCCACCGGCGGAAACGTAGCGGCGGCCAAGACTGTCGGCAAGACCATCGCCGAGCGGGCCAAGTCAAAAGGGATCGAGGCGGTCGTTTTTGATCGTGGCGGATACATTTATCACGGGCGGATCAAGGCGCTTGCGGAAGCGGCGCGCGAAGCCGGATTGAAATTCTAAAGGAACCGAATGCCAACAGTCACCAAAAAACTCGATGCCAATCAGTACCAGTTGAAAGATCAGGTCGTTGCCATCAACCGCGTCACCAAAGTGGTGAAAGGCGGCAAGAACATGTCGTTTGCCGCACTTGTGGTGGTGGGGGATCCGACCGCCGCAGTGGTGGGCTTTGGTTCCGGCAAGGCCAAGGAAGTCCCCCAGGCCATTCGCAAGGGGATTGAGGCCGCCAAGAAGAACCTGGTCAAAGTGAATCTGACGCAAACCACGGTTCCGCACATCTCTCTGGGGCGTTTCGGCTCCGGGCGGGTGCTGCTGAAGCCGGCCCCGGAAGGGACAGGGGTGATCGCCGGCGGAGCAGTGCGCGCGGTGATGACCTCGGCGGGCATTCAAAACGTTTTGACCAAGTCGATTGGCACCACCAATCCGCATAACGTGGTGAAAGCGACCTTTGAAGCGCTAAAGCAACTCAAGAACAAGAGCGAAGTCGCCGCGCTACGCGGCAAGAGCGAGCACGAGCTGTAACCAAGCAAAGGAAACGCAATGGCTGGCAAAGAGGCGAAAACGGAAAACGGCAAGCTGCACCTGAAATGGGTGCGCTCGGCCATTTGTGCCCCGGTGAAACAGAAACGAGTGATCAAGGGCCTGGGATTCACCCGGTTGAACCAGGTGATCGAGCGGCCCGACACTCCCGGTATCCGAGGCATGGTGAACAAAGTGCCGCACCTGGTGGAGATCGTTCAAGCGTAGGCACGCGAGAAAAGGGCAGGGATTTTTACCATGAACTTATCGACCATTGGAGCACCGCGCAATTCGTCAGAGAAGCGCAAGCGCGTGGGCCGCGGCATGGGCTCAGGCATGGGCAAGACCTCGGCGCGCGGACACAAAGGCCAGCGCTCGCGTTCCGGTTCCCGCATGATGCGCGGGTTTGAAGGCGGCCAGATGCCGTTGCACCGGCGTTTGCCGAAGCGCGGGTTTACCAACATCTTTCGCCAGGAATACTCCATCGTCAATCTGGAGAAGCTGGCGGCGCTGGGCGAGAGCAATGTTACCCCGGCAATCATGAAGAAGGCGCGATTGATCCGGGCCAAGTTCCCTATCAAAGTGCTGGGAGACGGAGAACTCACTGTGGCCCTGACCGTCCACGCTCACAAATTTTCCAAGTCGGCCGTGGAGAAGATCACCAAGGCGGGCGGCAAGTGCGAGGTCTTGCAGTAAATGTTCGACAAGCTGGCTAATATCTTCCGCATTCCAGACCTCCGCAAGCGTGTGCTGTTCACGCTGGGGTTGCTGGCGGTGTACCGCCTGGGCGGACACATTCCAACGCCCGGAATCAACGCCGACCGCTTGCAGCAGTTCTTTGAAAGCAACCGGGGCAACTTCCTGGGCTTCGTGGATTTGTTCTCCGGCGGACAGCTCAAGCGCATGACCATTTTCGCGCTGGGCATCATGCCTTACATTACGTCGTCCATCATTCTGCAGTTGTTGACCGTGGTCTATGAGCCGCTGGCCAAGTTGCAGAAGGAAGGCGAACTCGGTCGCAAGAAGATCACCCAGTGGACGCGGTACTTGACCGTCCTGTTGAGCGCGGTGCAGTCCTTTGGCATCGCCATCAGCCTGCAAAAAAGCGGCGACTTCGTGGTTCACCCGGGAGTTGGTTTCGTTCTGATGACCATGCTCACCCTGACCACGGGCAGCGCCTTCATCATGTGGCTGGGCGAGCAGATCACCGAACGCGGCATTGGCAACGGCATGTCGCTGTTGATTTTTGCTGGTATCGTGTCCGGTCTTCCCCGTGGCGTCGCCGATCTGTTGGAAAAAGTGAAGAACAACACCTGGGGCACCTTGACCGCGCCCGCCATGATCTTGCTGGTGGGCGTGATGATCCTGGTGGTGGCATTCATCGTCTATGTGGAACGTAGCGAGCGGCGTATCCCGGTGCAATACGCCAAGCGCGTCGTCGGCCGCAAGGTGATGGGCGGACAGTCCACCCACTTGCCTTTGCGAGTGAATGCGGGCGGCGTGATGCCCGTGATCTTCGCTTCCTCGATTTTGACGTTGCCCCAGATGCTGGGCTCTCTGTTCCAGAACAACAAGGTCATCGGGCCCATTCTGGCAGCGCTGAAGTGGGGTGAGCCGCTCTATACCCTGATGTATGCGATGGGGATTATCTTCTTCGCCTACTTCTATATCTCGATTGTCTTCAACCCTAACGAAGTGGCAGACAATATGCGGAAGTATGGCGGATTCATCCCCGGCATTCGTCCGGGCAAGCGCACTTCCGATTTCATTAACACGGTTCTGACCCGGATTACCCTGGTGGGAGCGCTCTACCTCATCATCATTTCATTTATTCCGGAGTGGATGATCACGGGGATCCACCTTAACCACCTGCCGGTTTGGCTAGGCGGACGGTTTTTCGAAAACTTTCCCAACTGGATGCTGAACGGGCTGGGGGTCAACTTTTACTTCGGCGGCACGTCGTTGTTGATCGTGGTGGGAGTGGCGATGGACACGGTGAATCAGGTGGAAGCTCAACTCATCATGCGGCACTATGACGGGTTTACGCCGAAGAGTGGCCGGATACGCGGACGGCGCTGGTGAGAGCTGGCACCTGAGTTTTGCAGTGGCTGGATGCGGAGAGTTGTTCCGCACATCTCAAGCAGGCGAAGAGGGGCCATCTCGATGGCCAGTGAAATCGCGCAGTATATTGGGCCGGTTGTGCTGTTAGGGCCGCCCGGAGCCGGCAAAGGTACCCAAGCGAAGCGGCTGGTAGAGCGCTACGGGGTGCCGCAGATCTCTACCGGAGATCTTTTGCGGGACAATGTGAAGCGGGAAACTCCGCTGGGCGTGGAGGCCAAGTGTGTAATGACGCGGGGCGAGCTGGTTTCCGACCAGTTAGTCTGCGAAATGGTCGCCGGACGGCTACGGGAGACGGATTGTGACCGAGGCTTCGTATTAGACGGATTCCCGCGTACTGCGGCGCAGGCAGGATGGCTGGATGCCTTCCTGGAAAATGAGTTCTTTGACAATGCGTGCCAGAAGCTTCCGCCGATTGTAGTGCGGCTGGACCTGGACTATAATCAATTGGTGCTCCGGATAACCGGACGGCGTTCCTGTCCCACCTGTGGGCGGATCTATAACGTCCACTTTCAACCGCCTTGCACGGACGCGATCTGCGACCTGGATGGTTCCCCGCTGGTGACCCGCAGCGATGACCGTGAAGAAGTGATGAAAGAGCGTCTCAACACGTATGACGCTCAGACCCGGCCGGTGGCCGATTACTACGGACGGCAGGGACGGGTAGTTCTAGTGAATGCTGACCAACCCATGGGTGTGGTGGCAGCGCAGATTGCGGGCATGATCGATGCCCGTAGCCTGTTGCAGGGTACGCAAGCCTCTCCGAGGCATTTCTAGTATGGCGATTGTCTGCAAGACGGCGGGCGAGATTGAAAAGATGCGGCGCAGCGGCCACATCGTCAGTCAAGTGCTGGATGACGTGCGGCAAATGATTGCGCCGGGAATCAGCACCATGGATTTAGAGCGCGCGGCGGAAAAGAAGATTCAGGAACTCGGCGCCAAGCCCGCGTTCAAGGGGTATTACGATTATCCCTGTGTGCTGTGTACTTCGATCAACGACGAGATTGTGCATGGCATCCCGTCGGAGAAGCGGATCCTCAAGAGCGGCGACATCGTTTCGGTGGATTGCGGAGTGGTGCTGGACGGATTTTACGGGGATGCGGCGATTACGGTTGCCGTAGGCGGCGCCCCCCAGCCGGAGTTGCAGAAGTTGCTGGAAGTGACCGAAGCGTCGTTGTACAAGGGCATCGAAGCGGCGAGGATCGGCAACTCGGTTGGCGACGTCGGCGCGGCAGTGCAGGAAGTCGTGGAGGCCAACGGCTTCAGCGTCGTCCGCGACTTTGTCGGGCACGGAATTGGGACCCGGTTGCACGAAGAACCGCAGGTCCCGAATTACGGACGGCGGGGCCAGGGAGCGCGCCTCCGGGAAGGCATGGTTCTGGCCATCGAACCGATGGTGAATTGCGGCGGCCCAGAATCAAAAGTTCTGGGAGATAAGTGGACCGCCGTGACTGCGGACGGAAGTTTTAGCGCGCATTTTGAACATTGCGTGGCCGTCACCCGGAGTGGTCCGGTGATTCTGACGCAGTAAGTTGCAGTGCGAGTGCAGGAGGCCGAAGCAAGCCGGCTTCCGGTGAACAAACCGAATTTTCAAGGAGTGCATGAGCAAAGAAGACGCGATTGAGGTGATGGCAGTGGTGATGGATCTGCTGCCCAATGCCATGTTCAAAGTGGAACTGGAGAACAAGCACATGGTACTGGCGCATGTTTCTGGGAAGATGCGCAAGAATTTCATCAAGATCCTTCCCGGCGACCGAGTGGCGGTGGAGCTTTCGCCCTACGATTTGAATCGCGGCCGCATTGTGTACCGCTACAAATAAGCGCTTCGCCGGAATGCTGATTTCGGGCGGGCAAGGCATCCGCAGTTGCCGTTCCTGGGAACGCACAACTGAGAATTGAGAACTGGTTTTTATGAAAGTAAGAGCTTCGGTCAAAAAGATTTGCGACAAGTGCAAGGTCATCCACCGCAAGGGTGTAGTGCGGGTGATCTGCGAGAACTCCAAACACAAGCAGCGCCAAGGTTAAGGAATAAGAGGGAACTATGGCACGTATTGCTGGCGTCGATCTTCCGCGCAATAAGCATGTGAATATCGCGCTCACCTACATTTACGGCATCGGCAACTCGCGCGCCGCCCGCATTATTGATGCGGCGAAAGTGGACCCGATGAAGAAGGTCCAGGACCTGGGCGAGGAAGAAGTCAACCGGATCCGCCAAGTCATCGAGGCCGAAGGCAACGTCGAAGGCGATCTACGGAAAGACGTTTCGATGAGCATCAAGCGCCTCATCGAAATCGGCTCGTATCGCGGTTTCCGTCATCGCCGCAATCTGCCCGTCCGCGGACAGCGCACCCACACCAATGCACGCACCCGCAAGGGCCCGCGCAAGGGCACCGTGGCCAACAAGAAGAAGGCTGCAGGCAAGACCTAGACCTTGGGCAGGGTAGCCCGGAACTGAGAAAGCAAAGCTATGGCAAAACCAGCAGCGGCGGCAGGCGCTCCCGAAAAAAAAGGCAAGAAGAAGACCTTCAAGCGCAAAGAGCGCAAACATGTGCCGTTTGGGCTTGTGCACATTCAGGCTACCTTCAACAACACCATCGTCACCATCTCGGATCCCGCGGGCAACGTGCTGGCGTGGAAGAGTTCCGGTTCGCTGGGGTTCCGGGGATCGCGCAAAGGCACTCCCTTCGCCGCCCAGCAAGCCGCTTCGAACGCCGCCCAACAGGTGCGCGAGCATGGCGTGCGTACCGTGGACGTGCGGGTGAGCGGGCCAGGTTCCGGCCGTGAGTCCGCCATCCGCGCGCTCGCAGCCTCAGGAATCGAAGTGCGGACCATCAAGGACGCCACCCCGATCCCGCACAATGGTTGCCGTCCGCCCAAGCGCCGGCGCGTGTAAAACGTTTCTACTTTCGAGCTGGCATCCGGCACCGCAGCTGCTCGAAACTTGAAACTGAAAACTGATTTTTGTCCGGGATGAAGGGTGAAGCCAAACCTGTAAACCGGTCATCGAATAAGGAGAAATCATTTGGCGCGTTACACTGATGCAGTTTGCCGTCTCTGCCGTCGCGACGGCGTGAAACTCTTCCTTAAGGGAACGAAGTGCTTCACCGACAAGTGCCCCCTGGAACAGCGCAATTTTCCGCCCGGACAACACGGGAAAGCCCGCAAGCCCAAGATTGTCGGGTACGGCTTGCAATTGCGTGAAAAGCAAAAGGCCAAGCGTATCTACTTCACCCAGGAAGGTCAGTTCCGCAACTACTTTGAGAGCGCAGCCCGCTCCAAAGGGGTGACCGGCGAAATTCTGCTGCAGCAACTCGAACGCCGCCTGGATAACGTGGTGTACCGCCTGGGTTTCGGCATCTCGCGCCGCCAAGCCCGCCAGTTAGTGCGCCATGGCCACGTCCAGGTGAATGGCCGCCGGGTCAACATTCCTTCCTACTCAGTGAGCGTGGGCGAGGAGATCGAAGTTCGCGAGAACAGCCGCAAGTCGCCGATGCTGGAGACTGCCAAGGATTTTGCCAGCCATCAACCGCTGGTCACCTGGCTCTCAGTGGATCGTGACAACTACAAGGGCAAAGTGCTTTCGCTGCCCAAACGCGAAGACATCCAACTGCCGGTGAACGAGCAGTTGATTGTCGAACTGTACAGCAAGTAAACGAACGTTTTTGCAAGGGTCCGAGGATCGAGCCAGTTCAGCCTTGCTTGACACTTGACCCAGCCTGGACCGCTGGGAATGTCAAACTTGAGCCGCATGGCCGAGGAGAACACCATGACCGTACTTTGGAAGAATTTTCAGAAACCCAAGCGCCTGGCGACAGACGCTTCCACCCTCACCGACAAGCATGGCCTGTTCTGGGCTCAGCCGTTTGAACGCGGCTTCGGCACCACCATCGGGAATGCGCTCCGTCGCGTGCTGCTGAGTTCCATCGAAGGCGCCGCCGTGACTGCGGTCAAGATGGAAGGCGTGCTCCACGAGTTCCAGTCCATCACCGGCGTGGTGGAAGATGCCACCGACATTATCCTGAATTTGAAGCAGGTGCCGTTTAAGCTGTCGGGCGAGGGCCCCAAGGCGATCTATCTGCGCGCCGACCAGCCCGGAGTCGTGACCAGCGGCATGATTGAAGCCGATGGCGACGTCGAAGTCCTCGACAAAGAGCTGTACATCGCCACCGTCAGCGAAGGCGGTCGGCTCGACATGGAAATGCGATTGAAGCGCGGCCGCGGCTACGTTTCGGCGGACAAGAATTTTGAGGAAGATCTGGGCATTGGCTTCATCCCCATTGATTCCGTCCATTCTCCGGTCCGCAAGTGCAACTACACCGTGGAAGCGGCTCGACTGGGCCAGATCACCGACTACGACAAGCTCACCGTGGAAATCTGGACCAACGGTTCCATCACGCCCGCCGATGCGCTCGGTCTCTCCGCCAAGCTGGTGAAAGACCACATGAACATCTTCATCAATTTCGAGGAAGAGCTGGAAGCGATGGGCGGAGGCGACGACCGCAAGACCGAGATCCACAACGATAATCTGAATCGCTCGGTGGAGGAACTGGAGCTTTCCGTGCGCAGCTACAACTGCCTGAAGAATGCAAACATCCAGACCATCGGCGAGCTCATCCAGAAGACCGAAGCCGAAATGCTGAAGACCAAGAATTTTGGCCGCAAGTCGCTCAACGAGATCAAGGAAATACTGACCTCGATGGGCCTCAGCCTGGGCATGAAGATTGACGACCACGGCAACGCGATTCCGGGTCCGACCTCGAACATGGTGCTGCCGGCATCCGCGTATGGCGACAACGATTTCTAAAGATCTATAGACCACGAACCACTGAGGACTTGAGATGCGTCACAAAGTTGGAGGATGGAAGTTAGGACGGAACACCGCCCACCGGCGGTCCCTGCTGCGGAATCTGGCCACGTCGCTGATTGTCGAAGAGCGCATCGAGACCACCGTTCCCAAAGCCAAGGCTCTGCGCCCGCAAGTCGAGAAGATGATTACCCTCGGCAAGCGGGGAGACCTGGCGGCCCGTCGCCAGGCGGCAGCCTACCTGATGACAAAAGATGCCGTGCGCAAGCTGTTCGATACGATCGGCCCCCGTTTTGGCGATCGCAATGGCGGCTACACTCGCATCGTCCGTACCGGATGGCGAAAGGGCGATGGCGCCGATAATGCTTTCATCGAACTTCTCGGCAGCGAGCAGGTGATCGACGAGAAGCGCCAGAAGCGTGCCGAAGCGCGCACCAAGCGTGCCGACGAAGTGCGCAAGCAGATGGAAGAAGCCGACGCCCAGGCCAAAGCCGAAGCGGGAGCCGAACCCGCCGCAGGCGGCGAAAGCAAAGAGTAAGCCGCAACCAGTAAGTTGCAAGCAGTCACCAGGGCGTCCGCAGGCGGGCGCCCTTTGTCTTCCAATCGCGTCCGACTACTGCCCGAGCGCGCCGCTGACGGTTCCGATATATCCCGTCTTGTTATCCAGCACCGCCAGTCGGAGTTCCCGACTCCCCGCAGGAATTTCCAGGTCCAGCGGAACCAGCATACCTTTATCCAGGATCTGCTTGTAGGTGACATCGTCAAATGTCCGGTTCACTCGCGCGCTTCGGGATCCCAGCATCTTACCGTTCGGGCCGTAAACGCTCGCATAAAGGCTGACGTCCATTTTTCTTCCGCCAGCGGATTCTTCAGACGCCAGAGTGTGACCATCTACCAGAAAAATCACTTTCACTTTTCCCGCGCCGGTAGGCTTCGCCTCGCCCTGAAACAAAATCTGCGTGGCCGGAGCATCGACTTCCAGCGCTGCCGCCACGTCTTGCTCGTAGTTGTGGTCCTTGAGGGGTCCGGGCTCAATGGCAAAGTAGCCCTTTCGATAGCGGAGTTGTGCGTCGCCCTTGGATAACCTGACTTTAATGTTGCGGTACTGACCATCCCACTTCTTGTTTTCCGGGTAGTAACCCAGGGAATAGGAGGCCTGCGCGTCCGCTGCTGTCAGAGCAATGCCGAGCTTGATCTCATTCTGGTTGGTGTATGCCTTGCCGCCAGTCTCGGACGCGATTTCTTCCATGGTTGTAGTGCTAGCTAGGTCGGTGCCGCTGACCATCAGGCCGCGAATATCCACTGGATAGATCGCGATCCCCGCACTGGCCATCTGCGATTCCACATCGCGGATCTCCCGGCTATGCACTCGCTGCTGTTGGGCGGTGAAAGGGCTGTCGCCAATCCTCCCCAAGGTTTTCTGTGCGTTGGGAAGGTCGGCCCCCAGTTCGGAATTACTGACGGTGCGGAACTCCGGGCGCAGGTCAAAGGGGAAGCTTGCGGTCAGCCAAACTACGTGCTTGCGCCCCGGCAGTCCCGCCAGCATGCGAGACAGACTGCGCATCGCCTCGAGTGTGATTACCGTGCTCCGCTCCAGCGCATACCCGACCTGCAGATTAGAGAAGTCTGTTATGCCCTGTTGCGCCAGCGCGATCGCGGCCGCGGCAGCAGAATTGCCAGCGGCGGTTGCCGTGAGTGGTCCGGGTGCAGAAGGCGCCAGCACCGGTTGGTCTGGCCTCAAGTGCTTGATCGCTGCGATCAAGACTTGGGGGTCGCTGGTGAAAGTCTGCAGCACATGCAAGCGGTCGGTCAGCGTCATCACTGCGATGGGGGGGGCCGACTGTCCTTGCTCTACGACATACTTCAGCATCTGAGAGCGCACATAACTCTGATCCTTGAAGGGTGAATTCGCGTCCAGCAGCAGTACCGTTGGAATGCCGGCGGGACTTACATTCTCGGGGTGGTTGGAGAAAACACCGGGCGGCGGAGGCGTGTAGCCCGTCTTGTTGGCTGCGCCGGGCGGCACAAAAACGGCCACCTTCTCCTTCTTCCCATTTTCCTCAAGGGTGAAGTCGTCCGGCTTCAAGCCTGCCATCGGCTTGCCACGCTTGTTGGTGACCACGACGTCCACCACCACCAACCGGGTGTTGGCGCGAATCGTGATGGACGGAACGTCGGCCGCCGTCTGCTGGGCTTGCAGCATCGCGGCGCTTAGCGTCAGACTAAATGTCAGGCTGAACGATATCGCCGACCGAATTGGTGCCTTACACCACATAGAGTTTCCGCTGCTGTCTTGCGAGTGGGGAAACACTCGCAATGTACCTTAGTTTCCCAGCTATTAGCAATGCGAGTCTTGCAGCCTCCGCCCTGCGCCAGCCAGGGAGCTTCTTTTTCGCTGAGTCTGGCCCTCCATTTTCATTTGCTTCCTCGACTGCCTGCTCCCTACAATAGAAGGATTCTATGATTCAGTTCCCAGTTCCCGAAGCCCTCACCTTCGACGACGTCTTATTGTTGCCCGCCCACTCCGATGTGGTTCCTTCCCAGGCCAGTACTCAGACCCAGTTGACCCGCAACATTTTCCTGAATATCCCCATCATCAGCGCGGCCATGGACACAGTGACCGAATCGCATATGGCGATCGCGCTGGCACAGCAGGGCGGCCTGGGCACCATCCATCGCAACTTGTCGATCTCCGAGCAGGCCGAAGAAGTGGACAAGGTGAAGCGGTCGGAGAGCGGCATGATCGTGGATCCAGTCACCATGGGGCCTGATGCCAAGGTTTCCGACGCCCTCGAAGTCATGCGCCGCTACAAGATTTCCGGCGTCCCCATCACCAAAGACGGCAAGCTGGTGGGAATCCTCACCAACCGCGATCTCCGTTTCGAAACTCGCTTCGATATCCCCATCAGCCAGGTCATGACCAAGAAAGACCTCATCACCGTCCCGGTGGGCACTACACTGGAAGATGCGGAAGACATTCTGCACCGGCACCGTGTGGAAAAACTTCTGGTGGTGGATGACAACTACAATCTCAAGGGCCTGATTACAGTCAAAGACATCCAAAAGAAACTGAAATATCCCTTTGCCGCCAAGGATTCTCACGGCCGCCTTCGGGTGGGGGCCGCGATTGGCGCTACCGGCGACTTTCTGGAGCGGGCCCAGGAGATGGTCAGGGCCAAGGTGGACATTCTGGCCATTGACAGCGCTCACGCACACTCCACGCGCGTGATCGAAGCCATCAAAGCCATCAAGTCGAAGCTGCCCGGGGTAGAGCTGATGGCCGGCAATGTGGCCACCTTCGATGGCGCGTATGCTCTGGTGAAGGCGGGGGCGGACGCCATCAAGGTGGGTATCGGCCCCGGTTCCATCTGCACCACCCGCGTGGTGACGGGCGCGGGCGTTCCGCAGATTACCGCCATCGCAGAGGCTGCCCGGGCCGCCAAAGACGCGCAAGTTCCCATCATCGCGGATGGCGGCATCAAGTTTTCCGGCGACGTCACTAAGGCCATCGCCGCCGGCGCCAGCAGCGTGATGATCGGCTCGCTGTTCGCGGGGACGGATGAAAGTCCCGGCGAATTAATCCTGTATCAAGGCCGCACCTTCAAGTCCTATCGCGGCATGGGCTCTCTGGCCGCGATGTCGGCGGGTTCCAGCGAGCGTTATTTCCAAAGCCTCGACAACGACTCTTCCACTGCCGCTTCAGTTCGTGGCGACGATGGCAACCGGCTCAATAAGTTGGTGCCCGAAGGCATCGAGGGCCGCGTGCCCTATCGCGGCTCGGTTTCGCTGATCGTGCTTCAGATGGTGGGTGGCGTGAAGTCCGGTATGGGCTACTGCGGCTGCCAGACCATTGCGGAATTGCAGCAGAATGCGCGCTTTGTGCGCATCAGCGCCGCTGGCCTGCGCGAGAGCCACGTGCACGATGTCATCATTACCCGCGAAGCGCCGAATTACGCGCTGGAGTAAACCCGACTCGCCCGGCGTTTCTGTTTGGCCACCCTTCCCCCAAATCGCCTGCTCTACGCCTGGCTTCCGGCCGTGTTGTGGCTCGGCCTGATTGCGCTGGAGTCCACCGACCTGTTCTCCTCCAGCCAGACCAGCCGCTTTCTACTGCCGCTTCTTACCTGGATGTTCGGGCACCTCAACATGGAGCACTTCTGGTTCTGGCACCACATGCTGCGCAAAATCGGGCATGTTGTGGGCTATGGGATTCTCAGCTTGCTGCTGTTTCGCGCCTGGCGTGGGACCCTGCCTGCGACTGCGGCCGAGATCCTCGCCCGCTGGTCTTTTCGATGGGCCGCAATGGCCTGGTTAGGCTCCGCGGTCATCGCCTCGCTCGACGAGTGGCACCAGACCTTCCTGCCCTCGCGAACCGGCGCTGCGTCTGACGTCATTCTTGACAGCACTGCCGCGTTGGCCGTGCAGGTTCTAATTTTCGGATGGCTGCATTTTCGGCGCCGATCCCGCGAACCTGCCGTAGCTCAGCAGTAGCAGGGCGGCGGTTGCTGCGATCCCCGCCGACAACAGGAAAGGTAGTTTCGCGCCGAAGTGTTTCCACAGTTCACCCGTAATCAGGCTGGCCAGCAAGGCTGCAATGCTGGTGGCGAAGTAGTAAATTCCAAGAGCCCTGCCGCGCAAATCCGCCGCCACCGTCTTCACCACCAGCGCCTTCAATACCGGATTGGTTAGCGCATAGAAGAGGCCGTAGGAAGCCATCACTGCCCAAATGGCCCCCCTGGAGGGCGCATAGGCAAATGTCGTATACACTCCGGCGAATACCAGATAACCCGCTGCGGCGATGACGTGATGAGAAAAGCGGTCGCTGAATTTTCCTGCGGGCCACGACAGCAGTGTGTAGGTAATGTTAAACACCAGCCCCAGCAACGGCGCATGGGTCGCTGGAATCCCCACGCTTTGGGCGCGCAGCACCAGAAACATATCGCTGGAATTTCCAATCGAAAACAGCGTGACAATGCCCACCACGACAAAGAAACTGGTGGGCAGGGCGCGCCAGTTGACCTTCGCCCTCACCGCGCGTTCTGGGGCCCCACCAGCCGCGGTTGCACCCTGCCGCTTGGTCTCGCGAATCCCAAACACCGCGACCAGAACGCAGAGTGCACCCGGTACCGCTGCGGCCCAGAACACCCCGCGCATTCCAACTCGCGAAATTAAGACCAGCGCCAACAATGGGCCTATGATGGCGCCCGCCGAATCCATGGACTGGATCAACCCGTAAGCCGAACCCAGCCGCGACTGCTCCACCGACTCCGATACCATCACATCGCGCGCGGTGCCGCGAATGCCCTTGGCGAAGCGGTCTGAGAAACGAATTCCAAGGATGGCCCACCAGGAGGTGGCGAGCGCGAGCAGGGGTTTCACTGCGTTGGCGACAAAGTACCCGCCCACCACCAGCGGCTTGCGGCGAGGGAACCGGTCTGCCAGGTAGCCGGAAAACAGTTTTGCAAACGCGGCCACGCTTTCTGCGATCCCTTCAATCACGCCCAACTGCGCCGGGCCGCCTCCCAGCGATGCGATGAATGCTGGGAGCACCCAGTAGGCCATCTCGCTGGCGGTGTCATTGAACAGCGAGGTCAGGCCGAAGATGCGAATGTTGCGGCTGGTGTCAGAACCCGGCTGGTCGGAATCCATCTCGCAGTTTTACCACGAGGCGACCCCACTGGAGTACACTGTCCTCCTGCAT
>JANYBT010000137.1 GCA_025360645.1 Acidobacteriaceae bacterium | reverse complement strand
GCGGCGGTGAAGTTTATTCCGCGGCCGATTGTGGTGGGCTTCACCAACGGCATTGCCATCCTCATCGCCAGCACCCAGGTGAAAGACTTCTTCGGACTGCATCTGGACAAAGTGCCGGGAGTGTTCTGGTTGCGCATGGAGAGATTCAAAGCTTGATTTTCCCCATGGCGGCGGAGAATCGGACATGGGGAGCACCGCGCATTCATGGCGAGCTGCTCAAACTGGGCTTCCACATCTCAGAGCCAACCGTCTCGCGATGGCTGCGGCGACTTCCGCGGACTCCGCATTCGTCCCAGGGTTGGCTGACGTTTCTCCAGAACCATCGCGACGCCATTGCTGCCATGGACTTCTTTACGGTACCGACGCTTACCTGTGGCGTCTTGTGATGCTTCTTCATCATCGGTCATGACCGCCACAGGATTCTACACGTCAACATCACGCGAAATCCTACTTCCGGGTGGGTCGCTCAGCAGATGCGGGAGGCGCGGCCGTATGCAACAGCTCACAGATTCCTGCTGCTTGACCGCGATTCAAAGTTCGGCAACGACGTAGTTTTTGCTGCCAAGAGTCTGGGGATCGAGCCGGTGCGCACTGCCTTTCGTAGCCCTTGGCAGAACGGGACTGCGGAGCGTTGGGTGGGGGTTGCCGACGTGATTTGCTCGACCACGTCATCGTGATTAACCAGCAACATTTAAAGCGGCTGCTGACAGAATATGTCCACTACTACCTCTCCAGTACGTTCTGCCCATACACCACCCAACCTTTGATCGGATAGGGCTTGCCAGTCAGTGTCGCTTGCACCAGGCCTTGCGTTAGTCCCTGCGTCTCTTCCGTGGCCAGAGGATATGTGCTGCCACCCCCGTCAGCCCGGCCACGCTCGGATTCAGGAAACGAAGGCAGCGGTATGCGCCCTTGCTTCAACTTGGTCGGCAAGAAGATTCCACCCTTGTTCCCATACGCGCCCAGCAGCGCGGTGAGGATCGCCATCGCCCGAGCGCGTTACGTGTCGTCGCCATACCAAGTCACGTGCCGTCCCGGATGAATGGCCACCGCGGGCTTAGCCGCCGCCATGGCCCGCGCCGTTTCACGAATCTGTGCGGCTGGAATCTCCGTAATCGGATCCGCCCACTCCGGCGTAAATCCCTTAACGTATTCTTCCAGCTCTTTCAGTCCGGTGGCATATTTCGCGATGTAGTCCTGGTCGTAGAGATTCTCGGAAATCAAAACATTCATCCATGCCAGCAACAAAGCAAGATCGGTGCCCGGCTTGATGGGTAGCCACCAATCGGCCTTGGACGCAGCCGTCGAGAAGCGCGGATCGACCACGATCAATTTGGCCCCGCGTTGCAGGCCGGTGATAAAGTTTGTGACCTGCGAGGTGAAGACGTTCTCGCCAATGTGGCTGCCGATCAGCACGATGGCTTTGGCCTCTTCCATATCCACCGGCTCGGGAGAATTAACTGCCCGCCCGAAGGTGAGTTGATATCCCACATCGCGCGGCCCGCGGCACTGCGCAAACGCCGGCTCCGCGGCATTCGGAGTCCCATAGGCTTTCAACAGGGTCCCAAAGAAGCCGGCACTCACCCCATGAGGACAATATCCAACGCTCTCCGCTCCGTATTTCTGTTTCAAATCCTTCAGCCGGGTGGCGAACAGATCCAGCGCCTCGTTCCAGGAGGCACGCCTGAACTTGCCCTCTTCTCGACGCCCGGTACGAATCATGGGGTACTTCAGGCGGTCGGGATCGTAAAGAAGTTGTGTTCCAGCGTTCCCCCGTGCGCACAATTGGCCCTTGGTGAGAGGGTGGTGCGGATTGCCCTGCAGTTTCAAAACCTTCCCATCGGCCACTTCCGCCATTACGCCACAGCGCCAGAAGCACATCTCGCAATTGGTGGCGATCTGCTCGACCCGTGTGTCCCCGCGCCAGCCGGGCGGATGGGATTGCGCGTCGGCAACTGCCGCACCCGCGCTGGCCAAACCTGCTAGGCCGGTGGACGCTTGGAGAAATCTACGACGAGTGATCAGACTCATGGTCGTTCCTTCTCGATTCTCAAACTCACCGGCGAAGGGAGGAAGGCCGGCCAACCACTAGCCTCCCTCACCGACTTGGCTCAGAAACGGGTGGTCAGCCCAAGCGATAGCATCTGAGCATTTTTGAAAGTGGGAAACCCCAGAATGGCCGTTGAGTTGAGGTTTTTCGGAGCTCCCACATGCCAGCCCGACCCCGAATAGTCGTAGTTGTAATGGATGTAACTCAGCTTGAAGATGAAACGGTTGTAGATGCGGTGCGTCAGAAAGGCCTCGTAGACGTTGCCGCGAGTGTTGGTTTTGGGCGCAATAATGTCATCCTCCGCTAGCGCGAAGTTGAACCAATTCTTCGAGCCCCGGTTGAATTCGAAGCCGACTTTGCTGCGATCGTCATTGCCGAAGTTGTAGCGAAGGCCTGCATACACCATGCCGCCATTGCGATTCACCGGCGCTTCGAAGGGGTCCGACATCAGGCCGCCAAAGGGCGTGATCTGTCCGTTGGGCCGCGTTCCCGAATAGTTTCCGCTCAGGTACAGGTCCACCGGCCCCAGCCGATGGTTCAGGTTGACGCCAAAGAGATTGATGGCGCCGAGGTTGGCCGATGGGGTGTACCGCATCACCACCGGCGCATTCACCGGATCTCCAGTAACCGGATTCACCGGAAGCACCATTAAAGCCGTCGGTCACGTTGAAGGCATGCGCGTACGTCGCTTGCAGGAGGGTTTTCTCCGTGCTGTAGAGATCCAGGTTCACGCCCAGCAAATGTGTATCCTTCAGGCGATCTTGCGGAGACTTCAGAATGCTGCCATTGCCAAAACCCGACTGATATCCGACGCCATAGCACAGACGCCACACCATCTTGTCGTTGAAGTGGTATCCGACCGTGATCCCATCAAATTGAAAATCGATCAACGCACCGGAGGGAGTTCCTCCCCGCGGTTCGTCTTGACGGAAGTTCAACGGTGGGCCCTCGGTGGACGGACGCCGGCCTACCGAAAGATACAGGTTCGAGCCGCCAATATGATTCCAGGTGAAATACGCCCGTTCCACCCGCACCATGTCACTGTTCGGCACTCCTGCCGTGGTGCCGTCAATATTCAGCGATGTGGGCTGCCCGTCGAATACAGTGATTTGACCACCAGATTCTGAAGTTGCATCCCGTCATAGTGAGTGGGAACATTTCCCCAAATGGAATGCGCCTCGAAGCGATAATCCCCGGAGAAATTGACCCGGTCCAGTCCCCCTCGCCGCTCGGTTTGTTGGACCCGCTGGTCCAGTTCCTTCACCGTGGCAGCCAGTTCTGTACTGGTCGCCTGGTCCACGGGTGCCGCTGCTTGGGCTTGCACCTTCTATTCCTGTGCCACCAGGCGATCCTCTAAGGCGGCTACTGCTTTCTTCATCTGCTCCAACTCCTGCCGCAGTTGCACATTTTGGTCGGTGGCGGAAGTTGCCGGTTGGGTGGGGGTTGCGGCAGCCATATCCTGCGCCGATGCTGCAAATGGAAGTAGCAGTACGAAAGTGATAAGTACAAATAAAGGTCTTCGCATGGTCTTTCGCCTATCGCCCTTTCTCTCTCGAGAATCGGTCACGGCTTGCGCTCTCGGCTGCGTCTCTTGAACTCGCCAGGCGAGCTGGAAATCGCGGCTTGTGCGCAATGTCGCCGGCAGCTGACCCCCGCTTCTCGGACCCCGGTCAGGGTCGCAGCAGAATAGCGGCTGTCGATCCTCGCGTTCTGCGCGATCACTGTCACAGGACTCTCCGTCGCCCTAGCCGCAAATTGCAGGTTGTTCTGAATCGGCTGCGTGGTCGATCGCAAAGCGTTGAATTGCCTTCATCTGATCTGGTGTGATTTGCTCCAGAAGCTTGCCCCCGCCCTTGGGATGAATCACACTCTTGTGCGCGGAAGCCAACTTCAGCTTGAAGAAGTTTCGCCACTGGTCCTGCGTCAGGGTCATCGGAGTGTATTGCCCCTGCGCCGAACCCTTGTCGTGACAGACCTTGCAGTTGTTGCGGTACATTTCCTTGCCATTCAGGGCCTGGGCCGATGCTGGGCAGGCTCCGATCATCAGAGTGCATGCAATTGAGAGGGTGAGTAACCAGAAATTAAGACGTCTCATGTTTTGCCTCCGCTGCCGGGTTGGAAGTTGGTGAAAGATAACGCCGACCACCATCCACTTCGAGTTCTTACGAGTTGCGATATTTCGCAACTACTTGATCTTATGGATGTATTTCAGCTCGCGCTGTGAGGGGAGTCATAGTGCATATGCCGTTGGCCCTTGGCAATCTCAACTGCCCCAGGGAATATTAGAATCGGCGCTACTCCTTCGGCCATTCGGCTCAGCCAGTCAGGGGCATCCGCTATCTCGACATAACAGTCAACGAACCGATAGGCGGCCCCTTCTGAGTGGACACGGGCGGGACCATCACATAACCACCCTCCCCCGGCGCAGAAAGATCAAGGCTGACATATGTCTATTTTACAAGCGCGGTCAAATCTACTAATACAAGTTCACGTTCAACGGTGAGGCAATACGGGAATCCACCCGACAGAAGAACCACCACATAGCGTGCCCGATGGAAGCTGCTCACCGGACGTCCCTTGCAAAGGGCGAAGTCGGAATCCGCGAGAGGAAAGTGACACCAACCCTCAAGAATTTCTGCCTCGAGCGCGTTGAGCCTTGGGCGAAGTCAAATTTTGAGCGCGCGTCGCCCAAGACTTGGCTTTGGTATGGATTCGGAATTGACTCGCTCGAGAAATCAGGCACTCTGGCCAATCTCAAACTGGATGAGATCGGCCCTGATCTGGCGGCCGAGTACGCATCCGAGCGGCAACGCGATGGCCTTCAGATTAGTTCCATAAATAGCTGTTTGAGGGCTTTGCGGCGCGTTTTTCGCCTTGCCGTCGAGTGGGATGTACTCGAAGCCGCACCCAAGGTTCATTTCCTAAGCGGTGAGCACCGTCCCTGAAACTTGCGGAGATCCGCCCATTCGAGGTCTACTCAATCCGGCACACGTTCCTCACCCGGCTTGGGGAAAGCGGCTGTGATGCTTGGACGCTGGCCCGAATTGCGGGCCACTCGAATATCAGCATCTCCCAACGGTACGTTCATCCTTCTGAGGATGCGGTCCTGAATGTACTTTCTCGCTTGAGTGGGCACAATTATGGGCACAGTGACGGAAACTCGGCTTCCGCCAGATCGAACCAATTGCTTCTAAACACCACAATCCATGGGGATTAGAGTGGTGAGCGCGGTAGGAATCGAACCTACAACCTACTGATTAAGAGTCAGTTGCTCTGCCAATTGAGCTACGCGCCCTGTTTTCAACAACTTACGAGGGGACGACCTTTTTAGAGCCTCTGCAACACACTGGCCGGGTAAGTTATGTACAACATACATACTACCACCCTAACAACAAACTGACTTTTTTGCAACAACAGTTTGATGTGTGCGCTCCCCATGCACAGATTCTACACCACTTTCGGAGTCCGGCGTGCTATTTTTCTCGGCTTCGGTTTTAGGACGTAGCCGTAGGCGGTCTGAATCGCTATCTTGTACGCTTCGGTTCTCTCGGGGGAGGTTTCGTAGGCGATCTTCATCGCGGCCTTGTACGCTTCGGTTCTCTCGGGGGAGGTTTCGTAGGCGATCTTCATGGCCTTTTCGTAGTCGCTTTTGCGCTTCTCGTCGGGCGTCTCCGTTCCGCGTTGTCGCTGCTTCTTCTTGCCCCCTTCGACTGAGCACTCGCGCAGGTCGTCCCTCTCCTCCACGTAATCTTCCAACTCTATTTTGCGAAGCTCGGAAGGGGTTGGGTATCCGTAACTCCGGCACAGCCGGTCGTCGGAGGCTTGGGCCTGCAACGCCCCTTCCACGAACGCGGCCTTGTACACGAGGTCGCACGCCGCATGACTCTCGTAGAAGTCACCGGCAACGTCGCCCGACTTCCCCCACACGGGGTACTCCCAGAACCATATTTTTTTGCCGCAGAGATCACAACTCATTGTTGCCTCCAGAATTTTTCACTTCCCGGCGCAGCATCCACAGCCGCACTCGGTCGAGCATCGTAAGGTCGTCGTTGCGTAGTTCGTGGAAGCGAGCCAGGAACATGCGCTCTGACTTCTGCGGTGACCACGGTTTGATCTTGGTGGGGAGTGGTTCCACCGGGAAGTCCGCCATCGAGTTCCGAATGAGGTCGCGCTGTTCGGTGGCGAGCAATTGGTTATCGGCGTCCTTCACTTCCTCCGGCTCCACGCGGTTCATTCCGAAGCGGTCGCAGATGACAGACTGCACCGCCTTCTCGTGCACTCGGTAGCTCTCCATCCCTGCCAGATACTTCAGGGGCCGGGGCACGTCCACCGCGTATGCTTCGGAGCAGTCGTGCATCAATCCCCAGAAGGCGTGCTCTGGGGGGCAGGCGTAGCTGACGCGGACGGAATGTTCCCCCACGCTGTAGAAGGAACGGACGTGGCCCGCGAAGCGACATAGGTTGGACAGCGCGTGTGCGATGTCGATGATGTTCACTGAGATCGTGCTCGGCTCCGCGAAGTCAAACATGATTCCGGTGAAGGTGCGGATCGCGCTTCCCGTTGGTTTGATAGTTTTCATTTGTCTCCCGGTCACCATACGCGGATGAGCTTGGCTGTTTTCCAATCGACAGAGCAGTTGATTTGGTAGTCGTTGACTCCCCAACCTGCCAAATCGTCTGCCACCACCTGCGCCGCATAGAGAGTACCGAAGATGAAGGCGTGACCGTCAGCGTCGCAGTACACATTCTGCTTATGGTCAGAGTCGCAGATCGCCCACAAGGAAGGTTCCACGCGGGGAGTGTTCGCGCCCGGAATCTCGGCCTGCGGCATCGCGTCCTGCGACATGATGTGGATAGCCCTGTCCAAGTCGTACCGAAGGTCGTCATCACCGCTGCGGGGGAACGTCAGGGAGCGGCGTGCCGCCACCAGTGC
>JANYBT010000103.1 GCA_025360645.1 Acidobacteriaceae bacterium | reverse complement strand
AAAGATGGCGTGTGGAATACAACACGGAGCGGCCGCACTCGGCGCTGGGCTACAGGCCACCGGCGCCGCAAGCGATCATTCCAAAACCGGGGCATGGAGATGTGGAAAACAAAACCCGTTTCCCACATCTCCACACCCCCGGCGACGACTACGGACAAAGGTCTAAAAGAGGCGTTTACACTAACATTCCACTTGGTACAAAAGATCGGTCCGGTCACGGCGATGCACTCCGTCTGACAGTTCCGCTAAAATCGAAGGGCACAAAGTTATCGGACCGGAGAATTAGGAACGTACACAGTGTTGCACAACATGAATGGCACGACAGACGGCTCCATCGCAGCGCTTTCAAGGGCATACTCTGGTTAGCGGGCGTGTTCTCAGATGGAGCGGGGAGACATCGTCCCCGTGCACTATTGTTCGACCTTGGCCTGTTTCCGTTGAACTGTGACGGAATACGGCACTAGGCCTAAAAGGAAGACCGCTGAAGCTCGTCATTTGCGGATGACAGCTCAGCATCCGCCCCAAGAGGTGCGTCCGGAGCCAAGGCGACGCGAGCTGTGATACTATGGCGGAATTGTTCAGTTGCGGGGCCGCAACTAGTTTTGACTTTTGCTTCGCCATTGCAAGCTGATGCGTTCGCGAACTGCACGATAGACACCCTGTACAAACCAAATTGAGAGCTGAAGAGAGTGGTCCGATGTCCTCACAGGCTAGGTCATCGGAGGCCCTTGCCCGATGCGTAGAAGCGGTAGTGGCACCGTCATCGAGAATATGAAGCCCCGGTGAAAGCTGATGGCGATTCGCGCCGATGCACATTGCTCGACTATCGTTCTCAAGTGTTTGGATGCCGCCAGCCCCACCTCACAACACCGCACAGCTTCACTCAATGTCGGACCCGTCGGTGCTAATCCTTTGCCGAATCGGTGCAATGGTCAGCGATGTCGAAATTAAGGCGCGCCTCGCAAGTCACCTCATTCCCTGAGATGAGACGGTCATGGGAGAGGCAAACTGGGACGGGTGCGAGTGAACGATGTGGACTCAAGGTGCAGATGAGAGCGCCAGGGGTGGGGGCGTAGCCGCACCCGCCCCTTGCAAACCGCGCAAGGAGTGGGCACCCCGGGTTTAGAGCACTGGCGGAGGTTGTTTTTTGGATATAGTTCCAAGGAAGGGTGAGGTAACCGGCATTGCCTGAAACCAACGATGTGTTGACTCACAAAAAGAAACTTGAGAGAGAAGTTGAGGAGGGTTGACCAAGATGTACAACACGAAGTCGTTTGTAAAAACTTTCATTGCTCTTTCCTGCTACTTGTTATCTTCAAATCTTTGCGCCCAGAAGCATGGAGACCCATCACCCTTCCCTGCATCAAAAGCTGAGCCAAGGGAAATGACCTTGCGAGAGTTCCGAAGTATTTACCTGAATCAACGTATCTTGATTCTAAAGGGACAAGATGTAGGAGGTAGCTTGGGCGCTTGGCAACCCGTAAAAATGGCCAAAGATGGCTCGTTCAAAGACGACTACGATGCGGGAGCGTTTATCAGTTTGAAATATAAAGACCAGACTCCGAAAGTCTTGGCAATCCGAGAGAACACAGTGGGTGGAATGAAGACACCGACGGAAGGCAAGACGAACGCATTCGGTGAGACAATAACCGATTCCGACATCGTGAATCCTTTCGTGGAGGTAATAGTGCAATTCGATGACGGCCAACAGGCAAAATTCGCAAGTATTGTCAGTCTGATAGTTGACCGGTCGGTGACCAGGGTGGCCCGTGAGACTGACTGCTGGGACATGGAATTCATGTTAGTTTCTACACGTGATGCTCATGCCGAAATAGTTAAAAAGAACCTTCAAGGGGCAATCAGCCAGAAAGTCTACGCAGTTCACAGTTCCTTGCTCTTTGGATCCGACCTCAGCCCTGACGATCTTACGAACTTCTCGCGGCGAATCGAAAAACGTGTCGAGGATGTACCGCTGCTGAGTCCAATGACCATCGTGGCCGCCAAATACATTAAACGTTACGACTCTATTGTCTGGAAACTGCAATTGGACAGCGGCCGAGAGGTCATTGGGGCATCGAGGTATCGAGACGAAGATGCAAATGCGAACGGCAATGACAACTCCTTCTTGGGACGGAGCATCGGCACATTGCTTTTGAAGGTTCCGTCGGACTTGACCGCACCGGAGATTGCCGCAATTAGCGCCAGAAAGATTTTCCGTGGCATGTCTAGGCGGGCGGTTATCTATTCATGGGGAATGACAACGGAAAACGACTATGGAAAAGGTGGAAAGCAGTTGGTTTATGGCGACACCCAGTTTGTCTACCTCGACAACGAAGGGAAGGTGACAGATTGGCAAAGTGTTGGCAACTAGCTTCCATAGCGAAAGGAACGCCTGATATGGAGAGGATTCTGACGGCGAGTGGCCCACGCCTACCACGAATATTGGTTGAAAACTGGGCGCTGCGCGAATCGTGAATCGTCTCTACGGACGGCACTGCATCTTGCCAGAAACTCGTTGCATTGCGCTGCCGTACAAAGTTCTAATATACTCGCCCGAAAGAGTATATTTGGCAAGGCGGGGAGCGACGTATCAGATATTCAAGGAACGGGTAGCAGAAGAGCTGGGCGACATTCTTTGGTACGTGTCGAATGTATCGTATCAACCTGGGAATCTGCCCGAGCCGCGAGCGGCGGCACTTGCCGGGCCCGTGGATCAAGAACCCAACGATCACGTAGCCACGGTGCAAGACACTCAGCGACTGCGAGATTCGCCGACTACTGCGGCTTTCCGCCTTGCGATTTCTTTCTGATTTCCTGCTTGCGCAGACGCCCGGCGAGCCGCTGAAGAGGTCGAGCACCACGAGAAGGCTCTCGCCGAGTACCGTAAGAAACTCAACCGCCCCTTCGAGCATGAACAGCGCCTTAAAGAGCTTTTGCTAAAGCAGGCTGAGCTAAACAAGGCCCTCGACCTTGACAAGAACGAGCGCCAGGTCGCACCCTATGACCCGCAGACTGAGAAGCAGCAAGCCCTGTCAAGTTTCGTGGAGCGCATTGCCGCTGAGCGTGGCGGCGCCGACATGACGCTTTAACTATTCACCCTCCGCGGACGGAGGCCCACTTTCCATCGAATCGTCAGAGCCCGTCCGCCATCTGCCTGTGAGTCTCAACAACAACTTCCGCAAGCCATGGCATGTCCTCACGTAACATTCCGGCAAGTAATAACAGGGCGAGTGATTCGTCACCCTTTTCGAAGCCCATATGCATCCACTCGTCAATCATCATTGGATGCATGTGCTTTCGGCGCCTTCGTCCGACAATTCTGTCCGGATCCATTACCATTCCCTCGATATCTCGAAAACGGCCCTCTAAACTCCTGACTCCAGAGACCAACTCTTCCAAAATCTCATGCTGTGACCTCACGCGCTTGGCCGTCGGCAATTCCTGTGGAATGTTCTCAAGCTTTTTTTCCATCTCTGGCCATAACGCAGAGAAAAGCTGTCGCGCCCGTTCTTCGGGGATTTTGTGTTCGCACGTCTGGTTAATCGACAAGACAACTTCTGACAATCCTGACTTATCAAACTTCTTAGCCTGAAACTGGGCCAAGGGGCCTTACTGGCTCACCTTCCGTCAAGCTCGTGAGCTGGGCGGATACGTGAGCCAAGGGCAGGTCGGACTTCCAGTGGTCTACTGGAAGTTCGGAAAGCGGGAAATGCAGGACGGCGACGAAGTTGCGTTTGGCAACTAACCTTGGCCCATCTTCGGAAGTTAACTCTGGCCCACCTATTGAGCTTAATGGGGCCTAATTCGCGGTTATGGAGATTCGATGGAGCCGGGGCTGGAGCGTAGCGGAAGCCCCGGCTTCATCGAGTGCGATCCTTTACCCTGCGGTTTTGCTCCTGCCTTTCTCCATGGTCCGTCGGAAGCGATAGCTGTCCGTGCCGGTCTCGATGATGTGGGCTCGGTCGGTGATGCGGTCGAGCAGCGCTTTGCAGAGCCGGGCGTTCGGAATCACCTGAGTCCATTCCGAAAAGGGCAGATTGGTGGTCAGGATGACGGCTGCCTTCTCCGCCCGTTCGGCGATGACCTGGAAGAGGAACTCTGCCCCGAGGTCTGCCATGGGAACATAGCCGACCTCATCGATGGCGATCAGGTCCTATCGATCCCATCGTGCCAGTACGCGGCGCAACTGTAGTTGCTGCTTGGCCTCGACCAGTTCGTTGACCAGGGCTGCAGCGGTGGCGAAGCGCACACGCCGCTTCTGACGGCAGGCAGCGACACAGAGCCCGGTCAATAAGTGAGTCTTGCCTGTTCCGCAATCGCCGATCAGGATTACGGGCTCGGCACGTTCGATGTATCCTCCCTGCGCCAACTCGTGGATCTCGGTGGCCTGAACCTGCGGTGCTTTAGCGAAGTCGAACTCATCCAGCGTCTTGACCCGTGGCAAATGGGCCTCCTTGATGCGGCGGGCTATGGTGTTGCGTTCGCGCTCTTCCAACTCTGCGGCCAGCAACGCCTCCAGGTATCGCAGATAGGTCTGTCGTTGCTTGACTGCCTCTTCTGCCAGCGGAGCGCACTGCTCGGCCACGGCCGGCAGTCGCAGGATGCGGCACTGTTGTTCTACCGCCGCCTTCTCCAGGTTCTCCATCACAGCCTTCATGCCTGCACCCCGCGAAGAAGCTGATCGTAGTTGGTCATCACCGGCAGCGGGCGTTCGTAGCAAGCCAGCAAGCCGATCTCGATGGCCTCCACGGCAGGCTTCGCCAGCTGTCCGGCAACCATGAGGTGCCGGATCGCGGCTACATCCTGGCAGCCGAGTGCGAGTGCTTGCTCGATGGCTCCGCGAAGTCGATCCCAGCCTTCGCCCGAGCCCAGCGAAAGCAGTTCGATCATCTGCCGCGTCCCATGCTGGCGGCCATGACCTGTGTTCAGCGCCTGCCACAACTGATCGAAACTGTCAGGCCATCGTCCCGCCATCCGCCACTGTGCCAGAGGGGTTGAACCAGCCAGCGCTCCAGGCTTCTTCCGCAGCACATCAAGATAGTGTTCCAGATCGAGTATCTGCTGCTGGCGGCTGTAGCTGCGTTCATGCCGCGCCAGGCGCTTGCCTTCATGCCATAGCTCGACATAATCGGCCAGCAGTCTGGCCTCGATTCTTGTGCCAGGCGGCAACGGAATCGAGTAGCGGTTGGTCCTAACCCGAACGCAACGTAGTCCATCCACTGTAGGAAAGCTCTTCTCAGTCAAGTCGAACGGTTCGCTGGCAAGCGGCAACAGACGCGGCTGCTCGTGGAGCATCGCTCGGCCTACGGCTTCCGTGCGTCCACTCAGCATGCGCTGCTGGTCCTCATGGCAGCACCTGTCCAGGTAGGCGTTCAGCTCCGCCAGATCACGAACTTCGGGCAGCGGTACCCAGTGGTTGCGCCTGAAGTATCCGCCCTCGCACTCCACGCCGCCCTTCTCGTTGCCCCGGGCAGGGTTGCAAAACTCGCTCTGAAAACGCCAGTGCGAACGAAAGGCTATGAAGCGACTGGTCTCTTCCCGCTGATGTCCACGCAGGATCCTCTTGACCGCGCTCTTCAGGTTATCGTAGCGAAGCAGCTTGAAGACCCCATCGAAGTAGCGGAATGCCAACTCATGCGCTTCGAGAAAAGCCTGCTGCGTCGCGTGGGTGTAAGCCCGATGATAGGCGCCGCCGCTGGCCATCGAACGCATCTCGAATACCTGCAGCTTGACCCGCTCGCCGCCAACCAATGCCCAGGCTTCATACCAATCGACCTGCGCTTCTATGCCCAGGTCGTAGCTCTGAGGCACGAAGGCCTCGCGGGCGATCAACCCAAGTTGCTGCCGACGGCGCCTCACCTAGCCACACACGGAACGCTCACTGACCGTGAAGCCGGGCCACTCCGTACGCAATCGCTGCCAGATCCGGTGCGCTGTATGACGCTGCTTCAGCGGCGCTTGTTGGTCTTCCGTCAGTACCCGGTCGATGAACGGCGTCGCTGCTTCCAACCGCCGCAAGCGCCGCTGTTGCGTCTTCCTCTCGGCCGGAACCGCACTCGAGAGTGCCTCCCGGACCAATCGACGGTGTACACCCAACTTCCGCGACACTCCGGAAATCGTCCCCACACCGAACTCATGTTCTCGTCGTATCTGCTCAAACAACTCCACCTTGTCTCTCCTGGTCAGCCAGCTCCGCTTACGTTGCTCCATCCACGAAGCCTACTCAGAGACTCCCAGGTGGGCCAAAGTTAACTTCCGAAGATGGGCCAAACCAAGATACCGAAATCACCTTCTTTAAGAACTCGTCCTTCGCATAAGTAAACATCTTCGGCGTATCAGTCAGCGCAGCTGTTACAACGCACGGGATGTGCTTACGGTCAATCATGGCGTTACGAACTTCTGCAGCTGTGACAATGAAGCACACATCCTCGCCTTGGGTTCCCTTAACTTCTAGGTGTATCTGTGCGTCTCCTTTGTCACCACACAGGTCATATCTGTAGTGCACCCGTGTAGAACTGGACACGGAAGTTAGTTAGGCTTGGGGCCTCCGCTAGGAGGCGAGAATGTCGAGAAAGCCGAGAGTCCAGAGAACCCCGGAAGAGAAGTGG
>JANYBT010000090.1 GCA_025360645.1 Acidobacteriaceae bacterium | reverse complement strand
GCTACTCTTTCAGTTTCAGTTTGGATTTGTTGTCTTCCATGAACTGTTTCAAATCCGGGGCCGCGTCCAGCAGCCGGATCCACTGCTCGTAGTAAAGAGTGACGGGGAATCGTCCCAGGCCATACACGCTGACCCCGCCTTTTTCGCCGACGCGAAATTCCATAGCGCCCGCGCGCTTGCGTGTGTCCACTTGCTTTTCCAGTTCCGCAAGTTTCGCCTTGAGTTCGTCGTAAGAAGGTTCGGTCATGATGTCTCCATTTCAGGATGATGACAATTCGATGTTGAGAATTCGATGATGACAATTTTACTGGTGACAATTTAATGATGACAGTTTGCCGATGACAGTTTCATGATAGGGGAGGGCGGCGGAATTCGTCGAGTGGCCGGCGTTCCTCGACCCCGACCTCACCGCAGGGTGTGACCGATGGGCGAGCGCAGTGTGCTGTACGTCACAGACAGCTTGCCGCGGAAGGAATAGATATTGGCCATCCGTTGCAAGTCGGTTCCGCTTTTATTCCGTTCCGATACGGAAATCATGCGCACGTTGAGAAAAAGGAGTCCTTCTATGTTTGCTCGCATGCTTGAATTCAACATCAAACTGGAAAAAAAGAACGAATTCGTCACGACGGTGAAAACGGAAGTACTGCCCATCCTGAAAAAACAAGCTGGATTTCTGGAGATTCTGCCGTTCTTCGGCGAGATCAAACCAGAGAAGGTCACAGTCATCAGTCTGTGGGAAACCAAGGCCAACGCGACCAAGTACGAGAAAGAGACCTACTACAAAGTCGAGGAAATTCTGAAGCCCTGGCTGCTCACGCCAATCACCACCACTCCCTACAATCTGGAGAAGACGCTCGCCGAGCATTTCGTTCAGTCCTTCGTCTAGACCGAGGAAAAGCAAATCAAGAAAGGCCGGGGCCCATCCCGCCCCGGCCTTTTTTTTGTGGGCAAAGTTTTGAGCGCGCACTCGCCAATTCTGCGAGCGCTACCCTGCAGCTTCCCCAAGAGATACCGGGCATACTAATATTTCGAGTCCGGCGGCGGCGGTCTTCGCGAGTGCTGACATAAATTGAGAGAATTCGGTTTCATGCCGAGATTCGAGAGTGACCGCCATACCTGTTTCCGGGTGACTGGCAAGAGCAGGGTGCGCAGGCAGGCTCGCGGCGGTGGGATTGGTGGTTTCAAAATTAGTCTATCGGCAGGATTGTGCAGCGTAACCAGAAGGCCTGTTTGGCGGGGACTTCGGGCCCTCGCCGAGCTCGATTTTTGGTCGCAAATGGAGATTGTGGATAGAAACTAAGGCTAAATGCGCAAAAAACTGCTTGACTAATGCCGGATCCCCTGTAAAATCTTAAAGTTGCGCGGACTGTCGAACTTCCCACCGGGTCCGATGCCGCTGTCGTCGTGTCCGCCCGAAAAGAATCTCTGTAGTGCATTGCGAATCTATTCATAAGAACCACATTTTGAAGCAGGCGAGAGCCTTTGACATTTTTATTGCAAAAGAGGGAACCGTAGATGGCGAAACGACGTGGCAATCCAAACTGGGGAAAACCTGAGCCGATCGGGCCGATTACCCCCACCATTACTGAATTTGAGCAGGTGGTGCGGGAGTACAAATTGACTCCCGACCAGTACTTGCGGTCCACCCGACTGCGCGAGTGGGCGCGCCGCAACCGGAATTCGAAATATATTCCGGAGCCGCTGCTGGAAGCTTGGGGATTTGAAATCGAATCGACGCTGTAGGCGAAGCGGAATTTCGTGGCGAGGGACGCGCGACGGTGCGTCCCTTTTGCTTTGGGGTGAACGCGAGGTAGCGTATTCTGATGAACGTGAGGATTCCGGGAACTCAACTGATCTCGCTGCTGGTGGCGATCAGCTTCGCGGCGGGGCTGAACGTGTACGCCACCGTGGCGACGCTCGGGCTGCTGGCGCACACGGGATGGATCGAACTTCCGCCAGCGCTGCATCTGCTGGCCAGTTGGTGGATCATCGGGGCGGCGGGAGCGCTGTTCGCGGTGGAATTTGTTGCGGACAAGATTCCAGTGTTTGATCTGCTTTGGAATGCGTTGCATACATTCATCCGGGTACCGGTGGCGGCGCTGATTGCCTATGGCGCGACGGCGCAGCTTTCTCCGGGGCAGCAAGTGCTGGCGACGCTGGCGGGCGGAGCGATTGCGTTGGCGGCGCATGGCGGGAAGACAGCGGTGCGAGCCGCGGTGACGCCTTCTCCCGAGCCCTTCTCGAACATGGCTCTGAGCGCTGGCGAAGATGTGTTGGCGGTGTTCCTGACTTGGTTTTCCACTTCCCATCCCTACATTGGAGCGGGGATCGTGATTGGGTTGCTCGTCCTGATCGTGTTGTTTGCGCGCTGGGTGGTGCGGTCGGTGCGGCGGCTGTTCACCGACGCGGAGCATGAGCTGGCGAAGTAAGCGCCCGAGGGTCTCCACCCGGCATTCGCCGCGGCAGTTGCGCGCTTCTAGTTTCCGTGGCGTGCTGACACCGACGATTCCCCGCTTGATCTGCTAGAATTTTCCCGCGATGACTGACACGGTTTTGGTTCCTGCCAATACTTTAGTTCCTGCCAACACGTTGGTGACGGCCAAGGGGGACGGGCCGGCGCTGGAGACTGGCGGCGCCCGCGTGTTTCTGCTGACCCTGGAGATCACCAAGATCATCGAACAAGAGTCGCTGGACCTCTCGATCTACGGTTCGGCGGATGGGACGACCTGGGGAGCCAAGCCCCTGGCGGCATTTCCGCAGAAGTTTTATTGCGGAGAGACGCCGTTGCTGCTGGAGTTGCCGAGCGAGGCGGAAGTGAAGTTCGTCCGGGCCCACTGGGAAGTGGCGCGTTGGGGACGCGGGTCAGAGACGCCGATGTTTGAGTTCGGAGTCACCATGCGGGAAGTGCCGGCGGAGATGTTGCGCGAGCACAAGCGGTAGGCTGGCGCCACAGCAGAGTTCAAGTTCTCGGGCGTTTTCGAGTCAGTCTGATTTCCAGTCCATCTGATTTCCTGTCAAAGCGACGGCACTGGCCTCCCGCAATAAGATTTCTGCATCCACTCTATAGTGAGCGTTCTAGATCAGGGTTCTAGATTAAGGGAACCTGGGGCGCGTCCGCGGGGTCTATTGCAGCTAAGGAGAAGTGGATCGACCACTTTTTCCGGCCAGGGATTGTGGCGCGGCATAGAATAGGGGAACTGCCAATGGGTTGGGCGGGAGCGTCGAATTTGAGCGATCTGGCGAGCGCGATGGGTGCACGGACCGAGGAAGCCGCAGTGGTGGCTGAACTGAAGGCCGGTTCCGAAGACGCCTATGTCTGGCTGATTGGTGAATTTCACCGCCCCATCTACAGCCTGGTGTACCGCATGGTGAACGATCCGGCGGACGCAGCCGATACCACGCAGGAAGTTTTCGTCAAAGTCTTCCGCGGCATCCATCATTTCCACGCCGAATCCACCCTCAAGACCTGGATCTACCGCATCGCGTTGCACGAAGCCTCCAATCGGCGGCGATGGTGGTTCCGGCACAAAGCGCAGGAGACCTCCATCGAACCGCAAGAGACAGGAGAGGAAGGCCAGGCGCGTGGTTTGGTGGACACGCTGGCAGACCGCCACGATTCGCCGTTTGACAGTTTTGCCCATGAAGAAGTGCGGGCCCGGGTGGAGAGGGAACTGCGGCAGGTGCGAGAGCCTTACCGGACCGCGCTGATCTTGCGCGATCTGGAAGAGATGTCGTACGAAGAAATCGCCGAGGTGCTGCAAATCTCGTTGGGCACGGTGAAGTCGCGCATCACGCGCGGACGCGGCGCGTTGCGGCA
>JANYBT010000085.1 GCA_025360645.1 Acidobacteriaceae bacterium | reverse complement strand
GAGCGGTATCTGGAGAAGAACGTCATCGAAATCGCGCCGATCGCCTTCATGCGCGGGCGCACGTTAAACGATTCGTTTGTCATCCTGGACGAGGCGCAGAACACGACCTCGGAACAAATGAAGATGTTTGTGACCCGGCTGGGATTCAATTCCAAGGCGGTGATTACGGGGGACGTGACCCAGATTGACTTGCCCAGCGAGCGCCGCAGCGGATTGATCGAAGCGGTCAATGTGCTGAAGGACGTGAACGGTCTGGCGTTTGTCCATTTCGACGAGAGCGATGTAGTGCGTCATCATCTGGTGCAGCGGATTATTCGCGCCTATGACGAGCACAAGTCTCGCATGGCCGAGCAGCAGCTAAGTTTGAAGTTAGAGGGCAGAGCTTCCGAGTCCAGAGCTGTGGCAGGGAAGGATGAGAGGCAGGCGGATGGGCAGGAGGAGCGCGGAGGACCGACCAAGCCAGCGAACGGCTCTCGAGAACGCTAGAACGTCTTGGTCATACGTCGCGGGTATACTTCTTGGTCATACTTCAAAAACGCGTTGCTGGATTGAGCGCGGCTGCGCTGGACAAGTTTCTGGCCCGGGCGCGACGAGCCACAGGGCTGCGCGGGACCGTCAACGTGCTGGTCACTGGCAGCCGGGAACTGCGCGCGCTGAACAAGAAATTCCGCGGTAAGGACAAAGCTACGGACGTGCTTTCTTTTCCTGCAGAGGCAGAAATGGCGGTCAAACTAGCGGGGGAGGTTGCCATCTCGGCGGAGATCGCGGCGGCCAATGCTCAGCGCCTGGGCCACTCGGCGGAAGAGGAAGTCCAGATCCTCATTCTGCACGGGGTGCTGCACCTGAGCGGGTACGATCACGAGACTGACGCCGGCGAAATGGCAGGCCTGGAGCGAGAACTGCGACAGCGTTTGAAACTTCCAATCGGACTGATTGAGCGGACCGAGGCCAGGTCGCCGGTCCAGCGGACGCGGGCGAAGAAAGCAGCGCGTGGTCGAAAATCCGGCCCGGGGCGGTCGCGATGATCGGAGTTGGTTTCGCTTTCGTTTTGCTGTTGGGAATCCTAACGCTGGTGTCGTATGTGGATCGTCTGTATCACGAGATGGGGAAGTTTCTTTCCCGCGAATTCCAGGACAATATTGACGCTTTTGAGCACCTGGTCGAGCCTCGCCTGAAGGTGGGCCAAGCTCGGGCAGCGGTGTCGATGGCCCTGCTGGCGCAACTGACCACAGCAGCGATCGCGATGCTGGTGGGCTTCACCGTGTTTCGGGACTTTGGTTGGGGCACTTCGGAGATTCTGGGGGCAACCTTCAGCCTGGTTCTGGTGGTGGTGATTTTCAACCGGCTGCTGCCTTTCGTTTTTTTCGCGCGGACGAAAGGGACTTGGCTGGCGCGTTGGACAGTGGTGCTGCGCCTGCTGATTTACCTGGTCTATCCGGTGACGCTGGTGCTGGGATTCTGTAAGTCCGTGACCGCGCTGACCCGGGAGCATGGCGATGCTGAGCCTGAGAGTTCTGCAGAAGCCGTGGACGCCCTGATTGACGCCGGCCAGGAGGAAGGGATCATTCAGCATGGAGACCGAGATCTGATTCAGAGTGTGGTGGAGTTTAGCGGCAAGACGGTGCGGGAAGCGATGAAGCCGCGCCCGGAAATGGTGGCGGTGCCGGTGACCTGCACCGTAGAACAGTTTGTGGAATTGTTGAAGGGACGGCCGGTTTCGCGGGTTCCCGCGTATGAGGGCAACATCGACCACATCAAAGGCGTTGTTTATGCACAAGATGTGCTGCAGGTGCCAGACAGCGAAGCGACTGCACGGACGGTGGAATCGCTGATGCGCAAAGACGTCTATTTCGTTCCCGAGAGCAAGCTGGGAAGCGAACTCCTGCGCGAGATGCAGAAGAGCAGCATTCGAATGGCGATCGTCGTAGATGAATATGGCGGGACCGCCGGACTGGTGACCATCGAGGACCTGGTAGAGGAGATCGTCGGAGAGATTGGCGAGGAGCACGAGAAGGGGCAAATCGAGCGCGAGAGCGAACACTCCTACGTCGTTCCCGGAAGCATGGATGTGGACCTGCTGGACGAATTGTTTGGCGTGCGTCCGGAAGACAAAGACTCGACCACGGTTGCTGGATTGGTCAGTGAACTGGCGGGCCGCATCCCCCAGAAGGGCGAAAGCGTAGAGTATGAAGGGTTGCAGTTTGAAGTATTAGAGTCCACCGACCGGAAGATCGAGCGGCTGCGGATTCGGGCCGTGCAACCCCGACAAATGAAGTTGCTGTAAGACAGAGAGCTTGAGACCTGACCACCTGATTTCCTATGTCCTTTCATTCCGGATTCGTGTGTATTCTGGGGCGGCCCAATGCGGGCAAGTCCACCCTGCTCAATGCGTTGGTGGGCGAGAAGCTGGCCATCATTTCGCCCAAACCGCAGACCACGCGGAACCGCATTGAGGGCATCATCCACATCCCTCCGGCGAAGCGAAAACTAGGCGGACAGATCGTCTTGATTGATACGCCGGGAGTGCACCGGCCGGACAGCTCGCTGGGCAAGAAGATGATGGCCGAAGTCAGCGTGGGGCTGGAGGGATGCGATTTAATCCTGGTGATCTATGACGTGAAGAGCAAGACTTCTCCGGAAGACAACTATGTGCTGGAGATGTTAAAGCAGACTCGGACGCCCGCCTTTCTGTTACTCAACAAAATAGATTTGTTGCCGGAAAAGGCGAGGTTGCTGCCCATCCTGGAGCGGTTCCAGACGATTCCGCAATTCAAACAGTTCTTTCCGATTTCAGCATTGAAGCGTGACGGCTTGGAAGTGGTGCTGCAAGCGGTGCTACAGCAGTTGCCGGCAGGGCCGAAATACTTCCCCGAAGATCAGGTGACCAACCAGCCCGTTCGATTCATGGCCGCGGAGTTGATTCGGGAGCAGATCTTGCGGGAAACACGTGAAGAAGTGCCCTACGCCGTAACCGTGCGAATCGAGAACTTTGAAGAGGGCAAGACGCTCACCCGGATTGCGGCGGCCATCTATTGCGAGCGAAACAGCCACAAAGTAATTCTGGTGGGCAAGGGCGGACAGATGCTGAAGAAGATCGGCACCGCGGCCCGCTTGGACATCGAGAAGCTGGTGGGAACGAAAGTTTACCTGGAACTGTTCGTAAAAGTGCAGGAAAGATGGCGCGATTCTCCCGAGTTTGTGGACGAGATGGACTGGCGGCGGCAGCTGGAGAATTTGACCGGCCGGGTGAGAGAGTAACCTAGTCCAGAAATTCCGCGTTGCCAGATCGTCGCGCCGACAGGTACAATTCTCGAAGTTTTGGCATCCAAGTGGGGTGTATGAAAGTTTCTTTGCAGGGCCAGAAAGCGCGCACCCCGAAAATCGACTTCCGCAAAAATGGGAATAATCTCAGCGTGAAGCTGGCTGCGGACCGTGGCGCCGTGGACTCGGTGGTGCAGCAGATCATGACGGTGGTGCGTCAAATGAAAACCTTGCACGGTCGAGAGGATGCGATTGAATTGGCCTTGAGCGAGGCGCTGGCGAACGCGGTGGTGCATGGCGCCAAGGGCGACCCCACCAAGATCATTGAGTGCGATGTGGCGTGCGATGAAGCGCAGGGAGTGCTGATTGTGGTGCGCGATCCGGGCAATGGATTCACCCCGCAGAGTATTCCCAGCCCAGTGATGGGCGAAAACCTGTACGCCAACCACGGCCGCGGCATTTACCTGATCAATCAATTGATGGATGAAGTGAAGTTTTACAAGAACGGGACTGAGATTCACATGATCAAGCGGTAGCGGGCGCTCGTCCCTCGGTTCTGCCAACATTCCAGGTCATGCTCCGGCGGGTGGTTCGTCCTTCTGCGACACAAGCTCTTCCTCGATCCTGCGTGCAATCTCATCCCGGACGCGGCGAAAAACAGCCAGCTTTTCTTCATGGGAACCCGGGACTGCGGCGGGGTCCTCGAAGCTCCAATGCAGGAATTTGTAAGTGCGGGGAAAGATGGGGCAGCTCTCCCGGGCGTTGTCGAAGACCGTCACGACATAAGGAATATGCCGGCCCAGAAGCGAAACCACGTCCCTGGACTTCTGGCGGGAAATATCAATCCCGAATCTCTTGCAGGGCTTCGATCGCGAGAGGGTTCAGGCCTTTGAGTTCGATGCCTGCGCTGAGCGGCTCGAACCGGTCTGCCGCGGCATGGCGGAGATAGCCCTCGGCCATCTGGCTGCGGGCGGAGTTGCCGGTACAGAGAAACAGGACTCTGGGCTTCGACGATCGCATGTTCGGGACCTCGGCGGAAAGCATGGCGCAGAGCTGATCGGTAGGCCTACATGCTATCATAAGCGTATGCGCGTATGCAAATGTCGCCATTCGTTAGAATAGTAGGGCGAATACGAACCCAGGCGCTGGGAACCGATTGCATGAGAGGTCTTCATCGATGAAGGAACTGGAACATTACTTCAAAGGACTGGCGGATGGGACGCGGCTTCGAATGCTCAATCTGCTGTTGCATGGCGAGTTGTGCGGCTGTGACATCCAGTATGTTCTGGAGATGTCGCAGCCGAATGTCTCGCGACACCTCACCTATTTGAAAAATTGCGGGTTGGTGTTGGACCGCCGCGACGGGCCTCGCATTTTTTACCGGCTGGTGGAATCCAGATTTGGCACGGCCAAACGCTTCTTCGACTTCCTGCCGCTGGTGTTTAAGCGAGAGACGTTATTGCAGGAAGACACGCGCAAGTTGAAAGAAGCGGTTCAGACAGGTTCGTGCACGCGCAGTGAATGGAGGCCCTACTCGGGTCTTCCGAAGACAAGCATCGGGTCGAGGGTGTAAACGATGGCACACAGAGTGTCTTCGCGACTGAGCTTTCTGGACCGTTACCTTACCGCGTGGATCTTTTCCGCGATGGCGGCCGGGGTGATGGCCGGTTGGCTGGCGCCCGGGATCGTGCCATTCTTGAACAAGTTCAGCGTCGGCACAACCTCGATCCCAATCGCGGTGGGGCTGATCGTGATGATGTACCCGCCGTTCACCAAGGTGCGCTACGAGGAACTGCACGAGGTTTTTCGCAACAAGCGCGTGATGGCTCTTTCGCTGGTGCAAAACTGGGTGGTGGGTCCGATTCTCATGTTCGCGCTGGCCATCGTGTTTCTCCGCGGCTACCCGGAGTACATGGCGGGGCTGATCCTGATCGGCCTGGCGAGGTGCATCGCGATGGTGATCGTGTGGAACGAACTGGCCAAAGGCGACACCGAGTATGCGGCGGGTCTGGTGGCGTTGAATTCTTTGTTCCAGGTCTTCTTGTACTCGGTGTACGCATGGGTTTTTATAACGGTCCTGCCGGCCAAGCTGGGCCTGCATAGCGCGGTGGTAAATATCTCCATTGGTGAAATCGCGAAGAGCGTTTTTATCTATCTGGGGATTCCGTTCCTGGCGGGCTTTCTGACCCGCACAATCCTGGTTCGGGCCAAGGGCCGGGAATGGTATGACCGTAGGTTCGTGCCGCGAGTCAGCCCACTGACCTTGGTCGCCCTGCTGTTCACAATCGTAGTGATGTTCTCCTTGAAGGGCGAGTACATTGTCCGCCTGCCGCTCGACGTGCTGCGAATCGCGGTTCCGTTGCTGATTTATTTTGTGGTCATGTTTCTGGTTTCGTTCTACATGGGAAAGAAGCTGGGAGCGGATTACTCGAAGACCACGACCCTCGCGTTCACTGCGGCCTCGAATAATTTCGAATTGGCGATCGCAGTGGCGGTGGCGGTGTTCGGCATCAACTCGGGGGCGGCGTTTGCGGCGGTCATTGGGCCGCTGGTCGAGGTGCCCGCCATGATCGCACTGGTGAATGTCGCGTTGTACTTTCAACGGCGGTATTTTCGGGAGGCTGCTGCCGGACGAAATCAACTTGCGTGACGGAGCGCGCTCTCATTCCTTTGCGGCAATTCCCAGAGTTTTCATTTTCCGATAGAGGTGGCTTCGCTCCAGGCCGAGGACTTCGGCGGTGCGAGTGACGTTGCCGTGGTTCTCGTCGAGTTTCTTCAGGATGTAATCGCGCTCATAGGCGGCGCGGGCCTGCTGCAGGCTGGAGAATTCGGCTCCGATGCGGCGAGAGCCATCGCGATAGACCAGCGGCGGCAGATGCTTGCGCTCGAAGCGGGTAGTGGTCGGGTTCATGATGACGATGCGCTCGATCACGTTGCGCAACTCGCGGACGTTGCCGGGCCAGGAGTAGCGCATCAGAGTCTCAATCGCGTCGTCGGTGATTTCCCGGGGACGGCGTCCGTAGGCGGAAGCAAATTCCTTTAGAAAATGCCGCGCCAGCAGCGGGATATCCTCGCTGCGCTCACGCAAAGGCGGCACGTAGAAGGGAATGACGTTGAGCCGATAGAAGAGGTCCTCGCGGAAGTTGCCTTTGGAAATTTCTTCTTCCAGGTCTTTGTTGGTGGAGGCGATGACGCGGACATCGGCAGAAATCACCTCTTCCCCGCCCACCGGAGTGAAGCGCTGTTCTTCGAGAGTGCGAAGCACCTTAGCCTGGGTTTTCAGGCTCATGTCCCCGACTTCGTCGAGAAAGAGAGTTCCTCGATCTGCCTTCTTGAATTTGCCTTCCTTGTCGGTGGAGGCGCCGGGGAAAGAGCCTCTCCAGTGACCGAATAATTCGCTCTCAATCAGGTCTTCCGGGATGGCGGCGCAATTCAACTCCACAAACATTTCTTCTTTCCGCAGGCTCTGGGCGTGAATCGCATGGGCCACTAATTCCTTGCCGGTGCCGGACTCGCCATAGATGAGGACGCGGCCGTTAGTGGGCGCCATCAAGCCAATCTGCTGGCGCAGGGCTTTCATCGGGATGCTGTTGCCGGCAATGATGCTCTTGGATTGCAACAGCTTCTTGAGGTCGCGATTTTCGTGACGCAGACGCTTGGCTTCGATTGCGTTCTTGATCAGGATGAGCGTCTTGTCGAGGGAGAGCGGTTTTTCCAGGAAATCGTAGGCGCCGAGCTTGGTGGCGCGCACCGCGGTTTCGATGGTGCCGTGACCAGAGATCATGATGATCTCTGGTGGATCCGGGAATTCCCGGATTTTTTCCAGCGTGTCCAGACCATCGGGCCCGGGAAGCCAGACATCCAGCAGGACGACATCGAAGTTCGTCTTGCTCAGTAGAGCGAGCGCGGACTCCCCAGTGCCGGCCACGGCTACTTCGTACCCTTCATCCTGGAGCGCGCCCTGAAGCGACTCCTGGATGGCTGATTCATCGTCCACAATCAGGATGTGATTCATCTCAGGTCACGACCACGGCCGCGGGAAGTTCGGCGAGTGGAAGTTCGACGATGAAGCGTGCGCCAGCCGGCTTATTCTCCTCGACGCGAATGGACCCGTGGTGATCTTCGATTATGCGGTTCACGATCGCGAGACCCAGTCCGGTGCCGCGCTTCTTGGTTGAGAAATAAGGCAGAAAAAGCTTTTCTTTCGATTCCTGCGTGACCCCGTGGCCGGTGTCGGCTACCACCAGTTCGACAGCGTCGCGGCTGGCGACCAGCGAAGTAGAGATTTCGATTTCGCGATGCAGGCAGTTCTGCAAAGCTTCGGCCGCGTTGTCCACCAGGTTGGCGACGGCGCGCTTGATGGCTTCGTTATCGGCCAGTACGGGAGGTAGGTCGGGGGCGAGCGAAGTTTGTACGTCAATGCCGTTCAGGCGTCCGTCAAACATCTCTAAAGCTGATTGTACAATGCGGTTCAGGTCGGCAGGCTGAGGCCGGGAAGCAGGGAAGCGGGCCAGGGTGGAGAACTCATCCACCAGGGTGCGCACGGTCTCCACCGCATTGCCAATGGTGGCGGCACAGGTCCGAATAATTTCCAGAGAAGTACTATCCGGCGAGGTCGAGCGGCCCAAGTGGCGGCGAATGCGTTCTGCGGAAAGAGCGATCGGGGTGAGAGGGTTCTTGATTTCGTGGGCCACGCGGCGGGCCACCTCACGCCACGCTGCCTGGGTCTGGGCTTTGAGCAAGTCAGAGAGGTCTTCGAAGACCAGGACATATCCTAACCTTTGTCCGCGATGCTGCAGGGAAGCGACTGTAACTGCGACGTCGAGTTTGGAACGCGACCAGCCGACATCCATCTGGCTGGTGGCCATGCCCATGCGGTCGGCACGGCGGAGCAGGGCATCCAGATCGTCGCTGACCTCTGCAGGGAAGACTTCCTTGAGTCTGGCGCCCACCAGCGAAACCGGGCTGGCGGGGTCACTGCGGTCGAGATTCACCATGCGTTCCAGGGCGGCATTCACGTGGGTGATGCAGCGTTCTGCATCGAGGGAGAGCACCCCAGTGGGAATATTCTCGAGGATGGTTTCCATGTGGCGGCGGCGCTGGTCAAGGGCGGCATTGGCAGCGCCCAGATCACGGCTGGCAGTGTCGATTTGATGGCGATTGGACTCCAGTTCTTCCGCCATGCGGTTGAACGAGCGCACCAGGTCGCCGATTTCATCGGCGGCGAGAATGTCCACCCTATAATCCAGGCGGCCGCGGGAAATTTCCTGCGTGCCCTCCACCAGGGCAGCCACCGGGCGGGTTACTAACTTCGATAAGAACAGAGCCAGCCAAGTGCTGGCGAACAGCACTAGAACCGTCAGCAGCAGCAGCAGGCCCATGTAGTTCCGGCGGACCAGTTTGCGTTCCTTGCTGAGGGCAAGATAGCGCTCCTGGCTGGCCTGAATTTGTTTGACCGTTTCCGAAAACTTTTGGGGGAGCGGCATGGCCACGAGGATGAGCCCGTGTTCTCCGACGCTGGCGGTGCCGGTCACGTATTCGACTTCCTTGAAACTGAAATGCGGGTGCTGGCCAGCCAGGGCCTCGGGAAAAGGCAGGCTGCTCTTCACCAGAACCCAGTCCGCTGGCGCGTCGAAACTGGCCTGGGGATTGTGGTCAAGGAAAGCGATCACGAAACCACCCTGCAAGGTCGGCTCGTGGCGGCGGAACTCTGCGATTGCGGCGGAGAAGCCGTGTCCGTCATAAGCTCGCTGGATCTCGGGGGATTGCGCAATGGAGAGAGCCTCAGAACTTGCGTTCTGGCCGGCATAAGTCGAGAGCAAGGAAGCCATTGCGGAGGTGTTGGCACGAACTTCCTCAACCGGTTGAGAGAACCATTTTTCGATGGAGCGGTTCATTAGCCCGTAAGAAAAAAAGAACATTACGATGACGGGAAGAAACGACAGCAGCAGGCTGACCACCACCAGACGAGAGCGGAACTTGGAGCCCGCGATTCCCAACTGGCGCTCCGCATAGAGTTTGAGGAGATTGCGCGCCAGCACGAAGGTCAGGGCGACGAACAACAGGAAAATAATGGCGGATAGTGCTGCGAAACCCGCCAGGTCACGGTTCGAGTCGAGACTAATGAACTTTAGGTTAAAGGCAGCTTGCGAAACCAGAATGACCAGTAAAACGAAAGCGCCAGCGCTGAGGGAAAGCACCGCGCGCCGGCGGTTCGACGGGGTGACGAGAGTACGTATTGGTCCAGCGTCAGACAAGGCTCAACTCAGATGTTCGCGCACACAACTCAACATTATAGATGCAGGGAAGCATCGCTGGCGGAATCTGACCCCTGGATGGAAGCTGCCAGGTCGCCGTCGGGCGGCAGGAAGGGACGCAAAGGACATCTCTCGCAGTGGGGCGCGGATTTGTGACAAAAATTCTTGCCGACCCCAACGATCAGCCCGTGCATCTCGTTGAAGACTTGTGCCTGGGCGGTCCGGCGAGCGGCGCTCATCAGCGAAGGAGGATGCGATGAACCGGCCAACCCCGCGCTTTCCAGCGGAGAGCTTCCGCTGACAAAGTCTGGGAAAGATTCAGCCAAGGGCAGCAAAGCGATCTCAAACAGTTGCCGAATTTCTTCGTAATCCGCGTTCGCGGGTAAGATGCCGTGGCGTTCGAGAATGCGCCGGGTGTACGAGTCCACCACGAAAACGGGGTGACTTCCCGCGTAGAGCAGAATCGAATCCGCGGTCTCAGGGCCGATTCCGTTGAGGGCGAGCAACTGCAGGCGAAGCTCCCCAGTGGGCTGCCGGAACATCCGGGCAAGCGAACCACCATAGTTGCGGTCCAGGAATTTCACGAACAATTTCAGACGCTGGGCCTTCTGGCGGAAGTAGCCAGCCGACCGCACCAGCTTCTCCAGGCGAGGCAACCGCGTTCTGCGAATGCCCTGCACACTGAGGGCCCGAGCGGCGCGCAGTTGGCGCATGGCCAACTCGACATTGATCCAGGCGGTGTTCTGGGTGAGGTAAGCGCCCACGATCACTTCAAACCGGGAACGTGCAGGCCACCAGTGCTGGTGGCCGTAAGCGCGGAAGAGGGTCAGGAAGTAGGCGCGCAGGCTGGCCTGGGGTTGAGAGTTGGTGGGGTGATCTAGATCCATCAGGGCGAACTCTATTCTATCGAGGTGCACGAAAGACCCAGTACCAAAGTGACCTTTGCAAGGAACATGTCAGTGTTGACAATTTGTGTCAGGGGGCAGCCAACGCTGCCGTCCAAGGTAAAAAGCATGTCGCAGAGGCTCGGCGATCTTCTGGTCAAGGAAAAGATCATCACTCCGGAGCAGTTAGCCGAGGCGATGAAGATCCACAAGCAGACTAGCGTGCGGCTCACCGCGGCCGTGGTCAAGCTGGGGTACCTGACGGATGAGGACATCGCGAATTTTTTCTCCCGCAAATACGGAGTGCCAGCGGTGAATCTGGCGTGCTTTGAGATTGATCCGGAAGTCGTCAAATTGGTCCCCTTTGAAACCGCCAAACGCTATCAAATCCTCCCCCTGAATCGAGTCGGGGCGTCGCTGACGATCGCCATGGCCGATCCCACGAACGTGTTTGCCACCGACGACGTAAAGTTCATGACCGGTTTCAACATCGAGCCGGTGGTGGCCGCCGAGAACGCGATTTTGGCTGCCATTGACAAGGCTTATGGCACGACCCGGGAGGAAGACCTGGCCCGGGTCATGGAAACCCTAAACCCACTGGGGGCCGATCCTGACGTCGAGCTGGAACAGGAGGAGCAAGAGGCTGAACTGGTCAATCTGGAGCAAGCGGCGGACGAAGCTCCGATTGTAAAGCTGGTGAACCTGATCATGAGCGATGCGGTGAAACGGGGAGCCAGCGACATTCACCTGGAGCCGTACGAAAAGGAGTTCCGGGTTCGTTTTCGAGTGGACGGATTGCTGATGGCAGTGATGACCCCGCCGGTCAAGCTAAAAGATGCGATCGTGTCGCGGGTGAAGATCATGGCCAAGCTTGACATCAGCGAAAAGCGCCTGCCGCAAGATGGCCGCATCATGCTGAAGATGAACCTCAATGGACGCAAAAAACAGTTGGACTTTCGTGTGAGCACGCTGCCGACGCTGTGGGGAGAGAAGATTGTCCTACGCCTGCTGGACAAGGAAAGTCTGCGCCTCGACATGACCCAGCTGGGGTTCGAGCAAGCGTCGCTGGTGAAGTTCGAAAGGGCAATTCTGAAGCCCTACGGGATGGTGCTAGTGACCGGGCCCACCGGCTCCGGAAAAACCAATACGCTGTACTCGTCCATTTCGCGTTTAAACAGTCCGCAAACCAACATCATGACCGCGGAAGACCCCATCGAGTTCCAACTGATGGGAGTGAACCAGGTGCAGGTGAAGGAACAGATTGGCCTTACCTTTGCAACCGCGTTGCGCGCCTTCTTGCGGCAGGACCCCAACATCATTCTGGTGGGCGAAATCCGCGACATCGAGACCGCCGAGATCGCGGTGAAGGCGGCGCTGACCGGGCACCTAGTGCTGTCCACTTTGCACACCAACGGCGCTGCCGAAGCTATCACCCGCTTGATGAATATGGGCATCGAGCCTTTCCTGGTCGCAACCTCGTTGCACTTGATCTGCGCCCAGCGCCTGGTACGGCGAGTCTGCGTGGGATGTTCGCAGCGAGTGGAAGTGCCGCTGCAAGCCTTGATCGACGAGGGCTTTGGCCCTGAAGAAGCGAAGGACGTCACCATCCACAAGGGCAAAGGATGCCCCACCTGCAACGGCACCGGCTATAAGGGGCGGACCGGGCTGTATGAAGTCATGGAAATGGATGATGACATCCGGGAGATGGTGCTGCTGGGGGCGTCGTCCGTGGAATTGAAAAAGAAGGCGGTGGAGCACGGCATGATCACGCTGCACCGAAGCGGCCTTATCAAAGTAGCCCTTGGCGTGACCACGCTGGAAGAAGTGGCGCGCGAGACCATCCAGTGAAGTGGAGAACGAAAGGATCAAAATCATGAATCTATCCCTGAGCGACATGCTGCGGATCATGTTGGAAATGGGGGGCAGCGATCTGCACATCACCACGAGTTCGCCGCCCCAGGTGCGCGTGGACGGGCGGCTGTCGCCACTCGATCAACCTCCGCTGTCGCCGGCGGAAACCAAACAGTTGGCTTACAGCGTGATGACCGACGCGCAAAAGCACCGCTTCGAAGAGAATCTGGATCTGGATTTCTCCTTCGGGATGAAGGGGTTGGCGCGTTTCCGGGCCAACGTGTTCAACCAGCGCGGCGCCACTGCAGCGGTGTTCCGGATCATTCCGTTTGAGATCAAATCTTTCCATCAACTGGGTCTGCCTCCGGTGGTGAGCCGGTTGTGTGAGCGGCCGCACGGGTTGGTATTGGTGACCGGGCCCACGGGGTCCGGAAAATCGACAACTCTGGCTGCCATGATTGACAAGATCAACACCGAGCGGCACGAACACATTCTAACCATCGAAGACCCCATTGAGTTTGTGCACATGAACAAGAACTGCCTGATCAACCAGCGCGAGGTGCTGGCGGATACCCGGGGCTTTGCCACAGCGTTGCGAGCGGCCTTGCGGGAAGATCCGGACGTGGTGCTGATCGGCGAAATGCGCGATCTGGAAACCATTGAGGCGGCGTTGCGCATCGCCGAGACCGGCCACCTCACCTTCGCCACGCTGCACACCAACACCGCGTCTTCCACCATCAACCGCATCATTGACGTGTTTCCTTCGCATCAGCAGCCGCAAATCCGGGCCCAGTTGTCCATGGTGCTGGAAGGAATTCTTTGCCAGAGCCTGCTGCCTCACGCCAATGGCAAGGGACGCGTAATGTGCATGGAGGTGATGGTGCCCAATGCCGCGGTGCGCAACCTGATCCGCGAAGACAAAATCCACCAAATTTATTCCAGCATGCAATCCGGCCAGGAAAAGCACGGCATGCAGACTTTCAATCAAGCCCTGGCGACCGCGTACTTTCAGAAGCAGATCACCCTGCAAGTGGCCTTGCTGCGATCAGGCAATCAGGATGAGCTGCAGGAAATGATTACGCGCGGAGTCAGCTTGCTTCACCGTACGGCATCCCCGGTCAGCGTCGGGAGGAGATAGGTGAGAACGATGCAGGTACGCACACTCGCAGCAAAGTTCGGAAGCACGGCCCGGGCCAGCGCGGAAACCTTAGTGGAGAGGCGTAATACCGAGCGCAGCCCCGACAAGAGCAAGAGCCAGAGCAAGCGGACCGTCCGTTTTGGCAAGGGCAAGGTCAAGATCAAAGAGGTGGCGGTATTCTTCCGGCAATTTTCGGTGATGATCGATGCCGGACTGCCACTGGTGCAGTGCCTGGAAATTCTTGCCTCCAACCAGGAGAACCCCGCTTTCCTGAAGACCCTCACCGAGGTGCGCGAAACGGTGGAGGGCGGCTCAACCCTGGCCAACGCAATGCGGAAACAGCCGTCCGTCTTCGATGACCTGACCACCAACATGATTGAGGCGGGGGAGACGGGCGGCATTTTGGACGTGATCTTGCAGCGGCTGGCCGCCTATGTCGAAAAGGCGGTGAAGTTGCGGTCCGCTGTCAAGTCTGCCCTGATTTATCCGGTGGCCGTGGTGTCCATTGCGATGCTCATTGTCGGCGCGCTGCTCAAGTGGGTGGTGCCGATCTTCGCCAAACTATTTACCGGTCTGAACGTCGCTCTGCCTCTGCCCACTCGGATTGTGATGGGCCTAAGCCAGTTTGTCGGCACGTTCTGGTGGTTTTTCATTGTCGGCGGGGTTGGGATGGTTTTTGCCATCAAGCAAATTCGGAAACATCCGCAAGGCCGCTATGTCCTGGATGCCCTGCTGCTCAAGTTGCCCGTAGTCGGCGTGCTGCTGCGCAAAATCGCAGTGGCGCGCTTCACCCGTACGCTGGGTACGCTGATCACTTCGGGGGTGCCGATTCTTGAAGGGCTGGGAATCACGGCGCGGACTTCGGGCAATGCGGTGCTGGAACAAGCGCTCATGAAGGTGCGCAAAGCGGTGGAAGAAGGACACACCATTGTGGATCCGCTTCGGGAGTGCGGCATGTTTCCCAACATGGTGACCCAGATGATCGGAGTGGGCGAGGCCACCGGCGCCATGGACGCGATGCTGCAGAAGGTCGCCGACTTCTACGAGGACGAAGTCGACGCGGCGACCCGTGACATGCTGGCCATGCTGGAGCCAGTGATTATCGGAATTCTGGGATTGAGCATTGGCGGCATTGTGATTTCGCTTTATCTGCCGCTGTTCTCGCTGATTGGAAAACTTGCTGGATAGAGCGGCATCGAGTGCGATGGCAAACCAAAAGAAAGCGTTCTATGAAGAACGGACCTGGCTGGAATGGTTGGTGCGGGCGCGCATTGTTGTCCTGATCGGCGTGCTCGGAATGGAGTTGGCCATCCACCGCATCACGGGCTCGCCGCTGCCAATGGGGTGGATCGTCGTGGTCATCAGCGCAGGGCTTGCGGTGGCGGTGTTGGATTTCTGCCTGCTGCACTGTAGTCGCGCATACCGGGGACAGGCGCTGTGGCAGGTGTTCAGCGACCTGCTGATGATCACTGTGGCGGTGCACTTCACCGGCGGAGTCGACAGCACGCTCAATTTTCTTTATCCCGTGGTCATCATTGTGGCGTGCATGATACTGCCAAGAGCATGGGGATTTTCCATTGCGGGTCTGGCGTTTATCTTTTACGGAGCGCTGCTGGAACTCAACTACTACGGGCTGGTGGTTTCGTATGCCAGCAGCCATCCCCGGCTGGAGTCGCTGCGGGTCATCATTTTCGGAAACTTGATTGGATTCTTGGCCATCGCGTATCTGGCGGGGCGGCTGACCGCTAAACTCCACCAGACCAGCGCGACTCTGCACGACACGCGCGGCGTGCTGGCCAACCTGCAGGCGCTGCACGAAAACATTATCCACTCCATGACTGGTGGGGTGATTGCGACTTCGCCCGAGGGCCGGATCACGCTGGTGAATCGCTCGATGCAGCTGCTGCTGGAGTGCGGCGCCGCTGAACTGGAGGGGCAACCGGTGGGACTTCTGTTCAACCACCCTCTGTTTCGAGCCAGCGAGCCTGAGGACGGCGAAATTTCTTTCCGCACTAAACGCGGCTATCACAAGAGTTTTCGCGTCACGTCTTCCGCTTTGGTTGGGGGCGAGGCTGGAGGAGTGGTCTACACCTTTGAGGATCTGACCGAGGTCCGGCGCCTGGAGCGGGACGTGCGGATTCAAGACCGGCTGGCGGCGGTGGGACGGCTGGCTGCGGCGCTGGCCCACGAGATTCGCAATCCTCTGACTGCGATCGCCGGCTCGGTGGAGTTGCTGTCGGGATTGCCCACCCTGACCTCGGAGCACCGCAAGTTATTGCAGATCGTGATGCGCGAATCGGTTCGGCTGAATCGCATCCTCACCGAATTCCTGGCCTACTCGCGAGAGAAGCGTTACCGCTTTGAGCGCGTGGATCTCGTGGCTCTGTTGGAAGACACCCTCGCGCTGATCGAGCAGCAGACGCTGGCGCAGCCGCCGGCCCAGCCGAAAATTCAAGTGTCCCGGAAGTTTCCCGTAGCCCACGCTTGGGTTTTGGGCGATGGGGACCGCATCAAGCAGGTCTTCTGGAACTTCGGTGAGAACGCACTGCGGGCGATGCGAAACGGGGGCACGCTCAACGTTTCATTGACCGCCATGCACGGAGAGTGGGAGTTGACCTTTGCTGACACCGGTCCGGGCATGACCCCGCAGCAGACGGAGAAGATCTTTGAACCGTTCCAATCCGAATTCGAGGGGGGCACCGGCCTGGGACTGGCCATTGTTTATCAGATTGTTCAGGCCCATGAAGGCAGGGTGTGGGCGCGCTCGCAGCCGGGACAGGGCACAACCTTCGTGCTTCGGCTCCGGCAAGCCGAAGAACTCGCGCGGTTGATGGAGCCAGTTGCGCCGCTCGCGCTATGTGCGGCGGCTGGAGCATCACATGGCTAACATCCTGGTTTGCGATGACGAACGTTCGATTTGCGAAATGCTGGAAATCGCTCTGTCGCGCGACGGCCACCGCATTGAAACTGTCACTTCCGGCGAAGCGGCGGAGCGGAAGATCGACGGCGCTCTCTACGATTTGATTATCACCGACATCAAGATGCCCGGAATCGACGGTATTGAAGTGCTGCGCCATGCCCATGCGGTCTCCCCAGAGTCTGCAGTGGTGCTGATGACGGCGGTGGAGGACTATGGGGCCGCAGTGGAGGCGCTGAAGGCGGGAGGCGCCGCGGACTACATTCGGAAAAGTCCAACGTTCGTGGATGAAATCAAACTGACGGTAAACCGCTCGCTCGAGAAACTAACGCTGAAGCGGCAGAATTTCGCCTTCCGCCGCGACGCGGCAGCGCGCAACTCCCTGGACAACATCATTGGGGCCAGCCCGGAAATCACCCGGCTCAAGCAAACCATCCGCAACGTCGCTCCCAGTGCCAGCACGGTCCTGATTTATGGCGAGAGCGGTACGGGCAAAGAACTGGCGGCGCGGGCCCTGCACGCGTGTTCTCCCCGGGCGGGCGAAGCGTTTGTCTCGGTGAACTGCGGGGCATTTCCTGAGACGCTGCTGGAGAGCGAATTGTTTGGCTACGTGAAAGGGGCTTTCACCGGCGCCAACCAGAATAAGCGCGGCCTGTTTGAAGTGGCCCATAAAGGCACCCTTTTTCTCGACGAGATCGGCGAGATGACTCCGGCCATGCAAGTGAAGCTGCTGCGTGTACTGCAAGAGCGAGTGCTGCGTCCCCTGGGCGCGATCAGCGAGACTGCGGTGGATGTGCGAGTCATCGCCGCCACCAATCGCGACCTGCTCGAGTTGATGGCCGCAAAGCAGTTCCGCGAGGACCTCTACTACCGTTTAAGTGTGATCCCGATTCGCGTGCCGCCCCTGCGGGAGAGGCGGGAAGACATCCCGCTGCTGGTGGACTACTTTATAAAAAAATGCGGCCGCGTGTGTGCCAAGAGCTTTCATGGCGTGGCCTCCACATCCTTGGAGCAGTTGGCGCAGTCGGACTGGCCTGGGAATGTCCGGCAACTGGAAAACGTAGTGGAACGTGCGGTTGCGCTGGCCACCGGGGATGAGCTTTGCATCCCTGCTCCAGATGAGATGGGAGCGGCCATGGACCCTCAGAACCACAGCTTGCCCGCGGTTGGCGCGCCCGCGGAACTTCCCCCCGGGATCGACCTTGAGCAATATCTGACACAGATGGAGCGGTCGCTGATGCGTTCGGCGCTCAGCCAGTCCAAGGGAGTGCAAGTGGGAGCCGCGAAGCTGCTCGGCATCTCCTACCGGTCCTTCCGCCACTTGATGAAGAAGTACAAGTCGGCGCCGCCTCTGGCCTAAGTGCGGGTCTGCCCGCTGCCGGTGATTTGATATTTGACGGAGGTGAGCTCGGGCAGAGCGAACGGCCCGCGGCAGTGTAGTTTCTGGGTGGAGATTCCCATTTCTGCGCCGAACCCGAACTCCGCGCCGTCGGAAAAACGCGTCGAGGCATTCCAGTAAACTGCGGCGGAATCCACTTCCCGTTGAAATCGTTGGGCGTTGGCTTCGTCGGCGGTCACAATCGAGTCCGAATGTTTGGTCGAATAGCGATTGATGTGGGCGATGGCTGCATTTACGTCGTCCACCACGGCCACCGCGATGCACAATCGCAAATATTCTTCGCCCCAGTCTGGCTCGGTAGCGCGTACCACCGCCAGTCCCTCCGATAATCGTACCGTCTCCGCGTCGCCCCGCACTTCGACCTCGGCCTGCAGCAGTTTCTCCACGATCCGCGGAATGTATTGACTGGCAATGGCCCGATGCACCAACAGTTTCTCCGCCGCGTTGCACACCGATGGTCGCTGCGTCTTGGCATTCAGCACAATGCGGTCGGCCATGTCGAGGTTGGCAGACTCGTCCACGAAAATGTGGCAGTTTCCTGCGCCAGTCTCGATCACGGGGACCGCCGAGTTCTCGACCACGAAAGAAATCAGACCTGCGCCGCCGCGAGGAATAATCACGTCCACCAGGCCGCGAGCCTTAATCAATTCATGCACGGTCTGGCGAGTGCTGGAGTCCAGCAATTCGATAGCGCCGCAGGGCACGCCGGGCACGGCATTCAGAATCTCGACCAGACGCTGATTGGATTGCGCCGCCTCTTTCCCGCCCCGCAATACGATCGCGTTTCCCGTCTTGAGCGCTAGCACTGCGGTGTCCACGGTGACATTCGGGCGCGACTCGTAAATAATGCCGATCACGCCCAAAGGCACGCGAACCTTGCGAATGCGCATTCCGTTAGGGTGCAGCCACTCCGCCAGAACTTCATTCACCGGATCGGGCAGTGCAGCCACTTCGCGCACGCCCTGCGCCATCGCCGCGATGCGCGATGGGTTCAGCATCAGACGGTCCCGCATGGCGCCGGTAAGGCCGGAAGACTCAACGTCAGCCTGATTTGCCGCCTGAATGCTCGCGGCATTAGCCTCTATCGCGTCGGCCATGGCTTTTAGCAGAGTATTTTTCTCCGCAGTTGTGAATGCAGCTAGTCGGAACGCCGCTTGCCTCGCGCGCCGCATCTTCTCGTGACTGGATAGAACGTCTGGAACGACGGTCGCCATGTTTCAATCCTTCCGAGCCTGTGGCGGAAAGTAAGTGCCAATTTTGCGCTCCATGGCCCAGCCGATGGCATGGGGATGACGGCCGCTGACGATGGCGACATGCACTCCGAAATCGCTGGCTGACTTGGCGGCGCGCAACTTGGAGCGCATGCCGCCGGTCCCCATCTTGCCAGAGCCACTGGCCATCGCTTCCATCTCGGCGGTCATCTTGCGCACGGTGCGCAACAAGCGTGGCTTCTTGCGTCCGTTGCTCACGTAGAAGCCGTCGACGTCGGTCAGCAGGATCAGCCAATCGGCTTTGACGGCGGTGGCAAGCAGCGCGCTTAGTTCATCGTTATCGCCAAAGGCTCCCACCAGTTCACGCACCGAAACGCTATCGTTTTCGTTTACGATCGGCACCACGCCGAGCCGCAAAAGTTCACCCAGCGCGTTTTGCAGGTTTTGATAACGCAGGGTAGAAGTAAAGTCGTCGCTGGAGAGTAGCAACTGCGCCACCACTTTTTTCCCGAAGAAGAGTTGTTCGTAAGTGTGCATCAAAAGGCTCTGGCCCACCGCAGCGCAAGCCTGCATCAGGCGCACTTCGGTGGGACGCGTTTCCAGGCCCAATCCTGACATGCCCGACGCAATGGCGCCCGAAGTCACCATCAAATATTCGTGCTTGTCCAGGTCGAACTGATCCACCAGAGCTCGCATCCGTTTCGTGTCAATCCGTCCGCCGGGAGCGATGAGGCTGGTTCCAACTTTGACGACGATGCGCATGAAAAACTTTCTTCTCCTCGCGATGAGACTTGGTTCGCAGGCGCTCCCCAACGTTAGAATGGCCTGGGAGCCACCACATGCCGATACCGCCCAGCGATGCCACTCAACGATTCTCCGCGCGAGTGGAAAACTATGTGCGTTACCGTCCCGGCTATCCGCCGCAGGTGATTGAACGACTGCGCCAAGAGTGCGGCCTTCAACCTGATTCGATTGTAGCGGACATCGCATCGGGCACGGGCCTTTTCACTCGTCTGCTTCTGGAAAATGGCAATCGAGTATTTGCGGTGGAGCCCAACCTGGAAATGCGGCAAGCTGGGGAGCAAGCGCTAAGTTCATTCCGCGGCCTGATCAGCGTGAACGGGACGGCGGAGGCCACTACCCTTGCCGCACAGTCCCTGGACATCGTCACTTCCGCTCAGGCGGCCCACTGGTTTGATCGCGTGCGGGCGCGCGTGGAGTTTGCTCGCATCTTGAAGCCGCGGGGATGGTGCGTCCTGCTGTGGAATGAACGCCAGACCGATACGACTCCTTTCTTGCGCGACTACGAACGTTTGCTGCTCCAATATTCGACCGACTACGAACACGTGCGCCATGAGCGCACCACCGAAACTATTGGAGGATTCTTTGCTCCTTCTCCGCATCGGGAACGCGTATTTGCCCTGACCCAGCAGTTCGATTGCCTCGCCCTTGAAGGACGGTTGTTGTCGTCTTCCTATGCGCCGTTGCTGGGACACCCGAACTATGAGGCGATGTTGAGCGACCTGCGCCGTACTTTTGGCCGCCACCAGCAAAACGGAATTGTGGAATTCATCTACAACACGCGGGTATTTTACGGCCCATTGGACTGAGCTGCGACCAGGAGCTTGTCACAGTGATGTGTGATCCATGCACTTGCGCGCCAATTCGTGTTTATGGTTAATGTGCCGCTTGTAAACCATTCAAAACAAAAGATTTAGCTTGACATGGAGGCGCCGCTTTTATAATATGAGATCAACTTAATAGGGCGCGTGCCGTTGCCATCCTCACCCCACATCTACTACGGCACGCGCCCAGCGTGTTTTCGGAGCTTTCCTGGTTCAACCACCTGATTCAACCATCTGGTTCAACCGCCCCACCTCCCCTTGCTACATTAGCGGTAGTGCATCTAGCCGCCCACTTTCCTCACAATCCGGCTTCGGCCAGGTTCTGCGCAAGATTGGCATGAAGCGAGAGCCTTCCGTGAGCCCATGTGTGCCAACGTGGCGAGTTTTTGGATGAAGAGAGACAGGCCACTCTGCGCCCGGACTTTTTTTGCCCGCGTCATCACGTCGGCAAACGAATAGTATCGAGACTGGCGAGGTACACTGCCAAGTTCTGCCGGCTAGCGATTTTTAGGGTCGTTAAGAAGGAGTCGTCTTCATATGAACGTGATTCAGCGGGTTGGAATATTAGGTGCAGGAACCATGGGTGCGCGCATTGCGGCGCATTTTGCGAACGCCGGGGTGCCGGCGCTCTTGCTCGACATCGTACCGCCGGAGGGAACGGCGAAAAATCGCAACGCCATCGCCGCCGCCGGTCTGGAGGGCGCACGCAAGTCCAAACCCGCAGCTTTCTTCGAATCTTCCTTGTCGCATTTGGTGACCGTCGGCAATTTTGAAGACGACCTCAAACAACTGGCCGATGTGGATTGGATCATTGAGGCGGTGGTGGAGAATCTCGATCTCAAGCGCGCTTTGCTGAAAAAAGTGGAAGCGGTACGCAAGCCCGGAACCATCATCACGACCAACACCAGCGGTCTGCCCGTCGCCAAGATTGCGGAAGGCTTTTCCGACGATTTTCGCCGCTGCTGGTTGGGCACCCATTTCTTTAACCCTCCACGCTACATGCGTCTGCTGGAGCTGATCCCCACCCCTGAGACCGACCCGAAATTAGTCGCCGCAGTGGCGCACTTTTGCGATGTGCGTCTGGGCAAAGGCATCGTGAATGCGAAGGACACTCCCAACTTCATCGCCAATCGCATCGGCACCTTCTCCGTCCTCAACGTCATGCGGTTGATGCAGGAGATGGACTTCACCATCGAAGACGCGGACGCCCTTACCGGACAAGCCGTCGGGTGGCCGAAATCCGCGACCTTCCGCACCATTGATATGGTGGGACTCGACATTCTGGGTCATGTCGTCGGCAACATGACCGGCAACGTGAAGGACGAGCGCTCGGACTTGGCGCTGCCTGATTTCTTTCGCCAAATGCTAGAGCGGAAATGGCTGGGTGACAAGACGCGAGGCGGTTTTTACAAGAAGGCGAAAGCTGCGGAAGGCCAGGAAGCCGAGCGGCTTGCCCTGAATTGGAAGACCCTCGAATATGAGCCGCGTAAGAAAGCCAAGTTCGCCGCGCTGGAAATGGCGAAGAATGTGGAGGAGGTAGGGCCGCGCTTGCGCATGTTGCTGGGTCTGGATGGTAGCGGCAGCAAGTCCGATCCTGCCGGGCAGTTCCTCTGGCACGCGATGGCGGATCTGTGGGCTTATTCGGCTAACCGCATCCCGCAAATCTCAGATTCGGTGGTGGAGATCGACCGCGCCATGCGCCTGGGTTTCAACTGGGAGTTGGGACCTTTCGAGTTGTGGGACGCGGCGGGATTGGAAGTGACGGTCGCACGGATGAAGAAGAGCGGACACCCTGTCCCCGCCAATGTCGAGACCTTGCTCGCTACCGGCAGGACGTCCTGGTACGCGGACGATGCAACCACCGCCTCGGGCCGCGCCTATTTTGACCTGGCCACCGCAGCCTACCAGCCCGTGCTGGTCCCCGCGGGAGTTTGGTCGGTGGGCGTTGCGAAAAAGTCGAATGGAGTAGTCAAGAAAAACGCCGGCGCTTCGCTGGTAGATCTGGGCGACGGCGTGGCCTGCATTGAGTTCCACTCCAAGATGAACGCTATGGGCGGCGATATTCTGTCGCTGATCACCCAGACGCTGAGGCCGGGAGGCCCCGGCGACAACTTCGACGCTTTCGTCATTCACAACGATGCCGCCAATTTTTCCGTCGGCGCCAATCTGATGTTGCTGCTCATGTTCATTCAGGAACAGGAGTGGGACGAAGTGGATCTCGCCATTCGCGGCTTCCAGGGCGCAACCCAAGCCATCAAGTTTTCCGCCAAGCCAGTGGTCGCCGCACCAACTGGTCTGGCGCTTGGCGGCGGCTGTGAATCCTCTCTGCATGCGGCGGCACGCCAGCCTCATGCCGAGCTGTACATGGGTCTGGTTGAGGTGGGAGTGGGCCTGCTTCCAGGCGGGGGCGGCTGCAAAGAAATGCTGCTGCGAGCGGTGGACAGCGCGGCTTCGATTCGTCCGGGTGGCCGTGGCGAGTCGGTCGAATTGATGGAAGCCATGAAGAAAACTTTCGAGACCATCGCCACCGGCAAGGTGGCCACATCGGCGCACGAGGCGCGCGGCCTCGGGTTTTTATCCCCTGCCGACGGCATCTCCATGAATCGCGAGCGCGTCCTGGCCGACGCCAAGGCTAAGGCTCTCGAACTGGCGCGCAGCGGTTATCAGGCGCCCGCCATGCGCCGGGATATTCCCGCCCCCGGCGAAAACATTCTCGCGGCGCTGAAAATGGGGGTTTACCTCATGCGTCAAGGCGAGTTCATCACCGACCACGAAGTGAAACTTGGGCATAAAATCGCCGAAGTGCTTTGCGGCGGAAACGTCACTCCGGGCACTCCCATCAGCGAGCAATATGTGCTCGATCTCGAGCGGGAAGCCTTTCAGTCGCTGTGCGGCGAGAAGAAGACGCAGGAACGGATTCAGTACACCCTGAAGACCGGCAAGACACTGCGGAATTAAAGCGCACGCGCGAAGCGCAGCGGAACCCTTAGCGGCCGAGCCAGATTTCCGGCGTGGACGCTTGCTGTGCGCTGCGGATGATATGCGGAGTGATGACGATCAGCAATTCGTCATCATTCTGCTGTTTGTTGGTTTCCGTCGCAGCGGACCGAACACTAGGAATGCCCGCCAGAGCCGGAATCCCGTTCAAGCTTTTTTGATCTTGCCGTGAAACCGATCCCGCAATCACGGCGGGCTCACCATCCGCCAGCACCATCGAGCCTTTGTATTCGCGATTTGCTATGACCGGGATGCCATTCGCACTGCTTCCGCCCAGCGTCCGAAGCTGCAAATCCAGATCCAGACTCACCGTCGACGTCCCATGAATGCTCGGTTTGGCCTTCACGCTCAGCCCCAGGTCCTCGTAGCTGAAAGACGGGAACGGCGGAATAAAAGTATTATTTCCCAGGACTCGCGCAATCGCGGGTGAGTTTGAAGCTGGCGCGAAACTCGAGTTTAAGATGGGATAGCGGGTTCCCAGGTGCAACGTAGCTTCCTTGCCCTGAGTCGAGCGCAGGGTGGCATGTTCCAGATTCCGCAGCGCATTTTCATTCAGCGACAAGGTCAGACTGAGGCGGTCAAAAGAGATTCCGGAAAGGGTTTTCCCGCCTCCGAAGGTTGCGATCGGCTGGCTGAAAATCGAATCTTGCTGGCCTTGCAATTGTGCCAGCAGCGCCGCGATTCCGGTCGAGCCGGCCTGGTTGATTCCTCCGCTGGAAATCAACTGATTGATGAGGCTGCCAATGCTCTGCCCACCGAGTGCCGCCAACGCTCCCGCGGGGATGTTGAAGACTTTGAACTGGTTGGGAATATGCCCGCCAATGTCATGCATGAAAGAGTGGCTCACCTGGTAAGCGTTCACCTCAAGCAGCACTTCAGGATGGCTGGTATCGAAATTGTCGAAGAGCCGGCTGGCAGCATTCAGGTAGTCCAACGGCGCTCGCACTGTGATCAAGTTCTTCTGCGCTTGCACGGTGACGAACTTGATTTCGAACAAGCCACGAAAGATGTTGACGTAGTCGGTCAATTCCGAGGGAGTGGTGACGTCAGAGAAGAAAAACGTCCGCAGGCCCATGCGTTCGAACTGGTGGCGGAAATCCACAGTGTCGGAGGCGAGGTAAATTTGCCGGGCCTCCAGCGGAGTCCAGAAGGTCTTGGTCACGGCGGAGACTTGCCGCATCGCGGTAAAAAAGTCCACCTCGGTAAGGTCGAAGCGAACATGTTGGTTCGGCACGGACGGGTCCAAAACGGCAGTCAAGCCATAAGCGGCGGCCACCTGCTCGATCAGGCCGTGCGAGTCCCCTCGATAGTGAAAGTCGCGCACGCCGGTTTCCGGGGTCAGGTCAATGGAGTCTTCGGCTTCCACCACTTGCACCCGCTCGGGAATGCCGGCATTCGAGACCCCAGCCATCTGTTGTACTTGCTGTTGCGCAGTCTGGTTGGTGGGGTCCAAGTGCAGTGCTGAGCGAAATTCCGCCATGGCTTCGACCGGCCGGTCGCGCTGCAAATTCTGGTTGCCATGATCCAGGTGTTGCGATACCACAGCCTGGCGTAGGATTTCTCGCGCCGTCAGGTAGTCGCCGTTGTTGGGGACCAGACGCGAGGCCTCGTCAAACTCCGCGTAGGCTTCCTCCAGGTGATGGTCGTATTGCTCGACCAGGCCACGCTGGAAAGCCCGGCGCGCCTGCTTCAGGTCCTGCGCGGGGCCTTTACAGACCGTGCCGCCTGCTGAGTCGGAGCAGAAGGTGGGGGGCGCCAACGGCGTTTCATCGGCCAGGCCGATTGCCGCCAATGCCGTCACTGTCAACGCCATCACCGTCAGAATGGTTCGCAATAGGCTCATCTGTCTTGATTCTAGTGAAGGAACGCGACTTGGCACAGAAGTTGCATTCATTTCGCGCCATCTCTAGCGAACCATCAGGCGTTCAATCGTCTTGGCCCGTCCGGTCTGGTTGTCGCAATCAATCACCACCGCACATAGACGGACGTCCCCCGTCGCAGGCTCGAAACGCGTCGGCATGTTAGTGAGGAACTTGTTCACGACTAGTTCCTTCTTCACTCCGATCACGCCGTCGTAAGGGCCGGTCATCCCCACGTCGGTGATATAAGCGGTGCCTTCGGGTAAGACTCGTTCATCCGCGGTCGGAATGTGGGTGTGGGTTCCAAGCACGGCCGTGACTCGGCCGTCCAGATACCAGCCCAGAGAAATTTTTTCGGAGGTGGCTTCGGCATGGATGTCCACCAGAATAATCTTGGCCTGGATGCCTTTCAGCAACTCGTCAGCCCCGCGGAAAGGGTCGTCATTGGGAACCATGAAAACGCGGCCCTGGAGGTTGATGACGGCGTAGCGCACGCCGGACTTGCTTCCTTCGTACACTCCCGAACCAGGCAGCCCCACAGCATAGTTCGCCGGACGCAGCACGCGCCGCGAGGGGCTGTGCGGGTGGCCATTTGCCATCTCAAAGAAATCAACGATCTCGCGCTTATCCCAAACGTGATTGCCAGTGGTCAGCACATCAATGCCCAGCTCGAAAAGCTCTTCCGCAATCTGCGGTGTGATGCCGAACCCAGCCGCCGAATTCTCTCCGTTGGCGATGACCAGCTCGATGCTATGTTCTTTGACCAAGCCCGCCAGTCGGTCCTTGACGATGTTTCGTCCGGGCCGCGCGAAGATGTCGCCAATAAAAAGAATTCGCAAAAGCTGTGCACCTGAGTGTGGAATGTATCGCGCGACGCCGGAGGAACTCCAGCATGGCGCTAAGTCTTGATGGTAACACTGCCCGTCTCGATTTTTCCGCCTAGACCGTTTACGGTGTGAGGTCGACCGTTCGCAGGAAATCGTAGTTGCCGGAGGGATTCAGCGTCAGGCCGCGCACTCGCCGCGAATGCACCACGACGTTATCGAAATACCACAGGTTGAGATAGGGTAGGTCGGTTGCAAGAATGCTCTGCACCTTGGCGTAGAGTTGTTTTCGCGCTTTCTGGTCTTGCAGGGAACTGGCGGCATCAATCGCCGCGTCCAGTTCCGGGTTGGAATAGAAGCCGCGATTGGCGCCCTTGGGAGCGAACTGGGATGAGTGAAACGCATAGTCGAAAATATCGGGGTCCTCGTTGCCGCCGATCCAGCGCAGCGAATAGAACTGAAATGCGCCGCTGGTGACGTCGGCAAAAAACGTGGCAAATTCATAGGTGCGAATATCGAGGGCAATGCCCACTTCGCGCAATTGCTGTTGCAACACCGCTGCCATCAGGCGCGTGCTTTCTTCCGTGGAGGTCTTCATGGTGATGTGGAAACGAACCCCATCGACCGCTCGGTACCCAGCCGCATCCAGCAATTGTCGGGCGCGATCGGGATCATGCGGGTACTTCGGCACGTTATCGCTGTAAGCCCAGCTTTGCGGCGGCAGAACGCTGGCCGCGGGCTGGGCTAGGCCGCGCCAGATGTAGTGCAGCAGCGGCCCGCGGTCAATCGCATAGGCGAAGGCCTGCCGCACTCGCACCTCGCGCAGAATTGGGTCGCGCAAGTTGAACGCCAGGTAGGCCAGGATGGTTCCCGGCGCGTGCTCGACCTGCAACTTTGGTTCTTTTTCCAACGCCACCACCAGGTCGGGAGTCAGAGCGTTCGACAACAGGTCCGCGCTCCCCTTGCGAAGTTCGAGGGCGCGAGTGGTCGTGTCCGGCACCACGGTGAATCGCACTCGCTGGATGTGCGCCCGTGTCCCCCAGTAGTCCGGGTTTCGCTCTAGAATCACTTCCTTGTCAGGCGCTGCGCTTACGAATCGGAATGGGCCCGAACCAATCGGATGCAGGGACGCGTCTCCCTCGCCATACGGCACAATCCCGATCGCTCCGTCCGAAAGCCGCCAGAGCAAAATCGACGCTGGTTCTTTCAAATGAAAAATCACGGTGTAGTCGTCGGGGGCCTCAAGGTTGTCCACGAACCGGTAGGCAGCCGTCTTGGTGCTGCGAATCTCTCCCCCCAGCAAGGACTCAAATGTCCACTTCACATCTCTGGAGGTGAGCGCTCTCCCGTCGTGAAACCGAACCCCGCGGCGCAAATGAAAAACGTAAGTTTGGGGATCCGGAATTTCCCAGCGCTCGGCCAGTCCCGGCTTGACGTTGAAGTGGTCGTCGCGTTCCAGCAGGTCGTCAAAGATCAGGCTGCTGATGCGTTGCGACTGGGCGTCAATGCCGACCCGCGGATCCAAATTGGCGGGGCTACTCTCGATGATCATCACCAGAGTGTTCGGGTCGGGGCGCGAGGAACAGGAAAGAAGCGGGAACACCCATCCGCTGGCCAATCCTAAAAGAATTGTCATCCTGAGCGGAGCGAAGGACCTGCTTCTCGCTCGCTCACAAACTCCCGCCTCACGCATAGGAAATCTTCCCCAACACCGCCGCTCGCTTCGCCCCCGTCGCTGACGGAACATTCGACGGCCGCCGATGCCACGTCTCATAGGCGAGTACGGCAAATGCCACGGCTTCCTTCGCTTCGCAGGGCAGGCCGAATTCATCGGAGAAGCGCAGCGCGATTCCCAGAGGCGCAATCTCGTTGCGCAGCATCGCTATCAGCGTCGGGTTCTTCGCGCCGCCGCCGGAGACAATCATTTCTTGATACCGAGCTTGTTTCCGGATCACAAAGCGCTGCAAAGCGTCCGCGATCGATCGGGCCGTCAGCGTCGTTGCGGTTGCAACCACGTCGGCCTTATCCGCTCCACGACACAGGCGGAGAAATCGGCCCACATACTCGCTTCCGAATTCCTCGCGGCCTGCCGTCTTGGGCGGCTTGCGGCGGAAGAATGCCGACTCCAGCGTTTTGGACACCACACGGTCGAGCACGCTGCCGGAAGCCGCAATCTTTCCCTCGCGATCAAACCGCTGGCCAAAAAGTTTCTCGGTAACGGCGTCGATCACCATGTTGCCGGGGCCGGTGTCGAACGACACCACATCATTCGCCTTTGCCCCGGCGGGAATCGCGGTCAAGTTCGCAATGCCGCCAATGTTTTGCGCGATCCGTCCGATGCGCCGATCGCGAAAGACCAGATAGTCGAAGTAAGGAACGAGTGGCGCGCCTTTCCCTCCGACGGCCATATCCGCAGGGCGAAAGTCGGACACCACCGGAGCCCCAACCCGCGCCGCGATCACCGCGCCTTCTCCGGTCTGCCAGGTCGCAGCGATTTTGCGGCCGAGAAACCGCGCCGCCTCTCCCTGATGATAGAGCGTCTGCCCATGGCACCCAACGAGGTCGACCTTAACGCGATGCTTGCGCGCCGTTTTCACCACCGCCT
>JANYBT010000070.1 GCA_025360645.1 Acidobacteriaceae bacterium | reverse complement strand
AGGCTGTTCGCCTATTAAAGCGGTACGTGAGCTGGGTTCAGAACGTCGCGAGACAGTTCGGTCCCTATCTGTTGTGGGCGCAGGAGATTTGAGAGGGCCTGTCCTTAGTACGAGAGGACCGGGATGGACGAACCTCTTGTGTTCCAGCTGTCATGCCAATGGCACAGCTGGGTAGCGAAGTTCGGTTGTGATAACCGCTGAAAGCATATAAGCGGGAAGCACTCCTCAAGATGAGATCTCCCAACCCTTAAGGGTAATGAAGGGCCCAGGTAGACTACCTGGTTGATAGGCTGGATGTGGAAGCGCAGTAATGCGTGTAGCTTACCAGTACTAATCGCCCGTTCGGCTTGACCATGAAATTTACTCGGTGCAGAAAAGCAGTTGTCAGTTCTCAGTTGCCAGTTCTCAGTTCGAACCTGAACTGGAATTAGCAATGTTGTTTGGATGTCGTTCAAACTGGATGACTGAGAATCAATACTACTGACGACTGTGCGCCGATGAATTTGTCGCGTAATGGTTTGACCGAAGCTGGTAGCGACAAGCTACCGGCGAAAGAAAGACAACCCAATCTATTCAGTTGTGAGGCTTCGTCCTCTCGATCTTTGAGAACTAGCCAAGTTTGCTGGGGCATCAGCCCTTCAAGTTAGTGCAGCACACGGTTGCTGCCCACTGACGGCTGATTGCTGACAGCTCCGACTTGTCGGTGATCATACCGCAGGGGTTCCACCCGTTCCCATCCCGAACACGGAAGTTAAGCCCTGCTGGGCCGATGGTACTGCACGCGAAAGTGTGTGGGAGATTAGGTAATCGCCGGCATAAAATCAAGGCCACGCTCTTAATTGAGCGTGGCCTTTTGCCGTTGACCCTCCAGTGTGGAGCGGACGCCCCCGCCCGCTGCTTTGCATGTTGCTTTGCCGCTTAATTTATCTGTGAACCTGGTTTTGAATGTTGTCCGAACCTGGTCTTGATTGTTTTGTGGCTAGCAATGAGTCGGTCCACACGCACGCCGATGGCGGGTCGGGTCGAACGGACGGATAGATTCCGGACGGATAGATCAAAGCCGCAGGACCAACCCAAGGCTTCAGGCGGCGGACCATAGTGTTGCCGCACCGATTTTCGCGGGCGAGGGCGCCCGCGCCACACGGGCGGAGGAGGTCGCCGGCATAAATAAAAGCCAGGTTGAGACATCAGCGTTGCGGGCTTCATCGGTGGGTGACTGCAAGATCAACCGTCAAGATCAAACCTCAAGATCAAACCTCGAGATCAAAAGCGACGTCAACAGCAGCGGGCGGGGGCGCCCGCTCCACACGACTAAGCTACCCTCAGCAATCGGTAGTCTTCCGGGCGAGTCACCAACCCGCGCCGTCCCGGGTTTCTCTTTATATATTCCACCTTCTCACGAAAACTCTCATTTGATGGAACTGCACTGGGCAGTACGGAGCTGGGTGGAGCTCGACGAAACTGCGTTCGACGGTGCTAGACGAATCCTTGTGCCAGCATTTTCGCGGGCGGGGGCGCCGGCGCCACACGGGCGGAGGAGTCGCCAGCATCAATGAAGGCCACGCGGAACGTCCGCGTGGCCTGTGCGCTTATTTGCAGGAGCATCCGGGCCTCCGTCCGGGGACTTTCCCCTGCTTATGCGCCTAGTCCTATTCTGTCTACGCGCGGCCCTTATACAATCACTCCCAATGTCCGTGTAGGAGTCGCTTTTATACAGCCAAATCCCAATGTCTACATACGAGCCGCCCTTTTACGACCGCCCAATCTCTGTCTACGAGCCGCCCTTAGTTATAGAATCCCTCCCAAGTGGAGGTTGTAGTCAACCGGATTTGGGCAGTGCCGTCCAGGTTCATGGAGTAGAGCTGTCCGTAATAGTTGCCTTCCGAGCTGGTGCCGTAAGAGACATAAATCACCTTCGTGCCCACCACCAGCGGATCCCAGCTATTGTTGTCGGTGGTCAGTTGCTTCACATTGGTGCCATCCGCGTTCGAGCTGTAGATGTTCATGCCGGTGCTCAGGTACTGAGAGAGGAACACCTGTTTGCTATCGGCGGAGAAGCTGGGATAGGAGACCTCGCCTGGAAACACGATTTTGGTTCCTGTTCCGGCGATGGTCAAGCTGGCCAGTCCCTGTTCCCCGCTGCCGGATACATTGCCGTGGGCATAGGCCATAATGGTTTTGCCGTCGGGCGAAACCGTGGCGTAGTGATAGCACCATCCGTTTTGGTTGGTGAGATTCACTGGGGAGGTGCCATCCGCGTTCATCAGGATCAGGTCGGCGTCGCCCCCTCTGGGATAGGCTCGATAGAGAATCTTGGTCCCATCCGCGGTGAATTGGGGGTCGTAATTTTCGCCCTCGGGGCTGGAGGTGATGACCTTGTAGCCCGTGCCATCCACGTTCATGGTGGCGATTTGGGAATTGTAGATTCCCGTAGAAGCGGTGTCCATGAGCGTGATCTTCTTGCCATCCGGCGACAGGAAGGGCGCGTTATAGTTGCCGGCGGTCGCCACCGGGGTGGCCTCCGTCCCATCATTTTTCATGATTTTGATTTGGGTTGTGGTCGCGCCCACCACTTCGCTAAGGTAAGCGAGCCGGCTTGCGGCGAGGGGTTTCGGGGTCGATCTGGTCCCGCAGTTTACCGAAGCGGCAGCCAGCATTAAAAGTACGGAAAGGAGAAGAAAAGTCCTGGGTTTCATAATCGATGGGCCTCCCTGGAGGAGTGATCTTCAGGTCTGGTGGCGAAGTGGGGACCGAGCGGCGTCCGGAATGGGGGACCGCCGTGGCCTTCGCGCAGACGAGTGTTGCCAAGACAGCGCAGTCTTCTACCTCCAAGCTCTATTACCTTAGTTACGCCCTTTGGTACCGGTGCCGCCACAGATTTCGCGGGTGTGTTTGCGAAAATGCGAAGCTGGCTTTCCCGAATTTGCTTTGTCCCAAAACGGGAGTGCTTCCCGACGTTGCTCTCCGCTCCCTGACCCGCTATATTTCCAGCAGATTCAAGGAGGTCCCATGCGTCTGCTTCTCAACTGGTTGCTGAGCGCTCTAGCGGTTTGGATTGTGGCTAAGGTGGTGCCGGGGTTTCATGTGGATGGCCTGCTGGCCGCGTTGATTGCGGCGGTGGCCATTGGCTTCGTTAACATGACCCTGGGCTTGTTCCTGAAGATCGTCACCTTTCCGTTGACGGTGCTTACGCTGGGCTTGTTCTGGCTGGTGATTAACGCTGCCATGCTGAAGGTTGCGGCGGCCATCGTGCCGGGTTTTCACGTGGACACCTGGGTGGCAGCGTTTCTCGGAGCGATTGCGCTGAGTCTGGTGAACATGGCATTGCGCTGGATGGTGCCGGATACCGGGGAGAGGCAGGGTACTAGAGGAAACTGAGCGGAAGCCCAGCGTCCTCTCTTTCGACCCTCCGCAAAAGAACTTTTACCGCAGGGGCACGGAGGACACAGGCGAAGCCTTTTACTGTTTTCCCTCCATGCTTTTTCTACGGGGGTTGCTTCGGCGGAACCTCCGTCTTTGGGGCGTTGACCTACTTCGTGCCACCCTGGCGAAGCAGGCTGGCGATCTGCTCTTTCAGTTCGCTCACTTCTTTGCGTAGTTCCGCGACTTCGCTTTCCAGTCGAGACAGACGGTCGCCGCCGCCGAAAGCGCCTGGAGACTCCACGGCGGGATGCGCGGCTTCCGAAGCAGCTACCTCCACACTGCCAGACAGCAAGTGCATGTAGCGCGCCTCTTTGGTGCCGAGTTGACGCGGCAGCATTTGCGCCAGGGGAGGTTCGCGCTGCATCAGGCGCTGCAGCGACGCCTGGACTTCATCCAAGTGTTCAAAGCGATGCAGGCGTTCGGCGCGAGCTCGAAGTTCGCGCGGCGTTTGCGGGCCGCGCAGCAGCAACACGCAGAGCAGCGCGGTCTCGCCGCGAGTGAAGTTGAAGACCTCCTGCGTGCGATGCTCATACTTGGTGACGCGGCTGTCGGCGCCGCGGGCGGGGCCAGCCAGGCGTTGCTGCTGCAGTCCGTCCAGGGCCTCGCGCACCGCAGTCTCGTCCAGGCTCATCACTGGCTCGCGGTTGTTCTTCTGGTTGCACGCATTCACCAGCGCGTTGAGCGACAAGGGATAATACTCAGGCGTGGTGATGTCCTTTTCCACCAGCGTTCCCAGGACGCGAGCTTCCACCGCATTCAGCAGAATGTCCAACGCTTTGCCTTCCCTGAGCGCGACCGCCCACGCTCTTTTGAATTCTACCTAGGGTATCCGGTTCGCGGAGACACAGATGGTGGGTGCCCGCCGCCGAGCGATGCTGTCATAATGACATCATGGCGCGTATTTTCCTCGATGATCGCTGGCTTCCGAAGTCGGTGATCTGCCTGCGCGACTACAGCTTGAACAAATTCTCGCTCGATTTGGTCGCGGGAATCACCGTCGGACTGGTGGCGCTACCGCTGGCCATGGCTTTTTCGATCGCCTCCGGGCTGACCCCGCAGGCCGGGATATACTGCGCCATCGTCACCGGGTTGCTGATTTCGCTTCTGGGCGGTTCGAAAACGCAGATCGGCGGGCCTACCGGCGCATTCGTTGTGGTGATTGCGGGCATCGTCGCGGCGCATGGCGTAGATGGCTTGTTCATGTGCACTGTTATGGCTGGATTGCTGCTTATCCTGATGGGAGCGACCGGCATGGGTGCGGCGGTGAAGTTTATTCCGCGGCCGATTGTGGTGGGCTTCACC
>JANYBT010000058.1 GCA_025360645.1 Acidobacteriaceae bacterium | reverse complement strand
CGTAGACGCCAGCGGTAATATGTATTTGGTGGGAAGAACCAATTCCACCAATTTCCCAGTCACGACCGGAGCCTTCCAGACCAAATGCGGCACCGACGGCACGTGTAATGGAGGTCTCCTGGATGCCTTCGTCACCAAGATCTCGCCTTCGGCGGATCTTTCTGTCGTCAACAGCGCGCCCGCGACGGTGCACAGCGGCGCTACCTTGACCTACACCATCACCACAAGCAGCGCGGGCCCCGATACCGCTCTGAATGCCACCATCACCGACTCAATTCCAACCGGAACCACCTTCAAGAGTGTGACCGTGGCCTCCGGCGTAACCTGTACCAAGCCCGCCATCGGAGGGACAGGGAATGTGGTTTGCACCGTGCCGTTGCTGAAGAACGCTAATAGCACGGTGGAAACTCTCGTGGTCAATGTGACCGCGCTCATCGGAAGCACCATTACCGACAAAGCGACGGTCAGCTTCGGAGGATCAGATCCGAAGTCCAGCAACAACAGTTCGACGGCGACCACGACGGTCAACTAAGCCCAGCAAGGAGGAGCGCGGAGACCCCGCGCTCCTTTAGGGCCGGGTCGGCCACTGAAAATCCGGTAACGCCGACGTGCTGCACTATGAAGCGGTGAGGAGAAATGCCATGTGGAAGACGGTTCTACGTTCCATCTCTACGGTAAAGTGGCCCGGCAACAAGGGCAGTACTTCAGTGATTTAGGCATCGCGCTTGCGTTGAACGTGTCTGTGGCCGAGTTGGCGGTGGCCCAGAGCCTTGTAGTACGTCACTCGTTTGGGGGCGGAACCGATGGGCTGTTCCCGAGTTCAGGGGTAATCCGAGATGCGCAGGGCAACCTCTACGGGACGACTCTTTACGGTGGGGTGTACAGTTTGGGAACGGTATTCAAGATCTCCGGTCGCGGCAAAGAAACCTTGCTCCACTCCTTTGCCGCCAACTTTGATGGCGCTTTGTCCAACTGGGGCTTAGTCAGGGATTCAAAGGGCAACCTCTACGGCACCACCCAAGCAGGCGGTGCCACGACGAACGACACTGGGACGGTCTACAAGGTGGATGTCACGGGTAAGGAGACAGTACTGTACAGTTTTACCGGAGGTAGCATCGGCGCAACAGACGGGGCAGCTCCGTTTGGACCGCCGGTCAGGGACCTGCAGGGTAACCTCTACGGAACTACGGTCCAAGGCGGCCCGAACAACTTTGGCACAGTCTACAGGGTCAACGCTGCCGGAAGCGAAGTCGTTCTGTACAGTTTCGCGGGGGGAGTGGATGGCGGCTACCCTAACGGGGCCTTGATCCGTGACTCTGCGGGGAATCTCTACGGGACGACTACCGACGGCGGCGCTTCAACCACCGGTACAGTATTCAAGGTGAGTCAGGCTAATGCCAAGTCTACACTGTACAGTTTCGGCTGGAACCCAGACGCGCAGGTTCCAATGTCGGGTCTGATCCAGGACTCTGCCGGCAACCTCTACGGCACCACCGAACTCGGAGGTGAATACGGATGGGGAACGGTTTACAGACTGGATGCAGCCGGGAATGAGACTGTGCTTTACAGTTTCACCGGAGGGGTGGACGGAAAATATGCCCTCGGGGTGTTGGCTAGAGACGCGGCTGGCAACCTCTATGGGACCACTCAGCGAGGCGGCAACTACGGCTTCGGTACAGTTTTTAAGCTCAAGCCGTAACGCGCTGGATACTTGCTGCGAAAACGGTTTCGCCCTGCGCCCTCTAGCTGGTTACTTCTTCCAGCAACTTCTCGTCAATGTCGAAGTTTGAGTGCACGTTCTGCACGTCGTCGTTGTCTTCGAGCGCCTCCATCAGTTTGATCATGGTGTTGGCTTGATGGCCTTCCAGCTTGATGTAGTTTTGCGGAATCATAGCCACGCTGGAGGAAACGGGAGTGATGCCGGCCTTCTTCACCGCTTCCAGAACCGCTTCATAGGCGGACGGCGCGGTGAGCACTTCCCAGTTGTCGCCATCGTCCTGCAGGTCTTCCGCGCCCGCGTCCAGAACAATCGCCATCAAGTCGTCTTCTTTGGCGGCGGACTTGGGAATTACGATGTCGCCCTTCTTGTGGAACATCCAGGAAACCGCGCCAGCTTCGGCCATGTTGCCGCCGTTCTTGCCGAACATGTGACGGATTTCGCTGACGATGCGGTTGCGATTGTCAGTATTGATTTCCGCCAACACCGCCGCGCCGCCCGGGCCATAGCCCTCGAGCGTGAACTCTTCGATGGTGGTGCCGGGAAGCTCGCCGGTGCCGCGCTGGATCGCCTTCTTGATGTTGTCCCCGGGCATGTTCTCCGCTTTGGCCGCCAGAATGGCGGTGCGCAGCCGCGGGTTCATGTCAGGATCGCCGCCGCCGTTCTTCGCGGCAATCGCGATTTCCTTGATCAGGCGAGTGAAGATCTTGCCGCGCTTGGCGTCGAGCGCGCCCTTCTTGTGCTTAATCGTTGCCCATTTTGAGTGGCCGGACATGGAGATACCTCGTCTCTAAGAATCTTTCATTGCGCAGAATCTGCCCGTGCAGGATTGCGCCCGTGCAGGATCCGCCCGAAGAGGACATCTGTGATTACCTCGAAATTGATGCAGGCGAACCGGAATTATAGCACGGCAAGAGGCTGCAAGCCTGCGGCCCTCGCCGGACGGGAAGCCCCGAACGAAATCCAGAATATCCTCCGCGCCTCCCTATTGAACTTTAGTGAAGCTTTAGTGAGGCCTTTCCGCGGACGACCTCAGCCAGCTTCAGCCCGATTCGTCTGCTTAGCTTTGTAAGCGTAGATCACAGCCAGCAGAGGCGGCGCGAGCAGAATTCCCCAGAACGGGATGACAATGCCCAAGGCGATCGGCGCCAGAATCGACGCTGAAATGGGAACCTTCGCGACCCGCCTCATCAGCGCGGGCTGCAAGAAGAAGCCATCAATGACCACGATGATAGCGTAGAGGCACAACACATAGAGAGTGCGCTCCCAATCCCCAAATTTCAGCCAGACCGCCAACACTGGTCCCACCACGCCAAGCACCGCTCCGATGTGCGGGACGAACTGGAAACACGCCGCCAATACCGCCCACAATGGCGCCCAGGGAACCTTGAGCAGGTACAGGCCCACCAGCCACAGCAGGCCGACCGCCAACGAATCCTGGCACTGCGCTACCAGCCAGTGCTTGAGCGCGCCGCCCGTGGTTCTTGCGTGTTCTGCCAGGTCCATGGCCATGCCGAATGGTACCGCATCGCAGGCCGGGCCAGCCAACCGCGCGGCGGACAACCCAAGGCCTGTGACATCGCCGTCGCGGGACGTTAGAATGTCACTAGACCGTGTGACGTCCCCATGACCCTGACCAAAGCACAAGCCCTCGACCTGTTCCACTCCGACGACCTGATCGGCATCGGCATGGAAGCCGACGCGCTGCGCCGTAAACTGCATCCCGAAGGTGTGGTCAGCTACATCATTGACCGCAACATCAACTACACCAATTTCTGCACCGAGTACTGCACCTTCTGTGCGTTTTACCGTCCGCTCAAGGGGCCCGCGGCCAAAGAGGGATACATCCTCGACTTCGAAACCATCTACGACAAGATTCGTGAGACGGTCGAACTGGGCGGCACCGGTGTACTGATGCAGGGCGGCTTGCACCCCGACCTGAAGATTGAGTGGCACGAGAAGATGCTGAGCGGCATCAGACAGCGCTTCCCGAAGGTCCACCTGCACTGCTACTCCGCTTCGGAGATCCTGGCCATTGCGGAATACAGCAACCTGACGCTCCGAGACACCATTGCCCGCTTGCGCGATTCCGGCCTCGACTCCATTCCCGGCGGTGGCGCGGAGATTCTCGACGATGAAGTTCGCTTCAAGATTGCGCGCCTGAAGTGCCTGACCAACGACTGGCTCAGCGTGCATCGTACCGCCCACCAACTGGGCATGAGGACGACCGCGACCATGATGTTCGGGGTCGGCGAAACCGTGGAGCACCGCATCAACCACTTCCAGGTGCTCTACGACCTGCAGCAGGAAACCGGCGGCTTCACGGCATTTATCCCGTGGAGTTTCCAGCCCCAGAACACTGCGCTCGGCGGTCGCCACTGGGATGAAGCCACGGCGGTGGAATACCTGAAAGTGCTGGCCATCTCGCGCCTGTATCTTTCCAATTTCCAGAATGTGCAATCCAGCTGGGTGACCCAGGGCCTCAAAGTTTGCCAGATGGGATTGCGTTTCGGGGGCAACGACGTGGGCTCGGTGATGCTGGAGGAAAACGTGGTTCGGGCGGCAGGCGTTACCAACTGCACTACGGAAGAAGAACTGCGCCGCATCATTCGTGACGCAGGGTTCCGGCCTGCGCAACGGGACACGCTCTATCGGCAGTATTTCCTGGATTAGCAGAAACGCCTGGAACAAACTCGTCCGATTGCATCCCGGCAGACAGAGACTCAAATCCTCTTGAACGCCCGCTGAATGTCCTTCATCGAGTAGCGCAGGACAATGGGACGACCGTGGGGACAGGACATGGGGTGTGCGGTCTGGGCCAGTTCGGCCAGCAGCCACTCCATTTTGTTTTGCTCCAGCGGCATATTTACTTTGATGGCGGCGTGGCAGGCGATCGAGGCGGCGATGCCAGTGCGGATCGTTTCCAGATTCAGCGATTGGTCCTCGCGCGCGAACTGCTCCAGCAACTCGTGCAACATGCGTTCGACTTCGGCGGCGTCGATTCCCGCGGGCGTCACTTTGACGGCGAGGCTGCGTGAGCCAAACGGTTCGGCTTCGAATCCGTTGTGCGCCAGCTCGTCGGCAAGTTCCGCAAACACCGCCAGCTGCGCGGGCGTAAGCTCGATGACGAGCGGCATTAACAGGCGCTGACTCTCCACTTTCTGCGCCGCTCGCTGCGCCAGAACCCGCTCGAACAGCACTCTCTCGTGGGCCACGTGTTGGTCAATGATCCAGAGGCCATCTTCGTTCACCGCCAAAATAAAGGAATTGCGAATCTGGCCCAGCGGTTTGAGGGTGCGCAGGGATTCGAGCGTCGGCTCGTGACCGGAGTCGTCGGGAATGGGCGGGGTGCAGCCGTGGTCCGGAACGGCGGTGAGCGAAGCGGGCGCATCCGCACTGGGAACGCCTCCGCCGAAGGTATGCCGCTCGCGAACCATCCCCATGGCGGCATTGCCTTCCACTTCTATTCCGCTTTCAAACTGGAAGCGCGCATTGGTGGCGGGAAGCGGTGGCGGCTGCAGCGCGAACGAGGGATGCGCGAACGAGGGATCGATGGGACCGTACAGCGCACGCCACGCTGCAGACTCGGCCTCGCTTGGGCGCACTCCCGGAGTCAGCGATGGCGACGCAGTGGGATGCGCGTGCATTTCGGTCGAGAACTGCGCCACCGGTCGGGCCTTCATCAGCGCAGCGCGGACGGAATCGCGGACGAAATCGTGAATCGCGCCTTGCTGGCGGAAGCGGACTTCGGTCTTCGAGGGATGAACGTTGACATCCACTTCGGCAGCGGGCAGTTCGAGAAATAGCAGCACCACCGGATACACCGCGGGCGGGATGATGTTGCGATAAGCCTCGGTCAGAGCGTGTTGCACATAGCGATCGCGAATCAGCCGTCCATTTACAAACACGAAGATGGAGTTGCGGTTGAGCTTCTGGATTTCGGGTTTGGAGACGAACCCGTGCAGGCGCACTTCGCCGAGCACCACGGTCTCTTCGGGTTCGCCCGCGGCTGCGCTGTCGCGCCGACGGAGCCAGGCGGGTGCCTGCGGTAATCCCACGCGGTCCAGCGGCAGCAGCGCGGCGACTTCGATCAGTTGGTCAAGGGTTCCGCGGCCAAACACCTGGTAAACGCGCTGGCGGGAATCGGCCACCGGCGGTGCGACCAGGATGGCGTTGGTGGCCGAGTGCAGCTCGAAATGCTTGTCCGGATGCGCCAGCGCGTAGTGTGTCACCAGCGAAGCAATGTGAGACAGTTCCGTAGATTCCGAGCGGAGGAATTTTTTGCGCGCGGGGACATTGAAGAATAGATCGCGGACGGTGATCGAGGTGCCTTCCGGCAAGCCGGCTTCTTCAACTTTGAAAATCTTGCCGCCGTTGATTTCAACCACGGTGGCGGAAGTTTCTTCGCGGGCGCGGGTTTCCAGGCGCAGGCGCGATACGGAAGCGATGGAGGGAAGGGCCTCGCCGCGAAAGCCCAGGGTCGCGATGCTGAGCAGATCGGCGGCATTCTTGATTTTCGAAGTGGCGTGGCGCTCGAAGGCGAGGAGGGCGTCGTCGCGCACCATCCCGCAACCGTTGTCGGTAATCTGAATCAGCTTTTTTCCGCCAGCTTCCACGTGCAAGACGATGCGGGTGGCGCCGGCGTCGAGTGCGTTCTCCAGAAGTTCCTTGACCACCGATGCTGGGCGCTCGACCACCTCGCCCGCGGCGATCTGGTTGGCGACATTATCGGAAAGGACGTGGATGCGGCCCATGGCGAACAGTCAGTGTCGCAGATGTGGGCGCAGAATTCCACAGGAGCGCGAGGTTCGGGTGTTCGGTTCCGATCTTCAGCTATCGCCGGCGAATTCGAGGCTTGCAGCTTCGTCAGCTTCGGCCAGCGAATTCGAAGGTTGCAGCGGTTTCCCCCGTGTCCCCCTGTGCCCACTGTGGTTAACGCCCTCCCGTTCCTCCGCGGTAGCCTTTGCCGCGTGCTAAAATTTGAAGTTGATCATCCTCTGATTGGAACCGCGCCATGAGCACTCAAACTATGCCTTCCTCCTCTCTGTTTACCCAGTTGCAAAGCAAGATTGAGGCCCGAACCGCGCAGGTTGGCGTCATCGGCCTTGGCTACGTTGGACTACCGCTGGCGCTGTTGTACAGTGAACAAAAAGTTCGCGTCACCGGGTTCGATATTGACGAGCGCAAAGTGAGTACCCTGGCGCAGGGCGGTTCGTACATCTTTCGCATTGCGCCGGAGGAAATTCAAGCGGCCAAGGCGAGCGGGTTCAGCGCGACTTCGGACTACGCACGCATCGCCGAGATGGATGCGATCGTCATTTGCGTGCCCACGCCGCTGAATGAATATCACGAGCCTGACCTGAGCTACATCACCAACACGGCCCACGCGGTCGCCCCCTACTTGCGTGCCGGGCAACTGGTGATACTGGAAAGCACCACTTACCCCGGGACGACCGAGGAAGAACTGGTGCCGATTCTGGAGTCGGAAAACAAGTCGGGATTGAAGGCCGCGCGAGGCGAGGGCGGCGCAGCGCAAGAGTTCTATGTCGCCTTCTCACCCGAGCGCGAGGACCCAGGCAATACGACTGTGGCGCGTCACGATATCCCAAAGGTGATCGGCGGATTGAATCCGCAGGCGACCGAACTGGCCGCCGGTCTCTATGGGACGATTTTCCGGCGAACGGTGCGAGTATCGTCGCCCGCGGCGGCGGAGATGACCAAGCTGCTGGAGAACATCTACCGCTGCGTGAATATCGCTCTGGTGAATGAATTGAAGCTGCTCAGTTTGCGCATGGGCATCGACATTTGGGAAGTGATCGAAGCCGCTTCCACCAAGCCATTCGGGTTCCAGCCGTTTTATCCCGGCCCCGGCCTGGGTGGGCATTGCATCCCGGTGGATCCCTTCTACCTTTCGTGGAAGGCGAAGGAGTGGGACTTCCGAACCCGCTTCATCGAACTGGCGGGCGAGATTAATTCCAACATGCCCTACCACGTGATTAGCTCCGTATCCGGAGCCCTCAACCAGCATAAGAAGGCGATGAATGGGTCACGCGTGATGGTGCTGGGCGTGGCTTATAAGAGAGACATTGACGATCTGCGGGAGTCGCCCGCATTGACCATCATCGAGTTGCTTCAGAAAGAAGGAGCTCAAGTCACCTACCATGACCCGTATTTCCCGATGGTTGGAAAGGGCCGCAAGTATGATCTGCAGATGAAACGTACGCCCCTGGACAACCTGGGACAGTACGATTGTGTGGTCATCGTGACCGACCACACCGACTACGACTACAAGAAAATTGTGAGCGAAGCCCAATTGGTGGTTGATACCCGCAATGCCACCAAGGGGATCAAGAGCGAAAAGATTGTGCGCTGCTGAAGCTACTCTCCCTCTTTAGTGGCCATTGACCGTCGCGAGGCTTCAGCATAGGCTCAAGTGAACCCCCTCGCTATTGCATTCCTAAAGAGGAGTTTCGCATGTCATCCCGCCAAAGCTCACCGTATGAGAGCAGGGTTTCCAGCAGTCTGCTGACGATCGTTGTTCTGGGGCTGCTTGTGGTTCCCGCGTCCGCCCAGACCTTCCAGAGTCTCTTTGAATTCGTCGACTACCACAAAGACGGCGCGGTTCCCGCCGAGGTCGCTCCCGCTCAGAGCCGCGACGGCATGTTGTACGGCTCCACCGACCAGGGCGGAGCGTACTCGCAGGGAACAATTTTCAGGTTCGATCCCTCCACCAACACTCATACCGTGTTGCACGACTTGGCGGGTTCCGATGGCCTTGGTCCCTATGGCAGCCTCACTCTGGGAACCGACGGCAATTTTTATGGTGTGACCCAATCGGGAGGGTCTGGATTAGTGGGTGTGTTGTTCCGAGTCACTCCCGCAGGAGCCTATCGCGTGCTTCATTCCTTCATGGGCGGGAGCGACGGAAGTTATCCCTATGCGCCTCCCATCGAAGCCACCGATGGCAACCTGTATGGGACCACGAGCGGCGTACTAGGCCGTATCGCAACAGTTTACAAATACAGTCGCGCGGGCCAGTTCTCCACCATCTACCAGTTTGACGGCAGCGCGGGGTTGATTCCCCTGTCGCCGCTGCTGCAGGCGCAGGATGGAAATCTCTATGGCACTGCCAACTCGGGGGGTGCCTACGGTTGTGGAACTGTTTACAAGCTGTCTCGCACCGGGACGCTGCTGCACTCCCACAGTTTTGACTGTGGCGCGAACGGCGCCTATCCCGTCGGCGCCCTGATCCAGGCTTCCGACGGCAACTTCTACGGCGCCACCCAGCATGGCGGTCTCCCTGGCGATCCCTATGGCGACGGAGTGCTCTTCAAACTCACGCAAGAGGGCGGAGTCTCGGCGGCCTATAAGTTTGGCTCCAGCAGCTCGGTCGATGGATCCCAGTCCAACATCGCGCTCCTGCAAGCCACCGACGGCAATCTTTACGCCTCCACGCTGTCGCGCGGATTGTTTGGACAGGGCACGCTGTTTCGCTACGGCTTGGATGGAACCTATTCTTCTTACTACGATTTCTCTCAGGGCACGACGCAGGTCTATGCCTCTAGCTTGGCGCAGCACACCAGCGGCGTGCTCTATGGCACCACCGCATACTGGGTCGGGAACAACGGAACAGTTTTCAGCGTGGATATTGCGGCAACGCCATTCATCGCGCTGGTACGGTATTCCGGCCGCGTGGGAGACACCGTGCAGGTGCTGGGGCAGGGACTGCTGGGCACGACCAGCGTCACGATCAATGGTTCTCCTGCGGCGTTCACCGCGGCCTCGGACACTTTCCTGACCGCGACAGTCCCGGCAGGAGCGACTTCAGGCTCCGTCGTGGTGACCACCGCGAGTGGGGCGCTCACCAGCAATCGCGACTACAGAATTGTGAAGTGAACCC
>JANYBT010000026.1 GCA_025360645.1 Acidobacteriaceae bacterium | reverse complement strand
CACGCGCTGGCCATCGCCGTCGTAAACATAGGTCCATCCCAGGGTCGCGGAGAGGCGGTTCTCGCCATCGTAAGCGTAGGTGGTGCCCATGCCGTTGCTGGTCATATTCCCAGCCGCATCATACGCGTAGCCGACCAGCTGGTTCAAGGTGGTGGCGGTGAGATTGGGCGGGAGCGACGGGAGCAATGGTGCCGGAGACGACGAGGAAAGAGGCCCCACTTCTCGCAAAGAACGCGAGAAATGGGCCACCCTTGGTGGTTACGACTCGACCACGGCCGCAGCGCGAGATGTGGGCCACCCGCCACCCTGGGAGGGCCGACCAAAAGGCGCTGCCTAGAACCAGACGCAAAGCCCTTCGACAAACCAGCACGGAAGTACGGGATCGCTCCGCGTTTGAGCTCGAATTTGCATTGATATCGGACGGATGTTTTGCGCTTTTATCTAGGTCCGGTTGTGCCTTGCTCCGCCATCGCAGGGCGGCGGATGCTTGCGGTACTCGGTGGCGAGGGCGACGGCCGCAGCAGCAACGTGCGCGGCCTGCCTCTTAACCTCTGTTGCCTTTTCGTACCTGGCCTTGTCGAACGCCATATCCTCATTCGGATTCGCCGCAGCACCGACGTACCACGGATCTGCATGGAAGAATCCGTAGTCGCTGAAGCCGTCCCAGAGTGACCATGCTACGGCCTCCACATAGCTCAAGGGACTCCCCTTCGCCTTCGCAATGGTCTTGAGTTCATTGTTTTGATCCTTGCTGGCAATAAAGTAGGCCGCCACCCGACCCCAAGTCCGGGGATCGTAAGGCAGATCCATGCCGAGCTTGAGGCTCAGGGCGAGGCAGCGATCGCGCCAATCCGCGTCCTTCTCACGGTATTGCGACGGAGCTACAAAGAACCCGCCATCTAGCGAAATCAGCCGGTCGGCGAAGAGTTTCAAGCGACTCGACATGGCAGACTGATTGACGCCAGTAGAGCAAAACATAACATCGCAATTCAGTACAAGCGGATAAATCTCTTGCATGGGATCCAGCGGAAAGCAATTACAAGGGAAGCCACAGAGAGAGCTGGTCGTAGAATAACAGCCGTTGCATGGCGAAATGTTGTAGTCCCGGAGTCGAATTTCCGTGATCTCGTACCTCTCATCGCCTTCGAACTGCTCGACTGCCGACTTGAGCAGGAATTGACTGTTTGATAATTCATGAGCGCAACTTTTGAAGCTCGACCTGCCAGAACCGTGTACCAACAGAATATTGAGCTTCCGGTTCTCGGCTCCGTGCTTCTTGATAGCTGCTTGGCAATGCTGAACATTCCGAGCATGAGCGCGTTTCGCGTCCGCGGGTTCGACGTGGTCGTACCATTCGCCATAGGCGATTTTCTTGTAGTCTTTGACGTTCATATCAGGTAACTGATGTCCCGAGTGTCGACACCAGTTTCTCCTTCGACGCTTATTTTTTTAGAACTCTGATATTTCGTGCGACTGAGCGAGCCAAAACCGATGCCTGTCAGGATGTCCAAGCCCGGCTTGAACAAGGTGTCTGAGTACTGAACTTTCCGGAACGGCTCGACCGTTTTGCCGGCACGCTTCTCAAGTCGTGAACTGGGCATAGGTCTAACCCTTTCAACCAGTATTTTAGCCGGGATTTCCGTTTTGGCTCCCGTAAGGTCCATACTATATACCTCTCCAGCGATTCCAGTGCACTATTTTTCTCTTGGGCTGGCCTCCAGGGCTCGGCACCAGGTTCGCTTGGCCTAACCCGAGCTCCGAATGTGCTAACCACGGCCCCCTCGCTGCGCTCGGGATGCCAAGGGCAGTTTCGAGTTTTGAGTTTCAAGTTTCATGTGTCGAGTTTTCCGTTTCGAAGTCACAATCCTGGTTGGGCGGGAGGCGGAGTGTTTCCGGGTTCAAGTTTCGAGTTCACAAGCCTGGTTGGGGAGGAAGCGGAAGGACTGCTTGGTCGAGGTGCTTGTTGTTTCGAGCACAGAGGACATGGAGGACGCGGAGGGAGGACCCGGGTCAGCGCGAGATCGGACCCAACGGCAAAATCAAGAGCAACAGCCGCGGACAGGAGTGTCCGCCCTACAGGCATTTTCCCACTCAAGCCAGAAGCTGGCTTGGGTGGGGCACCCCGGGAGGTGTCGGCGTGGGAATGAAGATCCCTCGCTGCGCTTGGGATGACATGAGAAGGGGGGAGATCGCGGGATGACAATGCGGTGGGAGTATGCAGATTCCTCGCTGCGCTCGGGATGACATGATGGCTGGGCGGGGGAGAGAATGGTGGGCATGTCGAGGCGGGCCCTTTCGTTGACGCGGATTGCTCGCCACAACTGGCTGGCGGTGGCGGGACTGGCGTTGGTGGGCGGGTTCGTGGTGTGCGCGTTGTTTGCGCCGTGGCTTGCGCCGCAGGATCCGGCACACATTGATTTGCCGGCGCGGTTGCAGTCGCCGTCGTGGCCGCACTGGTGCGGAACCGACGAGTTGGGGCGGGACATTTTATCGCGGCTGATTTACGGAGCGCGGATTTCAATGCTGGTGGGCGGCAGCGTGGTGGCGGTGTCGCTACTGCTGGGGATGGTGGTGGGCAGTTTCGCGGGATATTCCGGAGGACGGGTGGACCGGGTGGTGAACATCATCGTGATGAATGCGTTCCTGTCGTTTCCGGGGATATTGATTGCGATAGCGTTTGTGGCATTTCGGGGTCCGGGGATCGGCAACTTGATTGCGGCGCTGGTATTGGGGGGATGGGTGGGCTATGCGCGGCTGGTGCGAGGGCAGGTGCTCGCTACGCGTGAGAAAGAGTTCGTGGAGGCGGCGCGGGGGATGGGCGCGAGCGGATGGCGGGTGGTGTTGCGGCACATCACGCCGAACATCATCCAGCCAGTGATTGTGCAGGCGGCGATCGGCATGGCAGGAGCGATTCTGGCGGAGGCGACGATGAGTTTTCTGGGATTGGGAGTGCCGCCGCCGACCGCGAGCTGGGGGTCGATGCTGAATGACGGGCGTTCGCACCTGCTGGATGCGCCGCATCTGGTGCTGTTTCCGGCGGTGGCGGTGATGCTGGCGGTGCTGTCGTTCAACTTCATTGGGGATGCGCTGCGGGATGCACTGGATCCGCGGGCGCGGATGGAAGTGGGGTTGTGAGGCGTGAGGTGGCGTTGCGGTGATGACAAATCTTTCACCACAGGGGACACAGGGTAGAGCAAATTTTTTCACCACAGGGGACACAGAGGGCACGGGGTAGAGCAAATCTTTTGACCACAGGGGACACGGGGGGCACAGGGTAGAACAAATCTTCGACCACGCAGGACGCGGGGTAGAACGACGACGGCGTAAAATTTAGGGGAGAGGTCGGTCGTGGAGTCTTTGCGCGAAGTGTTGCATTCGTCGGTGCGCGAGGGGGAGCTCTACGAGAAGATCGATGAGCATCGCATCCGCTGCTTTGCTTGCGGGCATTGTTGTCCCATCGCCGAGGGGCAGCTCGGAGTCTGCAAAGTCCGTTACAACCAGGGTGGGAAGCTGTACGTTCCGTGGGGATACGTGGGGGGCGTGCAATGCGATCCGATCGAGAAAAAGCCCTTCTTTCATGCCTATCCGGGCGCGCTCACTTACAGCTTCGGGATGCTGGGGTGCGATCTGCACTGCGCGTATTGCCAGAACTGGGTGACGTCGCAAGCGTTGCGCGATGAGGAAGCGGTGTCGGCGCCATTGCGGGCGACGCCGGAAGCGCTGGTGCGGGGCGCGCTGCGAGCGGGCGCGAAAGTCCTGGTGAGCACTTACAACGAGCCGCTGATCACCAGCGAATGGGCAGTGGAGATATTCCGGCAGGCGAAAGCGGAGGGCTTGCAGACGGCATTTGTCTCCAATGGCAACGGCACGCCGCAAGTGCTGGAGTATTTGCGCCCGTGGGTGGACTTGTACAAAGTGGATCTGAAGAGCTTCGACGACCGGCACTACCGGCAGTTGGGCGGACGGCTGCAACCGATCCTCGACACGATTCGCGCGCTGTTTGGCATGGGCATCTGGCTGGAGATGGTGACCCTGCTGATTCCGGGATTCAACGACTCGCGGGAAGAGTTGCAGCGGCTGACGGAGTTTGTGGCGGGGGTGTCGCCGATGATCCCGTGGCACGTGACGGCGTTTCATCAGGACTACAAGATGACCACGCCGGAGGACACCAGCGCGGAGGACTTGTTGCAGGCAGTTGAGATAGGGCGCGAGGCGGGGTTGCGCTATGTGTACGCAGGGAACTTGCCGGGTTGGGTGAGGGATGGCGAAGATACGCGATGCCACGGATGCGGGGAGACGGTGGTCCGGCGGTTTCAGTACCGGGTACAGGAATACCGGCTAACGCGCGACGGGAAGTGTCCGAAGTGCGGGGTGGAGATTCCGGGGCGGTGGGACGCGGAGTGCGTGCAACGGGCGTCGCGACCGCAGCGAGCGCCAGGGTCGTTTACAATACTTTAGCCTTAACGGCGAGCTGCGAGCGGTAGGTCGAGTCCTCTCCAAACATGAAAGCTCCTATGAAGAATTTTCTGCTGTGCTGGGTATGTGTGTTGATGGCGGCGACGGTCGCGCGAGCGGATTCGCTGGACGACTTGGCGCGCGATTTCTGGGCCTGGCGGGCGCAGGAGCAGCCGGTGTCGACGGATGATATCCCGCGGATTGAGCGGGGGACAGAGTGGACGCCGCAGTGGTCACCGGAGGTAGTGGCGGGATATCGCAAGCGACTAGTGGGGTTCGAGGAGCAGTGGCGGGGAATGGATGCGTCAGGGTGGCCGGTGGCGCGGCAAGTGGATTACCGGCTGATGGGCTCGGCAATCGCGAGAGTGCGTTGGGAGTTGGAGATCAACCGGGGATGGCAGCGGAATCCGGCATTCTATGTGGACCAGACGGTGGGAGCATACATGCATTTGTTGTTGCCGCCTGGGCCATTTGGGGGGGCGCGGTCGAGGCAGATTGTGGCGACACTCGAGGGCATTCCGGGAACGCTGGAGGGCGCCCGCAAGAACCTGACGGAGCCGGCGGCGCCGTTCGGCAAGCTGGCAGTGAGACAGTTGGGGGACATTCGGCCGGAGCTGATGAAGTCGGTGAGCGAGTTGAAGCCACACCTGGAGGCGGCGGAAGCGAAGAGACTGGATGCAGCGGCGGAGAAGGCGAGTGCGGCGCTGGAGTCGTATCGCGAGTGGGTGATGCAGAAGCTGGCGGCAATGGCGGCGCAGAGCGGGGTGGGGCGCGAGGGCTATGTCTTCTTCCTGAAAAACGTGGCGCTATTGCCCTACACGCCGGAGGAACTGTTGCAGATTGGGCATCAGGAGTGGGCGAGGTCGGTGGCGTTTCAGACTTACGCCGAGCACGCCAACGCAGGCAAGCCTGAAATAGCGGTGGTGCCGAGCGAAGAAGCTTGGATCGCGCTGGAAGTGAAAGATGAGGCGTACATCCGGCGCACCCTGGAAGAGAAAAATATTCTAACAGTGCCGCCGGGGATGAAGCATTACACTTATCGGGCCATGCCGGGATATTTGAAACCGCTAGAGGGTTTCGGGGAGGCCGACGATCTGACTTCGGTGAGTCGGCTGAAAGAGGATGGGATCCGCTACATCAACCCGCCGACGCCGGAGGCGGGATTCTTTAATAAGACAATGCAGGAAGACCCGCGGCCGTTGATTGTGCATGAGGGAGTGCCGGGGCACTACTTCCAATTGGCGTTGGGATGGCAGCAGCCCGACGTGATCCGGCAGCACTATTACGACTCGGGGGCGAACGAAGGGATCGGGTTCTACTCGGAGGAGATGTTGCAGGAGGCGGGGTTGTTCGATGACAGCCCGCGAACCCGGGAGATCGTTGCCAGCTTTATGCGGCTGCGGGCGCTGCGGGTGGAAGTGGATGTGAAGCTGGCGCTGGGCGAGTTCAGCATGGAGCAAGCGGCGGAGTATATGCATCGCACGGTGCCGATGGATTTGCAAACCGCGCGAGGGGAAGTGGCGCTATTTGCGACGTCGCCGGGGCAGGCGATCTCGTACCAGATTGGCAAGACGCAGATCATGGATTTTCTGGCGGAGGCGCGGCGGCAGAAGGGCGAGGGCTTCCGGCTGAGGGAGTTTCATGACTTCGTCTGGGTAAACGGGAATGTGCCAATTGCGCTGCAGCGGTGGGAGTATTTGGGTATGCGTGACCAGGTGGCGAGAGCAGACAGTTTGAAGTAAGGGAGTGGCGAACCGAGGCGGGCAACGTCTAGAGCAACGGGAGAGCAATGAACATCCAAGGGTGGGCCAAGTGGTTGGGAGTGGTGTTGTGCCTGGTGACTGCGTCATGGGGACAGCAGGCGAAGCGGAAGATCGGCTTTGACGAGTTCTTCAACTCGGTGGGATTCACCTCGGTGCAGGTCTCGCCGGACGGAAGCGCGGTGGCGATTGCGACGGAGCGGGCGGACTGGGAGCAGCAAATCTACCGCCGCGATTTATGGCTGTATCGACAGGGCGGAGGGTTGGTGCAATTGACGCAGTCGGGCCACGATACCAGGCCGCGGTGGTCGCCGGATGGGAAGTGGATCGCATTCCTGTCAGAACGCAAGACCGGCGCGGGCAAAGAGGGAGACGGCGACGCGCCTCAAAAGGACAAAGAGGTGCAGCTGTACTTGATATCGCCAGCGGGAGGCGAAGCGTTTGCCGTGACCGCGGGAGAAGAAGAAGTGCATACGTTTGCGTGGTGTCCGGATTCGCAGGCTCTGTACTTTGCGACGCGCACTCCTTGGACGAAGCAGCAGAACGATGACTACAAGAAGCAATGGAAAGACACCATCCAATACCGGGCGAGCGAACGCGGCGATGTGATTTTCAAGCTTGACCTGGCGGAGGCGCTGCGGCGTCATGCGGCGGCAGGAACGGTGGAGGTGCCGGAGGCGGAGAAGGATGCGGGAGTGACTCCAGGGGCGAAGGTGGTGACGCGCAGTCCGTTGCGGGTGGAGCAGGTGGAAGTCTCACCGGATGGGAAGAGGCTGGCGTTCGTGACCACGTCGCTGTCTGAGCGGCAGGAAAAAATCGGCGAGTTTGAGATTTTCGCGGTCGAGTTGGGCGAGGCCGAGATGGCGGCGAAACAACTTACGCACAATGAAGCGGTGGAGCAGACACTGAAATGGGCGCCGGACAGCAGGCACGTTTATTTTCTGGTGGATATGGGTTCGGTGGAGGGGAAGTACAAAGACACGCAGACGCGGCTGTACTGGGTGGACAGCGATAGCAGCGAAGTGCAGCGCTGGGGGGCGCAGTTCGGAGGCGCGATCACGGGATACAGCGCGCTGAAGAACGGCGGGGTGCTGGCCACGGGGCGGTTAGGGACCGAGGTGCAGGTGTATGCGGCGGCTGGGCCTGCGGCGGAGTTGCGCAAGGTTTCATCCTGGGCGGGAACGCATGAGTTCGTGGCGACGGCGCCGGGCGCGGGACGAGTGGCGTTTGTGCAGTCAAGCGTGGAGCGACCGGCGGAAGTTTACCTGGCGGAGAGCGCGGACAAACTGGGAGACGCGAAACCGATTACAGGCTTCAACCGGTGGTTCACCGAGCGCGACCTTCCGCAGGGAAAGCCGTATCAATGGAATGCGCCCGATGGGACCACGGTGGAGGGCATGTTGATTTATCCGCCGGGAAAGTCTGAGCAGAAAAACCTGCCCATGTTGGTGCTGATCCACGGCGGCCCGGCGGATGCGGACGGGAACAGCTTTAAGGCGGATTGGTATCAGTGGGATCGTCTGGCGGCGGAGCAGGGTTGGTTGGTGCTGGAGCCGAACTACCGCGGATCAAGCGGGTACGGCGACAATTTCATGGAACAGATTGTGCCGGAAATTGTTTCGCGTCCGGGGAAGGACATTCTGGCGGGAGTGGCTGCGCTGGTGAAGGAGGGGACGGCGGACCCGGAGCACCTGGCGATTGGTGGATACAGCTATGGCGGCTACATGACGAACTGGTTGATCACGCAGACCACGCGGTTCAAAGCGGCGGTGACGGGCGCGGGAGCGGTGGAACACGTGGGCAACTGGGGTAACGACGATACGACGTTTGACGACGCGTATTTCCTGGGCGGGTTGCCGTGGGAGCAGCAGGAGCGGTATCGCGATGAGGCGGCGATTTTCCAGATGAACAAAGCGCGCACGCCGACGCACATGGTGGCAGGCGCGGACGACATTCGAGTGGCGGTGATGGAAGATTATTTGCTGGACCACGCACTGCATGCGTTGGGTATCCCGAGCGAGCTGTTGATTTTTCCCGGGGAAGGGCACTCACTGACCAAGAATCCGTGGCACGGGAAGATCAAGGTGAGGGAAGAGTTAAAATGGCTGGAGAAGTA
>JANYBT010000012.1 GCA_025360645.1 Acidobacteriaceae bacterium | reverse complement strand
ATGCGCTGGGTATTTCCGTCATCAATTTGTATGGCGATTCTTACGGGACGTTTTTCAGCCAGGCGTTTGCGGGGCGGCATCCAGAGCGTTTGCGGTCTTTGATTTTGGATAGCGCCTACCCTGTGATTGGTGAGTCGCCGTGGTATCCGGAGGCCGGCATCACGGCGCGGAATGCGTTTGCTTATGCCTGCGCCCGCTCCAAGACCTGCCACCAACTCCCCGGCAACACTCTGGCCCGCATCACGAAGCTGGTGGAGGCGGTGCGCGCGAATCCGTTCTCGGGGTTCGCTCCGAATGGCAATGGCGAACAGGTGTATACGACGGCCGATCCGGTCAGCCTTGCCTACCTGGTATTTGCCAATGCCACTACCTCGGTGGTGTATCGCGAGCTCGATGCCGCCACGCGCGCTTATCTGGAGACGGGAGAGGGTGGGCCACTGTTGCGCTTGCTGGCCGAGAGCTACGCCGCGTCGCGCACCGGCGGGCCGGGAAGTGCGCCCCCGTCCTACAGCGCAGGCGAATTTATGGCGGTCAGCTGCTCCGACTATTCACAACTCTATGACATGACCTCACCGCCGTCGGCGCGGATTCCGCAGCGCAACGCGTCCTTTGCGGAAGAGCAAGCCAAGTACCCGGGGACGTTCGCTCCATTTACGATTTTTGAATTCGCGGCGTTTCCGCTGGACTCGAGCGTGTTGGATCTGTGCTTGACCTGGCCCTCACCTTCGCCGGCCTACCCGCCGGGACAGCCCGTGCCTCCCGGCGCCGTGTTCACCTCCGCGCCTGTACTGGTGTTGTCGGGCGATCTTGATTCCCTCACCCCCGCGGCCCAGGGAGCGAAGGCCGCCGCGCTATTCCCCCATGCGCAACAGGTCATCATTCAGAACAGCTTTCACGTGACTGCTGCCGGCGACGAAGACAAGTGTGCATCGGCGATTGCGGTGCGGTTCTTGCGCGAACTCGATCCAGGCGATACATCATGCGCCAAGCACGTCGCGGAAGTGCACTTGGTGCCGGCGTTCGTGAAGTCGGCGGCTCAGTTGGCTCCGGCCATGGCGGCGGCAGGGAACCAGGGGACGAAGCAGGACCTGCAAGTGGCGGCAGCCGCGGCGTTCACGGCCGGTGATGCGCTGGCGCGTTGGTGGGTGAACCTGAGCGGCTCAGGCGTAGGCCTGCGCGGCGGCAAGTTTTCCTACAACTCGCCCAGCGATCTTACCTTTTTCGCGCTGCATGGCATGAAGTGGGTGGAAGATGTTGCGGTGAGCGGAACCATGCAGTGGGCTTACACCTATCCGGGGAACGCGGTTGCGGTAGTGACGGTGAGCGGCGCGGAGACCGGCAGCCTGACCATTGCGTGGCAGAGTCGTGTGCCCGGAGCGACGGCGACCATCACGGGGAGCATCGGCGGACGCAAGATCGTGGCCACCATGTACGCGCCGTAGTTAGCGGAATGCAGCGGAGCGAACCACTTGGGTCTTAACGGGTCCGCTTCAGCACGAGACTGAGAGGCGCGATGCCTTGCTGGTTCCACGAGGCCGTGATCTCCGAATTCTCTTTATTCATAATGCCGTCACAAAAGCCCGGAATTCCGGTGCTCTCGAAATGCAGTTTCGATTCTTTGTAGGTAATGGCGTTGATAATAATCCCCGAAACGTCCTGGTCAGGATAGTCGATCGTGCCACTGAGAGTGCCGTCTTGCGACGCAGAAATGCGCACGACCACTTTCTTCTTGGGCTGTGCGCCTGGATCGAGCGTTCCCTCCCAAGTCCCAACAATCGGAGTTGGATTCTAGGCTGTTGGATCGGCGGCGACGCAGAGCGCCGGTACCATCCCCAACCCGAGCAGCAGCACCAAGCCAAGCGGGAACCAGAACGCGCGCGTCTTCTTCATCGTCGATCTCCCAAGATTAATCTCAAGATCCGGATGCAGACCCACCCATGCTTAAACAAAGTGTATGAGTGGGCCCGCTCAGGAACAACCAGCGTAGGGGTTCAATCAATCTTGCTGGCACACTGCGGATGCCCGCATTCGCAGGCAATCTCAGCGCCGGTTTTGATGGTTTCGCAGTGCGGACTGCAATATTTGCCATCAGCCGCGGCGGGACAACTGCAACTGGGATGGGCACAGCTATTTTGTTTCTTGTCGTTCATCGGTGTTCCTTTCTGGTTTCGTTACTGTTTACGGTAGTACCTCGATCTGATTCACCACTTGCTGCACATTGGGGACCGCCGCGCCGAGGCTCTGCGCTTGCTCCCGCTGGTTGGCCGTTTTCACGCTTCCGGTCAAGGTCAAGGCGCCATTCTTGGCTTTAAAACTAATGCTTTGCTTGTCCAACCGACTGGCAATTAGCGCTGCCTTGTAGTTGCTCTCGATGCCTTCATCCAAATTCGAGGCAATGCCCTTGGCTTCCGATTCGGCGCCCACCGGCTGAACGCTGATTTCATTGGCGATGACCCGATCCGCCGCTGCAGCCTTCGCCACCCCTGCCGCTTTGGCTTTGGCGTCGTCGGAGTGCAACGTCCCGCCCAGAGTAATGGTGTTTTTGTCTTTGTCCTCAGAGACCGTTACGTCTTTCAGCTCGGCTTGCTCCAGCGCTTTCTTCACGTTGTCTTTATAGGAAAGGCTGTCGTGGCTTGTGCATGCCACACTGAACACCAACCCAGCCAACACCACCAGCGTTGCGAAAGCTTTTCTTTGCGCCGTGACACTCATTGAGTTCTCCTTTTAGTCGTCTTACTCTAACAAACCCGGATCGAGGGACCGCCTGGCATCCAGAAAAATTTTCGATGCAACAGGACGACGATTGGTTTTCTAGACCGCTTGGCGTGGGCATGTGCTTCCGCCATCCGACCAAGACCTCGAAAAACGCGGGATCTAGTCACTGGGAGCAGCGCGCGCCACCCTGGCGACACCGGCGCACCCAATCTCAAGCCGCACGAATATTACACCTCGCGAAGACGGGGAAAATGTTCAGAATTGCTCACTTGCGGCGATTCTTTGGGGCCGCAGGGAAAGGGGGTTAGTTACGGTGCTGCGGGGAAATCGGACGCGGGCGGTCCCTCTTGGCGGTGGGCTGATCCACCCAGGCTTGGGCCCCTCTCTACCAGCTGCTGTACGTGGTTCCGTCGCTGGAGGTCAAATTCGCGCCGCTGTGTACGTCGGTGATGCCCGGCTCTTGCTGGTCCACGGCCAGCAGCACGTCTTCCTGCTCCACCTGCCAACTGTCGTTGCGTCCGGTCATGGGATCGACCGGAATCTTCTTCAGATATCCTGCGGTCACGATGTCGTCAAGCGCCTGCGGGGCTTTTTGCTTGTCGAGCGTGTACTGGGAAATCACCGAACGCATGGTGAACAGGTCCTGCCGCAGCACCGACTCTTTCGCCCGCAGCACGGACTGGTTATAGACCGGCACCGCAATTGAAATCAGCACCAGGATCAGGCTCATCACCACGACCAACTCGATCAGCGTGAACCCGCGCCTCCGCTGGAACCGCCGATGTTGCCGCGGTGTGCCGGATTGTTGTTCTTGGTTCATTTACCAGTCCTTGTATTTCGTCCCGTCCAGCGCCGTGCCGTCTGATTTGCTGAAGACATCGAATACGTTCTGCCCGCCCCAGGATTCCGAGTCGGGCTCATCCTGCATGGAGCGCTCGCCCCACTCGTCTTTTCCGGTCATCGGGTCTTTGGGAATTCTGCGCAAGAAGCGGACTTTTTTGCCGGCGACATCCACGCCCTTCACCAGCGATTCCAAATCCGGCGGATATCCCTGCGAGTCCACTTTGATCTGAAAGGCTCCGCGGTCCGCCGCATCCTTGTGGCGATCAATCGCATCGCGCATCGTCCACAAGGCCTCCCGCAGCTCGTGTTCTTTCTGGCGCTTGATTTCGAAGCGCGCAAAAGGAATGACCATGCTGGTCAGAATCAAGAGCAGCGCGGTGGCGATGATCAATTCGATCAGGGTGAAGCCGCGTTCATGGGAAGTTCCGCGCGCCCTCCCCGTCGTTCTGGCGAATCCAACTTTCATCACGCAAATCTCAGTCGGTGCATCATCAGTCGGCGCATTAATGGACGGTCACGTTCGCCTGCGCCCCGTTGACCGGGATGGGCTGGTTGGCCGGATCGCGCGCGCCTCCCCGGGTGATGGTGAGCGGCGATTGTCCCGCCGTCTTTGCCATCATGGTCAGCGTCACCACAGTGCCTTGTCCGGTGACGCCGCCCGCACCCGGCGGCCGTGTTGCCGTAATCTGCATGGTGCCAGTAGCTGCATCGTCGCGATGCACCAGCGACACCACTTGGCCGTCCTGACTCAGGAACGTTCCATTGGAAACATTCACCACTTGCAACTGGTTGGGGTCGTAGTTCACTTGCAGCGGCACCTGATACACGTTGCGCCCACCCGTCAGTTCCACGTTCACGGTAAAGGTCGCGCCTTTTTCCGCAGTGATCACCGGCGGATTAAATCCAAACGCCGCGCCCTGCGGATTCAACTCGACTGGAACCACGGCGCCATTCGCCGCCGGCGGCGCTTTCGCGAGCTTCGGCGTGGTCCGCCGCAAGCCCAATTGGTTCGCCGTGCCGACATCCAAAATGTCCGCTCCCCGAGGCACTTCCGGCGCCCGAATAATATGAGGAATCATGACGAAGACGATTTCGTTTTCGCGGTTATCGGTGGTGGACTGCGAGAACAGGTATTTGAGGATGGGGATGGACGACAAGCCGGGGATGCCGCTCAGAGACTTGGTCTGCGCGTTTTCCAGGATGCCGCCGAGCAGGTTGACTTCGCCATCTTTGAGTCGGATTTCGTGATCGATCTTGCGTTGGCCGATGACGGGCTGGTCAATGCCTCCGATGCTGACGTGGGAGGTGACGGCGGAAATGTCGAGGACAACTTTGAGCGTGACTTCGCGTCCGGCGTGGACGTGGGGAGTGATATCGATGTTGACGCCAACATCCAGGTACTGGAACTGAGTATTTACCAGTGGGTTAATACCAACGCCTCCAATGCCGGGTTGGAAGGATCCGGTGGCGATCGGCACCCGGTCGCCAATCTTGAGCGAGGCCTTCTGGCCGTCGAGAGCGCGAATCTGGGGATTCTGGATCAGCTTGGTGGTGCTGTCACTGAGCAGCGCCGTCGCGGTGAGCGGGGGAATGGTGACGGTAAAATCGGTGGCATCAAGGTTACCGATGCGATTCAGATTGACCTGGTTGGGTGTGCCGCCAGTGGTGCTGGTCGAGGTCGAGGTGCCGGTGCTGGTGCCGTTGCTGGTGACGATGTTGTTCTGCAGAGCGACGGTCGCGCTAGTAGGGGGGCTGATACCCAGCTGCTTCATCTTGTCGCGGCTGACCTGCATGACCGCGACTTCGACTACGACTTCGGGCTTGGCGCGATCGATGTCGTCCACTAATTTTTGGGCCAGCGCAATCTGGTCGGGAGTGCCGCGCACAATCACCGCCCCTTGAGCCGGCATCTGCTGCACCCGGTTGATTTCCAGAATCTGGCGCATGGCGTTGACAATGTCTTGCAGTTCGGTGGGCTGGGAAAAATTGGAAAGGTAAAAAGTCTTGATGACGTTCTGTTCCAGCTCTTTGCGCTTGGAAGGATTGTCTTGCGCGACGAAAATAGTATTGGGGGTGACGGGGCGCCAGAAGGTCTTGGACTCGAGCGCGGTGATCTCCAGCGCCTCCTCCAGCGAGACTCCATTCAACTCCACCTTGATGGGGCGCGAAGTGTAATCGGGATCGAATAGCACATTGACTCCCGCCAACTGGCCAATCGACTGATACACCATTTTGGCGTCGTTGGTCAGCTTTAGAGTGATGGGGACGCCGGAAATGGGGGCGAGATCCACCGGACCCTGGGCGGATTCCAGGCGGCGCTTGAGTTGTGTGGGGGCAGCCGCTCTCGCTTCGGGAGTCCCGCTGGCGGCCTCTTTGATCATCTGCTCGGTCCGCCGCATCTCCTGGATGGCGACAAAGCTGGAGGGGTCAATGTCGTTGGCCTTCTTGAATTCCGCCAGCGCCTCATCGAGCTTACCGCCATCGCGCAGGAGTTGGCCGCGATGCACATGCGACGCCGCCGAATAGAACTTCATGCGCTCATAGGAGATGCGATATTTCAGGTCCTTGGGCTTCAGGTCGTAGGCTTGCCTGTAAAAGTCGTAGGCCATTTCGTAGTTTTGGCGGGCCTCCGCGTCGGCGCCTTTGTCGAACAAAGCCTTGTCGCTGTCTTTGCTCTTACCGGCAATGACGCCCACAGCGAGCACTACGGCGATCAGCACCAAGGCGGGGCGGATTAGGCGGTTCATTCCGTTGTGGCTCAAATGATTTCCTTGCACTCCGAATTGGTGATTATAGCATCGCAGTTGCAGGCGCCCGAAGCCGTGCTGGGTGGTCTCATCCGCCTCAAACGCGAGTGAGGCAAAGCTGATGCTGGATTTTTCCGGTGAACCATAAGGTCAGGCTTGCAGGCGCGTCCGGCGCAAACCCGCGTCCGGATTCCTCTGTGAACAGAACGAGGGACGGGGATACTTCTTGCTGGAAAAATGTGGGGGGGTAGAGAAAGATCAGCTGGGGTGGGGTGCTTTCGCATGGATAGGGTGCGTCCTTGCTGGGTGTACTCAACAGTGTCCATGAGCTGGTTGATAAGGAACACGCCGGGGCCGCTGGCCTTCAACAGGTTGTCGCCTTCGACAGGGCTGGGAACGGCGGCGGGATCGAAGCGGTGCCCGGATCAGTGACGACGATGACCAGTTCTCCCTTGGCGTCAAAGCTGACGCAACACTGCACCTGCTTTTGAGGATCGTTCTTGCAGCCGTGGCGGATGGCGTTGGCCAGGGCTTCCTGCAAGGCGAGGTCGACTTCCATCATCTCTTTCTCAGACCAGCCCGTACTGGCAAGCGCCTGATTGAGACCGGCGGTGACAGTATGCAGCCGGGTGGGATCGACGGGAATGACGATGTTGAGGGCGCAGGTGGAGCAAAAGGGGATGAGGGCGTTGAGGGAGGTGACGCCTTCCAGAGCGACGCGCAATTCTTCCAGGTTGCGGCGCAGTTCGAGTTGGGCGGCCACCTGGCGTTCCGGAGCCTGGAGCGTGTTGTGCTGCTCGGCGGTGAGCCTGCGCGAGACGTAATCGATGACGCAGAGAGTGCCCAGGGCGAAGCCGTCCGGAGTGGTGATGGGGGGCCGGCATAGAAGCGGATGTGGGGTCGCCCTGCACCAGCGGGTTGTCGTGGAAGCGGGGGTCGTTGAAGGCATCGGGCACAGAGAAGATGCCTTGCTGGTGGATGGCGTGGGCGCAGAAGGAGACGCTGCGGGTGGTTTGCTGGATCTGAAGGCCAATCTTGGACTTGAACCACTGGCGGTCGTCGTCGACCAGACTGATGAGGGCGATAGGAGTACGGCAGACCTAAGAAGCGATTAAGGTAAGGTCGTCGAAGGCCTGCTCGGGTTCGGTGTCCAGGATTTTGTATTGGTGAAGGGCATTGAGCCGACCCGCTTCATTCGCGATCGCCATATATGCCTCCCTGGGCGACGAGCCGAGGGCTGCGCGGATCGCCACCGTTGGTGAAACTATACAACAGGTTGGCGCTTTGGCCTGCCCCGCCCTTGCCTGCGGGACCCATGAGTTCCGCCGCTGCGCGGCTGCTTCGGGTCGAGAACGCCTTCCGCAAGCGGCGTTCCTGGGTTAATATGGAATCCGTTTTCCTTGAACCGGAAGGACGGGCGCGCGGGCGGCGGCGCCAGCGAAAGGAGCGAGGCCATGAGTTCGGTACGGGTGCTGGTGGGGACGCGCAAGGGCGCGTTTGTGTTGAGGTCGGATGGGAAGCGCGAAAAGTGGGATGTGAGCGGGCCGCATTTTTCAGGCTGGGAGTTGTATCACGTGAAGGGGTCGCCGGCGGATCCGAACCGAGTGTATGCGTCGCAATGCAGCGAATGGTTTGGGCAGGTGATCCAGCGGTCGGACGATGGTGGCAAGACTTGGTATCAGCCAGGGACGCCGCCGGGCGAGGTAACCGCCGGGCCGGGAAGCTTGCCCAAGGCTGCGAGCAACAAGTTTATTTACGATGTGTCGGCGGAGACGGGAGCGCCGCTGACCACGCATCAGTTTTACGATGGCAACCAGCACCCCTGGGAGTTCAAGCGGGTGTGGCATCTGGAGCCGTCATTGAGCGATCCGGATACGGTGTACGCGGGAGTGGAGGATGCCGCGCTGTTCCGCTCAACCGATGGCGGGAAAAATTGGCATGAGCTGGCCGGCGTGCGCGGACACGGCACCGGGCCGCAATGGCAGCCGGGGGCGGGCGGGATGTGCCTGCACACTATTACTTTGGACCCAAGCGATCCGCAGCGGATGTTCATCGCGATTTCTGCGGCGGGCGCGTTCCGCACCGACGACGGCGGCAAGAGTTGGAAGCCCATCAACCGCGGGCTGCGGTCGCAATACATCCCCGACCCGAACGCGGAGGTAGGACACTGCGTTCACCATGTGGCAATGCATCCGGCGCGGCCGAATGTGTTGTTCATGCAGAAGCATTGGGACGTGATGCGGAGCGACAACGCGGGCGAGGAGTGGCGCGAAATCAGCGGGAACCTGCCAACGGATTTTGGGTTTGTGATTGACGTGCACGCGCACGAGCCGGAGACGATTTATGTGGTTCCGATCAAGAGCGATGGAGAGCATTTTGTGCATGAAGGGAAGCTGAGGGTGTATCGCAGCCGCAGCGGGGGCAACGAGTGGGAGGCGCTGACCAAAGGCCTGCCGCAAGAAAATTGTTACGTGAACGTACTGCGTGACGCGATGGCGGTGGATTCGCTGGAGAAGTGCGGCGTGTATTTTGGGACGACCGGCGGGCAAGTGTATGCGTCGGCGGATGCGGGGGATAGCTGGGCTCCGATCGTGCGGGACTTGCCGGCGGTGCTGTCGGTGGAAGTGCAGACGCTGGCATGATCCGAGTGATTATTCCGGCGCATTTGCGAACGCTGGCGCGCGTTGAGGGCGAGGTGCGCGTGGAAGTGGAGGGCGTGGCGACGCAGCGGGCAGTGCTGGATGCGCTGGAGGAGCGGTATCCGATGTTGCGGGGGACGATTCGCGATCACGTGACGCAGAAGCGGCGGCCGTTCGTCAGATTCTTTGCTTGCGAGCGGGATTTGTCGCATGAAGCGCCGGATGCGCGGCTTCCGGATGCCGTGATTGCGGGGACGGAGCCGTTTTTGATTGTGGGGGCGATTGCGGGAGGCTAGGTGACGATGGTTGGTTGCACTAAGCCCAGACATCGAGAAGCTCGCGAGGGGTGAGGCACCCGGTGCAGGGCTTTGAACCACGGGGGACACGGGGTTTCACAGGGTAGGGCAAGAGCTTGAACCACGGTGTTGCACGGGGTAAACTCGACGCGAGAGTGTCCGACGTGGGCAGAGTTCAGGAGATGAATGGCAACGCCGAATGAACCCGCCGCGCCGATGACTCTCTCCAACGATGAGGTGCTGCGCTATTCGCGGCATTTGATCATGCCTGAGGTTGGCGTGGAGGGGCAGCAGCGGATTAAGGCGGCACGAGTTCTCTGCGTCGGGACGGGTGGGCTGGGGTCTCCGCTGGCGCTATACCTGGCAGCCGCTGGGGTGGGCACGCTGGGGCTGGTGGATTTTGATGTGGTGGATTATACCAACCTGCAACGGCAAATCATCCACACGACTGGCGATGTAGGACGGTCGAAAGTTCAGTCGGCGGCGGAAAAAATTGCGGCGATCAATCCGTTTGTACAGGTGCTGCGGTTCGAGGCGAAGCTGACCAGCGCGAACGCGATGGAAATCTTCCGCGAGTTCGACATCATTGCCGATGGCACAGACAACTTTGCCACGCGATATTTGGTGAACGACGCTTGCGTGCTGAGCGGCAAGCCGAATGTGTATGCGTCCATTTTCCGGTTCGAGGGCCAGGCCAGTGTGTTTGGCGCGGGGAGCGGGCCGTGCTACCGATGTTTGTATCCGGAGCCGCCACCGCCGGGGTCGGTGCCGTCGTGCGTCGAGGGCGGAGTGCTGGGGGTGCTGCCCGGCTTGCTCGGAGTGATCCAGGCGACGGAGGTCATCAAACTGATTCTGGGTGCGGGGGATTCGCTGATTGGGCGTCTGCTGCTCGTGGATGCGCTGGCCATGCGGTTCCGCGAAGTGAAGATCAGCAGAGACCCGGAGTGTCCGGTGTGCGGCGCGAATCCAACGGTGAAAGAATTAATTGACTACGAACAGTTTTGTGGAGTGCGCAGCCAGGAGAGCAGCGGGGCGGTGGTGCAAGTGCCGGAGATCCAGCCGGAAGAGTTGAAGCGCAAGCTGGATGGGGGCGCGGATGTATTTGTGCTCGACGTTCGCGAGCCCCATGAATACCAGATCTGCAATTTGGGCGGGCATCTGATTCCGTTGGGGGAACTGCCGCAACGAGTTCATGAGTTGGATCGGAGCCGCGAAATTGTGGCGCATTGCAAAGGCGGAGTGCGCAGCGCCAAGGCGGTGGCGTTTTTGCAGGGAGCCGGGTTTGAGAAGGTGAGCAGTCTGGCCGGCGGCATTCTGGCTTGGGCGGACAAGGTCGATAGCAAGATGCCGAAGTATTGAGCCGACGGGGTATTTGATATCGGCCGACGCGAGGCGATCGGCACGCGCTGGAGTCGGAAGAGACTCGGTGGGCGAGCTGCGGATTATGTTAACTTTCAATCAAGCGCTATGGCCAAGCAGCAAACGCATCAGACGCAACCTAGTCCGGAGAAGAGCCCACGGCGGCAGCCCACCGCGTCTGGCGAGAGGGACGCTGCGGTCAACCGGAATGCATCCCACATCTACTTTCTGATGGAGAAATTTGAGGCGGGAGTGGCGCTAACTGGCACTGAGGTGAAGTCGGTGCGCGCGGGGAAAGCGAATTTGAAGGACTCATACGGATTGATTAAAGACGGCGAGCTCTGGCTGCTGAACTGCCACATCAGCCCCTATGCGCATGGCAGCTACTCGAACCACGCCGCGGAGCGAACGCGCAAGTTGCTGGTGCACAAAGAAGAGATCAAAAAGCTCATCGGAAAGACCCAGCAAAAGGGATTAACGCTGGTGCCGACGCGGCTGTATTTCAAAGGTGGAAGAGTGAAAGTAGAACTTGCACTTGCGAAGGGTAAGCAGTTGTGGGACAAGCGAGAAACCGAGCGTAAAAAGACGGCGGATAAGGAAGCTCGCGAGGCAGTGGCGCGCAGCCGGAAGAGCTAGAGGCTGGTGGAATTGGGGGATTGGTTTCGCCCCGGGACCAGAGTCAATCGGAATTGGAATTGGTCTGGAAGCCGCGCAAGATCAACCACTGTGCGAGGTAGTAGGTAATCCAGATGAAGAGGCGGTCGCCGGGAAATGCGCCGTGGAACTTGGCGATGGCGATCGAGGCGTCGGATGCGATGAACAGGAGCGCACCGATGGCGGCGTAGGAATTGTTCAATCCGGCCATCTGAGCGCTGATACCCATGCTGCACAGCACTCCTGCGTAGACGACTACGGGAACCAACAGCGGTCCCAGGTTGGGAAACAGCAGAATCAGAACGCCACCCATGGCAAGCAGGATGGCGACGGCCGCGGCGATGCGGCCCGGGTTGCGCCGGAACTCAGGGAGCGCGCGGTCCTTCTGAAACAACCCAATATAAAACAGGTGGGCGATCAGAAACGCGCCCAGTCCGAAGAGGAAGAGGGACTGTTCCGCCAGACTGCCCAGTCGGCGGACTCCCAGCAGCCAATCCCCAATCGCTGAAAATGCGAGCGCCATCCCCAGAGCCCAATGGATGCGGAAGCCAAGGAGCATTAGCAGAACGATGCTAGTCACCTTGAGCAGGACCGGCCAGTCGCCAGCGATGGGTCGAGCCACGAAGAGGGTGAAGACTGCGGCACAAGCCACGGAGAGAGCCAGCAGCAGCGGTGGGGACTTCATGTGCTGGAAACCGTGGACAGGTCGGCGTGTTCGTACATGGCGTCGATCTGCCGGCGGTAGCGTTCTTCGATGCCCTTGCGGCGCAGCTTCAAAGTAGGGGTCAAGGTGCCGTGGCCGGGGGAAAACTCCTCTGGCACCAGAATGACGCGCTTGAGTTTCTCGAAGCGTGCCAGATTGGTGTTGAGATCGCCCACAATGCCTTCATAAAGGGACTGCACCTTCGGGTGAGCGATGAGTTCTTCGCGGGAGGTGAAAACGATGTGATTGGCGCGGGCCCAGTCTTCGAGCATGGGGAAATGAGGCGAGATGAGGACCGCAGGGAACTTGCGCTTCTCTCCCAGAATCGCGCTGGATCCAATCAGAGGGTTCAACTTCAAAGTGTTCTCAATGGGCTGCGGCGCAATGAATTTGCCGCCAGAAGTCTTGATCAGATCTTTCTTGCGGTCGGTGATGGAAAGAAAACCGTCGGCATCGAGATTTCCAATGTCGCCGGTTTTGAACCAGCCGTCCACAAACGCCGCGAAGGACTCTTCCGGACGATTCCAGTATCCGCGAAACACCGAGGGACCGCGCACCAGCACCTCGCCATCGGCAGCGATGGAGACTTCCAGGTTCTCCAGCGGCTTGCCCACGGCGCCAAGCTTGTAGGCATGAGGGGTGTTGACCGCGATGACGGGCGAAGTCTCGGTGAGCCCATACCCCTCATGAATGGCGATGCCGGCATCGGCATACCATTCGACCAGTTCGCGTCCCAGGGGCGCGCCACCGGAGAGATACAAAACAATCTTGCCCCCCATGCCCTCACGAATTTTGGAATAGACCAGGCGGTCGGCCAATTTCCAAGCCAAGGAGCGGGGCCGCCGCCCGGCGAGAATCTGGGTGCGGTTCCGACGTCCTACGGCCAGGGCCCAATGGAAGATTTCCTTGGCAGGGAATTTGGTCGCCTTGTGCATCGCCTGCATGCGGATCTTCTCGTACACCCGAGGCACGGCAACGAAGATGGTGGGCTTTAGTTCCACCAGAGCCCGCACCAGGTTCTCAATGAACGGGCAGTAGGCGATGGTGACCCCGTGATAGAGCAAAGAGAAATCCACGTGACGAGCAGTGACGTGGGAGAGCGGGAGATAAGAGAGGCTGAGATCTGCGGACCGCATTGGCAGGTCTCTCATCGAGTAGTCCACGTTGGAGGCCATGTTGCCGTGGGTCAGCATGGCGCCTTTGGACGGCCCCGTGGTGCCGGAGGTGTAGATAATGGTGGCGAGGTCGCTGGGCTGAGCCGAGCGGGCGAGGGCATCGAACGCGGCGTCCCGTGAACTGGGGCCGTGCAAGGTCAGCCGCTGTAGATGGGTGGCATGCGCAGTTTCTATGTTGTCCATCACTAGCACATGTTCGACCGGGGTGTGCGGCAGGACGAGTAGCACTTTGTCGAGTTGCTCCCGAGTGGAGACCGCGACCACTCGCGCTCCCGCATCGCGCAGGATGAACGCGGTCTGGTCGGGAGTGAGGGTGGAGTAGATGGGAACGGTAACCGCACCGAGGGCGAGAATGGCGAAGTCGGTGACGGCCCACTCGACGCGGTTTTCGCTGAGGATGGCGACGCGATCGCCTCGGACGATCCCCAACTCTTGCAGGCCGCGGGCCACGCCCACTACATCGCGATAGAATTCCGCAGAGGAGACTGGGAGCCACCCAAGGGCTTGGTGCTGTAGCAGGAGGCGGGGGCGAAAACTGTCCGCAACTTGCAAGAAGATGTCGTTCAGCGTTTTCAGGCCCATGACAGGAGCATCACCGAGTTACATTTCATCCTACTCCTGTGGGAGTTTGCGTTGGAGAGGGAAGGGTGAGGAGGAGTTGAATGCGGCTCTCAGCAGGACAAGTAGGGGAGGTGGGTTTATGGGTCTGCGCGCTTCACGGCCAACGCCGGTAAAATCAAACTTGAGCCCAACCAAAACGCCGGGCATGGTGTCTAACGTTGTACGGGGGCGGGTGAAGTCTGGTCACTGCTGGCAAGAGTGTTGGCAAGAATAATGGCATGAATCAAACGGTTCGCAAGTGGCAGGGGCAATGGACGTGGGTTCTGCTGGGCGGCGCACTCGCGCTGTTGTGCGGACATGCGGCCGCGCAGATTTCCACGATCGATGCTCCGCCGCAAAGCTCGGACCACGCGCCTCGATACACACTGAGCGGCTCGGTGGTGAATTCGATCACCGGGGAGCCGCTGCGGCGCGCGGTGGTGCAAGTGTATGGCAATGTTTCTGCCACCGGGTTTAGCGACGCAGAAGGACACTTCGAGTTTTCCGGAGTAGCGGGAGGTACGGCTTACGTTTCGGCCCGCAAGCCCGGGTTCTTCGGCGAACAGGAATTGTCTCAAAGGGCTCGCGGTGTGCTCTCGCAGACCTCGGTGCAAGTGGGACCCGATAGTTCAGCGGTGGTTGTCAGACTGGTTCCGGAGAGCACGATTACTGGCCGCGTTACTGGAGATGGAGGACCGGCGGAAACCATTCCGGTTACGGTGTTTGAAGCCAGGATTGTCAACGGCCTGAAGACCTGGGAACAGAGAGGCGCGGCCTCCACCGACGAAGACGGATCATTTCGCATTGCTGAGTTGATGCCGGGTACCTATTACGTGGAATTCGGTCCGTACTGGCGATGGATGGTGGCCGTGGAGGGAGCGAAAGCGCGGGAGTGGGGATACGCGCGAACCTTCTATCCGGGAGCGCCTGACCCGGAATCGGCGCGAGGCCTGGCGCTGGCGGCGGGGCAGGTAGCCGAGACCGACCTGGCGCTGAAACGCGAGCCGTTCTATCAGGTATCGGGCACGATCAGCAGTGCTCTGGCAGTGCAAGGGGTCAGCTTGCAATTCCTGCATCCGTCGGGCGAAACGGATTCCTTTCCGCTGGGCTACAACGTGGAGACTGGAAAGTTCCAAACCCGAGTGATGGCGGGGACCTACACTCTGCGGGCGCGAGGCTTTGCGGAAGGGGGAACCTCCATGGCGGACTTTCCGCTCACGGTGAATGGCGACGTGAGCGGGATTCATTTGCTGTTAGGGCCGCCAGCCTCGATTCCAGTTTCTCTCACCATGAAATCGGTGAGCGGACGGGACAATGCCGCCACACGCGGCGGTCCAACCCTTCCGCTGACAGTCCACTTGATGGCGCGATCCGTCTCGCTGACTGGCGGCGTGGCCGGGTCCATTCTAGAAAGTGAAGGCAAGCCTCCGCGATATTTCTTTCGTCGAATCGAGCCGGGACGTTACTCACTCGAGGGATTTCCCAGTCCGCCGTGGTACGTGGCATCGGCCCAGTCAGGCGGGATCGATTTGCTGCGCGATTATTTGGTGGTAGCTCCGGGGGCGCAGCCGGAGCCGATCGAAATCGTGATGCGGGACGATTCGGCAACCCTCTCGGGGTCCATCTCCGGGGATACTGCTGCCGCGGGTGGAATGGTATTGCTGATTCCAGAGCGCGCTCCGCGTCGAGTGCAGGTCCGCCCGGCGGGAACGAGTTTCGAGTTTGCGGGGCTGCCTCCGGGTGGATATTCCATGCTGGCGGTGGAGCATGCCGACGATATTGAATATTTGAATCCAGAGGCAATGGCTCCCTACTTGTCGCAGGCGAAATCAGTGACGCTGCAGCCGAGCCAGACCACCAGCATCGCGCTCGAACTCACGAGGGTGGGCCCATGAGGCGAATGCATTGGATGGCGCTGATTCTGCTGGCGGGGCTCGTCGCCCAGGGGCAGTCCCGGCCAGTTTCGCCGGCAGGCTATTCGATCAGCGGGACTGTGGTGAGCGCGCAAGGGGAACAGCCGTTGCCGCATATGCAGGTCATGGTGGGACATGCCGAAGCCCAGGGCGCCTTGCAAGCGGTGGTGTCCGGGGACGATGGGCGGTTCCAGTTCACCGGGCTGCCCGCGGGGAAATACTGGCTGGCGGCGGAAGGGATTGGCTTTGCGCGACAGAACTTCGATGAGCATGAAGGTTTTTTTACAGGGATTGTAGTGGGACCCAACATTGATTCCGCGGGGCTGGTTTTTCGGGTGCGCCCCGACTGTTCGATTGCGGGGAGCGTTACCGACGATCTGAACGACCCGGTGCGGCAAGCGCAGGTGATGTTGTTTCGCCGCGGTGTGGTGAACGGAAAGCAGGGCACGACCCAGCAGACCGGAGCGGTCACTGATGCGGCAGGCCACTACAGGTTCAGTCATCTGAAGCCGGGCACCTACTTCGTCGCAGTTTCGACCCAACCCTGGTATGCGCAGAACCAGCAGGCGACCACTCAAGTCACAGAACAGGTTGCAGCGCAGGTTGCAGCCCCGGGGTCGAGTGATGTGGGTCGGGGCGAGGAGCGCCTGGCCACGGAAGAGAGGCCTGCGCCCGAGTTGGACGTAACTTATCCTGTGACTTTTTATTCGGGGACGACTGAAACGGCGGATGCAACCCCGCTGGATTTGAAGCCCGGGGATCGGGTGACCGCCGATCTCACGTTGACGCCGGTCCCCGCGGTGCGGTTGCGAGTGGACTATTCGGGCCTGAATGCGGAGTCGGCCTCCGCCACGCTGGTGCGGCGACTGTTTGACAGCCAGGAACAAGTGGCGGCGGGAGCTACGCAGATCGGTAACAAAGAAGTGGAGCTTTCGGGGGTGGCGCCGGGACGCTATGAGCTGACGGTGTCAACGTTCGGGAAAACCAGCCGACAGTGGACGCAAACAGTGGATGTGGCGGGCGATACTCGGGTGAGTGCTCGCCGCGGGTCTGGGCCAGTGGCGGTGAGTGGCGTAGTCAAGACCGATGGCGGGATGGTGATCCCCGCCCGCGCGCAAGTCACATTGCGGAGCATTGTGTCGGTAGACGTGGTATCGGCGCCCATCGCGGCTTCCGGAGAGTTTCAGTTTGACGAATCTTCGATGAAGCCGGGCAAGTATGAAGTGCAGGTCTTGAATTTTCGCGATGCTTTGGTGAGCAGCGTGACGGCAGCGAACGGCAAAGTTGACAATCAAAGCGTAGAGATAACAGGCGCGGGCGCGGTGCGGCTGGTCGTGACCGTGTCGCAACGCTTGGGGAACGTGGACGGAATTGCGCGGCATGACGGAAAACCCGTGGCCGGCGCAATGGTGGTGCTGGCGCCGCGAGACCTGACCGCGACCACGCGTTTTCGCCGCGATCAAAGCGACAGCGATGGAAGCTTCAGCCTGCGCGGCGCCCTGCCAGGGAAGTACACCGTAGTTGCGATTGAGAACGGATGGGACGTCGAGTGGCTGAATCCGGCGGTGATGAAAACCTATCTGAAGAACGGGATTGACATCGAGGTGACGCCGCAAGGGAAGTACAAAGTTGAAGCGAAGGTGCAGTAGGGCCGACCATGAAGGTGCAAGTTTTATTTTTCGGGATGTTGCGCGATTTGGTCGGCGCTTCCAACGAGGAGGCGGAGCTGGCGGAGGAGGCGCGGGTGGACGCGGTGCTGGCCCGGTATGCGTCCCGCAGCGAAGGGCTGGCGCAGTTGCTGCCATCGGTGGCTGTGGCGGTCAACCAGGAGTTTGCCCAGCGGGACCGGATATTGCACGAGGGAGATGAGATCGCGCTGTTACCTCCGGTGAGTGGCGGGGCGCCGCGAGCCGCCATTGTGCGCGAGAAGATTGATGCTGTGGCGGTACTGGAGCGCGTGAAGCATGCTTCGGATGGCGCTGCCGTGGTCTTTGACGGCGTAGTGCGCAACCACACTCGCGGACGCCGTACGCTCTATCTCGACTACGAAGCCTATGAGGCCATGGCCCTAAAGCAGATGGAGCAGCTGGCGGCTCAAGCGCTGCAGAGGTTCGCGGTACGCGAGGTCGCTATGGTGCATCGGCTGGGCAGGCTCGAAGTTGGCGAGACCAGTGTCTTGATCGTCGTGTCGTCAGCCCATCGTGCGGCCGCATTTGAAGCCTGCCGCTGGCTGATTGACCTGCTGAAACAGACCGTTCCCATTTGGAAGAAAGAGCATTTTGAAGACGGCGCGGTGTGGGCGGATGGTGAGCCGTTTCCGGCCGAGGCCCTCCGGCCGGAACTGCAATGAAGCGGATCCAGCCTGCGCAGTGGACCATTCAGTGGACCAGACTGCATCTAACGGACAGGTCAATCATGAAAAAGCTCTTCGTCTTCGTGTTGTTGGCGGCGGTTGCCGCGCCCGGGCAAACCCAGAAGACCGATCCCAATCCCTTTGGCAAGGCGAAAGCTCCGCCATCCGCGGCAGCCGGCGACGATTCGACGCTCAAGGTGGACGTCAAACTGGTAAGTCTTTTTGTGAGCGTGACCGATCCGCGCGGTGCGCCAGTGGGCGATTTGCAGAAGGAAAATTTCTCCATCACGGAAGACGACGTTCCGCAGAAGATCGCGGTCTTCAGCAGGGAATCCTCGGTGCCGCTTTCGATTGTGTTGGCCATCGATACCAGCTTGAGCACCAAGAAAGATTTGCCAGTGGAGTTGGTGTCGGCGAGGAAATTTGCCCACGCCATTCTGCGGCCAACGGACACGCTGGCGGTGTACAAGTTCAGCGAGATCGTGACCCAGGTGGTGCCCTTCACCAACGATATGCAGTCCATCGACCGCGGGATTGACAACATCCGGGTAGGTGCGGCGACCGCGCTGTTTGACGCGATTTTTCTGGGCTCGCAAGCCCTCGACAAGCGCCAGGGCCGCAAAGTGATGGTGCTGATCACCGACGGTGGCGACACCGCGAGTCAGAGTGACTACAAAACGGCGGTGCGTGCTGCGCAGGAAGCCGAGGCGCTGGTCTATAGCGTGATCATTGTGCCCATTGAGGCCAGCGCGGGTCGAGACACCGGAGGGGAGCACGCCCTTATCCAGCTCTCCGAAGACACCGGGGCAAAGTACTACTACGCCAGTTCGATGAACCAACTGGACGAAGCTTTCCGCAAGATCAGCGACGAGCTGCGCACCCAGTATTTGCTGGGATACTATCCGGTGAAGCGCTTTGCCGACTCCGACTTCCGGCAGTTGGAAGTGACGGTGGGCGGGAACAGTTCTCTGCACGTGCGGCATCGAACCGGTTACTACACGGCGAAGTCGAGCTGGTAGGGGGCTGGGCGGATCGAACAATTCCAATTTCAGAATTAAACTATGACAAAGCAGAGATCTAACCTCTGAAAAAACCGGTTGCTTGGGATGACGTCTCCCATATGCCTTGCATTTCCAACAAAATCGGCGCCGCGTAGCGCTTTGGCTCCTCGATTGCACTCTTGTTGACCAATTCTGTAGTTTTGGGGTACGCTTCAACCCCTGGAATGAGTTTTCGTTCCCGTCATTGTCTAATCATCTGCATTTGTTTGGCGGCGAATGCAGAAAAAACGAACGAATTTATGCGAGTCAAGGGACTGTGCGCATGAGCAAGCACTTCATCCGCCAAGCCGTTCGCAACCTGTTGCGGGTGCCGTTGATTGTCTCCAGATCGCTAGTTCCAAGTCCTCCGCTCTTTTTCCAAACCACGATTGCCAGCACCAGCCGTAACAACTTGGATGCGGCACACTTCGGGTGGACGAGCCGGGCGCATCGTGGTTTCGAGATGGGGTCAGGTGTGTGGGGTAACGCTGAACATTTCTGAAATCAAAACTTGAGGGGGAGTCTATGGCGACGAAGCGGCGGTTGATGTTCATCTGCTTTCAGATCTGTACCCTGTTGCTTGTGGCGGCCAATCTGTTCGCTCAGGAAACAACGGCGGGCTTACAGGGTACAGTCAAGGATCCTTCTGGTGCCGTCGTGGTCCACGCGAATGTAGTCGTGACGGGCACTTCCTTAACCGGCACCAAAGAAGCCGAAACCGATGGCAGAGGCTACTACCGTTTTGCCAACCTGCCACCCGGCAGCTACACGGTCACGGTTACGGCCAAGGGATTCTCTACCTACAAGCGGGACGGTCTCACCCTCGATGTCGGACATCTTCCCAGCATTGACATCGCCCTCGAAGTCGGAGCTAGCAGCACCATCATCGAAGTGACCGGTGAGGCGCCGTTGATCGACGTGACGACCGAAACGACGCAAACCAACATCACCCGCGATGTGATTCGAGACGTCCCCCATGGACGCTCGTTCCAGTCGGTCATCCAATTTGCTCCCTCCGCTCGCAACGAACCGTTAGAAGGAAGCACATCTACGAACGGGAGTGGCGGCAATGCGCCCGGCAGCACCACCAACGGAGGCGACCATGGCTTCTCTGTTGGCGGCGGTTCCGACGCGGAAAACTCTTACTTGGTCGAGGGGCAGCAGACGGCCAACCTCATCGGCGGCTACTCGCATACTAATGTGCCCTTCGATTTCATTGAGGAAGTACAGGTGAAGAGTTCAGGCATTGAGGCCGAACACGGCGGCGCCCTGGGTGGGGTGGTCAACGTGGTCATGAAGAAGGGCAGCAACGAGTGGCATGGTTCGTTGTTTGCTCAACTGGAGGGGAGCGCCACCAATGGCTCGCCCACGGCTTACCCCCGCTACGATCCTAACGGCGGCGTCGGACCAGCACCCCTAAATCCAGATGCGTCCATTGATGCGGTCTATCAGGGCTACCAGCCAAAACGGCCGAAAACCAGCGATGTATTCCCCGGTTTCACCGTGGGCGGTCCCCTGCTGAAGAACCGCATCTTTTTCTTTTTGGCTTTTAACCCGGAGTGGAATAACCAGGAACGCACAGTGGACTTCTCTGGGCAGGGACTGGGTTTGCAGAAATTCAGCCGCAATCAGCAGACCTACTACACCACTTCCCGGATAGACGCCAGCTTGACGTCAAAAATTCGCGTATACGGCTCGTGGCTATACCAATACCAACGTGAAAGCGGCCAGGGGCTGCCCGCCTCCGACTCCACCACCGGATTGTTTAACGTGGACTCAACCAACCCTTCGTTCGTTTACTCGCACAATATCGGCTATTCGGCGCCAAACATTACCACCAACGTCGGCGCCGACTTCACCATCACTCCGAAGTTGATTGCCACCACCCGTTTCGGCTACTACTTTGAGAACTACCATGACTTCGGCTACCCCACCGGTGGCTCGATTTTTAGCTTCCTGACGAGTGGTGCACCGGGCAGCCCCGGCGCTGTGATAGCGAATGCGGCCTGTTTTAGTGATCCGACGAAATGTACCAGCCTTCCGAGTCAGTTGCAGAAGTCGAACGGTTACTTTAATGCCGCCAACAGTGCAAACACGACGGCCCGCAATGCGAACAAAGCCATTCAGTTCGACGCTGACCTGGCCTGGTACAAGACGGGATGGGGAGGGACCCACAACTTCAAGTTCGGGTACCAGCTTAACCGTCTCTCGAATGATATCTCCCAGCACTACAACGAACCCTTCGTCAATCTCTTCGTTGGGATCAGTGCTCCCTACGTTCCGATCAGCCCAGTGGGCACCGCCAATTGCAACGCACTCCCACTGAACTCGACCTTCGGTTGTCAGGGCCAATACGGTCAAGCCCAGATCGTTGACTTCGGCACCACCGGAAAAGTCACCAGCTTCAACCACGGTCTGTTTGTGCAGGATGCCTGGACCATCGGACACGGCTTCACCATCAATGCCGGTATCCGCTTCGACAAGGAATACCTGCCAGCCTCCAGCCACGCCGGTTTGGCAACCCACCCCATCGACTTCAGCTGGACCAGCAAAGTGGCGCCGCGCATCGGTTTCGCCTGGGATGTCTTCAAAGATGGAAGGATGAAAGTCTTCGGCAATTACGGCGCTTACTATGACATCTTGAAGTTGAACCTGGCTATCAGTTCGTTTGGGGGGCAGTACTGGAACATTTGTACCTACGCTTTGGATACGGCTGACCTCAGCACCATTCTTCCAGCGTTCGACAGTAACGTCCGCTATTGCTCGGGTTCGGTGTCCACCGGGGCCAATTTTGCCGGCGGTGCTACACCCCCAGGACTGACCTTTATTGAAAATATCAACAACCGTACTTTCCCCACCACTTGCTCTACTTGTAGCCTCACCGCGACCGGCGTTGCTCCTGGGCTGAAACCCTTTGGGCAGCACGAAACGGTTGCCGGCTTCGACTACCAAATCTTCCGAACCCTATCCTTCGAGGCGCGTTGGGACCGTCGCAGAGTGGACCACGTGATTGAGGACGCGTCCATCATTGCCCAGACCGGGCCCGCTGCCGGCAGCGAAACGTTCGTGATTACGAATCCAGGCCAAGGTGTGTACAAGACGTTCAACAGCTTTTACAACTTCCTTTATGGAACCCCGCCGCCGCCCTGCAGCGGAGCCACTTGCCCCATCAATGGTGTGATTCCTGCCGCGCGCAGCTATGACGGCTTGGAGTTCCGATTGAACAAGGCGAGCAGCAATCACTGGTTTGGGATGTTCTCCTATACCTATAGCAAGCTGCGCGGCAACTATACGGGACTGACTAGCTCTGACGTGTCCGACGGAGGCTTGGGCGGCCGGAGTTCACCGAACAACAGCCGAGCTTTCGACGAACCGTACTTCTCGTGGAATGCGAATGGCGGTTCTTCCAGCGGATTGCTACCCACGGACCGGCCGCATACCTTGAAAGGCTATGCCTATTACGAACTGCCGTGGCTGAAGAAGTTCAGCACCGACTTCGGCCTCTTCCAGTACCTGTACAGCGGCACACCGACCACCAGCTACCTGGATGTGGGCCTTGGCGCAACTGCGTGGGCGGTCCAGATTGTAAATCGCGGAAAGTGGGTCGACCTGTCGCAGGACCCGAACACCGGGGTGATCACGGTGGGACCGGTTCGCACCAACCGGACACCGTGGTATTCGCAGAGCGACTTCAGTGTGGTGCAAAACTACAAGATCAGCGAAGAAAAAGTGCTGAGCTTCTCAGCCACCTTCAACAATCTTCTCAACCAGCGTGCGGTGGTAGCCCGCAATGCCCTGATTGACACCGCCGCCGGTCCAAACCAGTTTGCCGCGCTGCCTTCGGCCGCCTGCAATGCCGCATTTACCGGCTATTGCTATATCGGAGATGGAAATCCTTTCTATGCCGCCGCCGAGCGTCCGTATAGCATCTCCGGTGTGCTCAACAACTTTCCCGGAACCATTTCCGGCAATCCGGCCCCGCTTGCCCTAAACAGCCAGTACGGGAAGCCGCTGTATTACCAGCAATCCCGCAACATCCGTTTTGGGGTGAAGTTCAGCTTCTAGCTGGTGTTGGTCAACTCACTTGGGAGCCGGTTCGCCCGGCTCCCGGCACAACCAAATTCAGTTTTTGGCCGTCGGCAGAAGTTTGCGGACGGCTTTTTTGCACGCCAGTTTTTCTGGCCTTGTAGCCCGCATTCCACCCGCCCGCCGCATCTAGTAAGATGAAGTGATTCCAACGAATTGAACTCCTGGTCCGTCTGCGCTGGGTTGCGGATGTGCGCTTGCGCCAGAAGAGGTGAATATATTTTGCTGCCGACATTGAGGATTGCCTTGCTGGCCCGTGCGTCTCGCGCGGGAATCGCTCCCGTTTCCGTCCTTCTTGCTTTTACATTTTGTCTTTCTTCGCTATTGCAGCCTGGAATCCTGGGCGGTGGGGGCATGGCCTTCGCAGAGGACGAACCGACCGGGAGAATCGAAGGCAAGATTACGGATTCCGATGGAGATCCCGTAGGTTTGGCACGAGTATTGATCCATTCGAAGTCAACCCTAACCAACGTGGCGGTACGTGCCGGCAAAGACGGCGTATACCTCTCCGATGTACTTCTCGCGGGCACCTACGAACTGAAGGTCGAAGCCAACGGATACCAGATCGGCACGGCCGCGGCGGTGGTGGTAAAGAACGGGGAAAATTCCCACGCAGACTTTAAGCTGGAAATCATCAATCCCGGGCCGGCGCGCGCGGAGAGCCAGGTGGACGCGGCGAAAGTGGACGTACTGCCTTTCAATGGGCGCAACTACCAGATTCTCCCCTGGCTCGAGCCTGGAGTGCAGAATGCGGACGGCGCTGTCCTGGGCGCGAACAAGAGCGGGACGGTGGCGCTGTCCATTGACTCGCGCATCGGACGCACCACCCGCGCCGACCTGGACCAGACTCCAATCAACGACGAAACCACGGGTGGCGTGATCACCAACCTGCCCGCGGGTGGAATTCGCGAACTGGTGGTGACGCGAGCCTTGCCGCAGCTCTATCAGTCTCTCAGCGGCGCTGGGGCGGTGCAGGTAGTTTCGCTCTCCGGCGGCGACGCCTTGCACGGCAACGGATTTGGTTTCTTCCGCGAGAAGGCGGCCGGGAATGCGAATTCCCCCAACGGATTGGATATACCCTTCAGCCGCCAGCAATATGGCGGCGCACTGGGCGGAGCCGCGATCAAAGATAAATTGTTTTTGTTTGGCAGCGGGGAGAGAACGTCGCAAGACAGTAACCTGCCGGTGGCTCTCAATTATCCTTTCAACCTACTGTCCGGGGGAATCAAAGCGCCGTTCAAGGAGACCCAGTTCCTGGGGCGCGCGGACTGGCACTGGAATGCCGATACAGTTGCCTTCTATCGCTTCAGCTATGACAGCGTGCATTTGGTGGGGCCGTCCAACAGCTACGCCACCTATCTCGATCAACTCAACACCCCATCGAACGTGATCGGAGTGGACCAGAGCCGCGGAAACTTTGCCCACAGCGGACGTTTTGGTTACCAGAAGTTTGTCAACCATCTGGCGCCGGATTTGGGAGCGGGAATCGATCCCGCGCCGGGTCTGAACCTGGTGGTGGGCAGCTTCCAGAGCGGCCCGAATGCAGCCGGACCGCGCTCGACCTACCAAAGCAATCTGTTCGGGCGGTATGACGGGCAGTGGCGTCACGACGCGCACACGCTGCGATTTGGCGCAGCGGTGAACCGCATCTCGCAGGCGGACGCCGCTTCCCTGGGGGCAAATGCGCCCACCGTCGATGGCTCCACGAATTTCAACACCGTGGGCCGTCTGGTGAGCGCCGCGACTTTGTTCCCCACACTGGTTCCGGGCGATACCGCGAACGGAGCGGACAACCCGCTGAACTATCCGGTGACCGGCATCACCATTTACAACGGGGCTGGGGCCTTCAGCGAGAAGTCTGGATTCGGGCTGCCAGCGGGGGCGCACAACGACACGCGGATTGAGGCCTATGTGGGCGACACCTGGAAAGTGCTGCCGAACCTGAACGTCAGCGGCGGCGTAACGTATGTACGCGACACAGGGCGGACCAATAGCGACCTTTCGGCGATTCCTTGTTCGCAGATCAACTCCACGCGCTTTCCCACTCCGCCGTGCAGCGGCAGCAGTTTACTTCTGGATCAGTTTGGCAACTTCCCATCGCTGGGTGCTTCCGTGGCTCAACCCAGCAACAACTACGCGCCGCAGATCGGTATTGCCTGGGACCCCGGCAAGCACGGGCAGACGGTAGTCCGGGTGGGTGCCGGCTTGTTCTACGACACCAGCGTGTTCCAGAACGCATATCTGGACCGCACCTCGCGGCTGGCGACTGGCAGCTATGCCCACAGCCTGAACTTGTGTCCGACTGGCACGGCCTTACTTCCGAGCGGCCCCGTGAGTTCGGTGGACGGGTTGGACATCGGCAGCCAGATTTGCGGCCAGCCGATCGGGACGGTGGCGACCGCCATCAGTGACCTGCAGCGGCAGTTTCAGAGCCAGACTTCCTCGCTCACGTCCTCATCGAGCAATCCTTACTTTCTGGGCAACACCTTGGGTGGAGCGGGCTTGCTGGCGCCGAAGTACAAGACGCCGGTGGTACTGGACATGACAGCGGGAGTGCAGCAGGATCTGGGGCATGGCAGCCGGCTTTCCATCGACTACGTGCGCACCATCGAGACCCATTCTCCCTTGGGGATTGACACGAATCACGTAGGAGATTCGAACTACTTCGACAAGAACGCCGCGGTCGCAGCAGTGAACGCGACGATTGCGGGCAATCCCCTGAGCTCTGGAATATGTCCGGTGGCCGATTCGGCGGGCAGCAGTTCCCAGATTGCGGTGAATTGTTATCTGGGCGCGGTGCCCAACGCCAGCATTGCGGACTTTGCGCGCCACGGGTTGGATTCCGGAAACGCGTTCTGCGGAGGATTTGCCTGCTCCGGACAGGGCCTACCACAAGCTGCTTTCGGCGGCATCAATCCCGCAGTGGGTTCGGCGATTGCGTACTTTCCCAGCGGGCGCTCGGTGTATGACGGCGCGCAGTTCGGATACCGCACCAGCGGCAACCGGCCGGTGCGCGGGGTGCGCCACTTCGATCTGAATGCGAGCTACACTTATTCTCGCTATAAGACGGACGTAACCGGGCCGCGCGGTGGAGTCGGCGACATCAGCCTGCTGAGCCTGGCGCAGAACTACACCGCACCCAAGCGCTACTATGGTTTCGGCGAGTTTGACCGCACCCACCAGTTCAGCATCGCACCGGTGCTGGACCTGCCCAAAGGGCTTCGCCTGAGTGCGATTGTGCACTTGGCGTCGCCACTGCCAACCACTCTGTTTCTGCCGCAGGCCAATGGAGGCGGGGTGGCCGGGGAGATCTTCCGCAGCGATTTCAACGGCGATGGAACCGTGGGCGACATTCTGCCGCTGCAGAAGAATGGGTCCTACGGACGAACCGTCAAATCGGGCAACTTGAACAGCGTCATCAATAGCTACAACCAGTTCAGCGCCCTCAAGTTCACTCCTGCGTCTCAACAACTGCTCACCTCCGCCCTGTTGAACTCGCAGCAACTCGCGACCCTGGGCGGTTTGACGCCGCTGCTCAGCAATGCACCCGTGGACAACGCTGGGCCGCGCTGGTTCAAGACCTTGGACGTCCGGTTGGCTTGGCCGCTGCATGTGGGCGACCGTTTTGTGGTGGAGCCCTCGGTTTCGGTCTTTAACGTCTTGAACTTCGCGAATTTCGACTCGCCCGGATCGCAGTTGAGCGGGGTACTGGACGGCGCAGCGGGCTCCTCGGTGAACAACACCACCAACTCGGGCGGCTGCGGTCCTACCGTGGGAATCTGCACTGGCCGGACCGGCCGAATCGGCGCGGGTTCCGGGAACTATGCTTCCGGAGCGCCCCGGCAAATGGAATTTGGTGTGCGCATCACCTTCTAAACGCGTAGAATTTTCCCATGGCATTCCAGGCAGGCAACTCAAACGCGTTTCGCAAGGGGAAGACCCCTCCGCCAGAGGACACCTTTGAAGAGGCGGGGTACCTGAAAGCATTGGGCGAGAAGCAGTGCCCGGTGAGCGTGAAGTTGATGGATGGGGAAGTCGTGCAGGGTTGGGTCGAGTATTACGACAGGAACATGATCCGGCTGACCCGTGACGATGGGCCCAACCTGTTCATCTACAAACACGAAATCATGTACATCGCGGAAGAAGCGGCCAAGTCGGTCAAGGGGTAGGCTTCCACCAAAGGCAGGACGATTAGTCCATCCGAATGACCTCAGAAAATCTAAACTTCGTGCCTGCCATGGAGCAGATTGCTCGCGACGCCGGAGCGCTGCTGATGCGACATTTCCGGCAGCGAGTGAAGATCGAATACAAAGGCGATGCCGATCTGGTGACCATTGCGGACCGGGAATCGGAAGCGCTGATTCTGGCTCGGGTGCGGTCGGAGTTTCCTTCGCATGATGTGATGGGCGAAGAGGGCGCGCGCATTGAAATTGGCAGTGATTACAAGTGGTACATCGACCCGCTCGACGGGACCACGAACTTTGCCCACGGGTTCCCGGTGTTTTGCGTTTCGCTGGGACTGGAGCGCAGGGGGCAGCGAGTGGCGGGCGTGTTGTACGATCCGACGCGGGACGAGTTGTTCGCTGCCGAATTGGGATGCGGGGCGACTTTAAACGGCGAGCGCATTCAGGTGTCGAAGACCGCGAGCCTGGGCGAGTGTTTGTTGGCGACTGGGTTCCCCAGCCACAAGCGGCACAAGAATCCGAATATTTTTTTCTATCACCAGATCACGTTGAAGACGCATGGCGTGCGGCGGGCGGGTTCGGCGGCGCTGGATCTGGCGTCCGTGGCGTGCGGGCGGTTTGATGGCTTCTGGGAGATCAATTTGAATCCGTGGGACACCGCCGCCGGAGTGCTGATTGTGGAAGAGGCTGGAGGGCGGGTGACGAACTTTCAGGGCGGGTTATTTGAGCTGGCGAGCCATGAAACCGTGGCGTCGAACGGGTTGGTGCATGACGCGCTGCTGGCGGAGTTCGATGCGGTGTTAGCCGGACGCGGGCTGGAAGCATTACCGGATCCGCGGGAGTATGCAAGAGCGCAGAAGTCGTAGCTGACCAAGTTGGGAAAAATCTATTCAGGACTACATCCGTGATTGAATCCTTGTTGACTCGTGCGATTGAGAAGCTGCCGCCGAAGGTCCGCTTTACGGGACGCATTCTGTTCCTCACCGAAGACCCCGAACTGATCAAGCGGCAACTGGCGGGCGAAAACCTGCCTTGGGACACGCAGAATTCGGCGAACAATCCCAAGCTGCGCGACGACATTTCGACCGACGAAATTACTCCTGCGCACTATTGCTTCTACTTTGATCAGACTCTGGGGGAGATTCCGTACCTGGGTTTGAAGTGTGGGGACGTGGCTCCGATTGGCCGCGGCGATGTAAAACGCGGCGGTTTCGTCTGCGCGGTGAGCGGCAAGCGGCGCGGCAAAGGTTCGAGCCGCGAGCAATCGCCGTACGCGGAGATGTGCGCCGGGATCAAAGTCGTCATTGCCGAAAATATCGAGCGCATCTACAAGCAGAATTGCCAAAACCTTGGCGTGCTCACCTCCACCGACTTTTCGCTCATTGACAGAATTCGGGGCGGGGAAGAGGTCGAACTGAGCGAGTTCACGGCCGGCGAGGATGAGATTACGCGACAAGTGATCGAGTACGGAGGGCTGTTTCCCTTGAACGTCGCCCGCATGCAGAAGAAAGTCTTTCTGCCGCCGATCAAAACCGGCAAGCGCGGCATGACGGTGGCGGAGAAGATTTTTGCCCGGCACATGATTTCTTCGGATGGTCTCGTCGGAGTGGCGGCGGTAAAACCCGGCGATACCGGTTTTGCTCGCGCCGATCTACGCTTCAGCCACGAGTACGTCACTCCCATGGCGGCCATTTTCTTCGAGCTCAATGTGGGGAAAGATGCTCCGGTGAACGACGCATCGTCCATTCTGTTTTTCCGCGATCATCTAACCTTCCTCGACGAAGTGATTTCCGAAGAGAAGAAGAAACTCGGCCTGCTCGATTTGGCCACCCAGCTCAAATTGAAGCAGCAAGATTTTGCAGCGAAGCAGGGCATTCGCCTGCATGGCGAGCTCAAGGACCGCAAGGGCAGCGAAGGCATCTGCCATTCCATTGTGCTGGAAAGCTACGCTCTGCCGGGACAGTTGAATATCGGATCCGACTCGCATACGCCGCACGTGGGCGCGATTGGCTGCGTCGCCTTTGGCATTGGCACCACCGATGTCTTCAACAGTTGGATTACCAAGGATGTGCGCGTCAAGGTGCCGGAGTCGGTGAAGATCGTGGTTCGGGGCAAGCGGCATCCCAATGTCACGGCAAAAGATTTCATCCTTAAGCTTTTGAGTTTGGATTACGTGCGCAGCGGGAAAGCGCTGGCGAAGGTCATGGAATATGCGGGCGAGGCCGTCGAAGCCCTCAGCGTGGACGAACGTGCGACCATGACCAACATGGCGGCGGAGATTGGCGGCTTCACCGGCATAGTGGCGCCGGATGCCAAGGTCGTTGAGTTTCTGATGGAGCGCCGAGGCATGAAGCGCGCCGACGCCGAGGAGATGATTCAAGGCCTGCACAGCGATGCCGATGCGCAATACGCGGAGGTCATCGAACTCGACGCCTCTGAGATCACGCCCATGGTGGCGACTCCCGGCGATCCGGGAAATGGCAAGTACGTCCGCGAACTGCATACTCCGGTGCCGGTGGAGATCGCTTACGGCGGCACCTGCACCGCGGGTAAGAATGAAGATATGGACATGTACGCTGCCGTGCTGGCCGACGCCCTCAGGCGGGGCAAGCGGGTGGCGGATTCGTGCGTGTTTTACATTCAGTTTGGTTCCCAGGAAACCCGCGAATACTGCCAGCGCAAGGGATATCTGGAGATTTTTCAGCAGGCGGGAGCGCACGTTATTGAGCCAAGTTGCGGGGCGTGCATCAACGCGGGGCCGGGCGTCTCCACCCGTCCGGAGCAGATCGTCATCAGCGCGCAGAACCGGAACTTCCCCGGCAGAAGCGGTCCCGGACAGATGTACCTGGCCAGCCCTCTGACGGTCGCGGCGAGCGCGGTGGCAGGTTATATTGTGGAGTATGAACCGATCGTCGCGCGGGAGTTGGTCGGGGCTTGAGATCGCGGGCCGCTTACGGATCGTCCCTGCCGCATCGCATGCGACGCCGCTGCCGAAAGCGCGGTAAACTATACGCATCAGCACTTTTCTTGCTAGAATGACCGTTTCGTAAAGCCGCCTACAGGGAGACTCAAAATACTATGGCCTATGTAATTGCAGAACCTTGCATCGGAACCAAAGACACCGCATGCGTGGACGCTTGTCCGGTGGATTGCATCCACCCCAAGAAAGACGACCCCAAACACGCGACCGAAGAGATGCTCTACATTGACCCGGTCGAGTGTATTGACTGCGGCGCCTGCGTGCCGGTGTGTCCGGTGTCGGCGATCTTCGCTCTTGACGATCTGCCGGAGAAGTGGAACTCTTTCACCGAGCGCAACGCCAAGTACTTCGGCCGGTAGGCGGTGCAATCCCGAGTTTCCTCAAGGCGTATCCTTGCGGGTTGGGGGGTGCGCCTTTTTGTTTCCGATCTCAGCTCCTCCTTGTCCTGAAATAACAGCAGGGAACGATGCTGGCTCAGTGTCGGGCCTCCAATAGCGAAGTTCCTCGCGCTCCATTACAATCGATTCTTGGCGAATTGGCTTCCATGGCACTAAAGGAGTCGGAAGCGCTGGTGCTGCGTACCTATCCCTTGCGCGAGGCCGACCTGCTGGTCACGCTGTTTACCCGGCTGGAAGGAAAAGTCCGGGGGGTAGCGCGCTCGGCCATGCGGTCGAAGCGGCGGTTTGGCGGGGCGCTCGAGCCACTGACCTTGGTGCGCGCCTACTACGACGAGAAGGAAGGTCAGGAACTCACCCGGCTCGATTCGTGCGACGTGCTGGAATCGCCGATGGCCAGCGAAGTCAGCTACGCCCGGGCCGTCGGGTTGGGACATGTGGCGGAGTTGCTCGACGAGTTGCTGCCGGACCGCGAAGCCAACGATGCGGTGTTCCGGCTCACTCTCACCGTGCTCGACGCCATGCGCGGGCCGGAGATTTGGCTCCCCGTAACCTATTTTGATTTGTGGATGACTAGGCTGGCGGGTTTTCTGCCGGAGTTTTCCGAATGCATGGCGTGTGGACGTCCACTGAACGGGAGCCGGGCGTTTTATCACGCACTGGCTGACGGGTTGATGTGTGGGGACGACAAGCGTTTGGCGTCTTCGGAGTTGTCGGCGGAATCGCGGCAACTGGCGGCCCAGATGTTCCGCTCCCCGGTCGAGAGTTTCGGCGGTGAGCCCTGGCCGAAGTCGAAAGGCGCCGACTTGCGTAAGTTTGTGATGCAGATCCTGCAGCGGCATATTGATAAGCGTCTGGTGACGGCAGGAATGCTGGAGAAGGCAAATTTTTGACCAGCCGTGACCAGCTCGACACCAGTACCCAGCGGCGTGATTCATGACTTCACCCAAACCCAATCCGCTCACCTTTCAGGAACTCATCCTCAAGCTCCAGACCTTTTGGGCGCAGCGAGGATGCGTCCTGCAGCAGCCCTATGACGTTGAAGTAGGCGCGGGCACCATGGCACCCGAGACGTTTCTACGCGTGCTGGGCCCGAACCCCTACAAAGTTGCCTACGTGCAGCCCTCACGGCGGCCCGCTGATGGACGTTACGGCGAAAATCCCAACCGCCTGTTTAAGCACATGCAGCTGCAGGTGATTCTGAAACCCCCGCCGGAGAATGTTCAGGAACTGTACCTGGAATCGCTCGGTGCGATCGGCATTGACCTGAAGCAGCACGACATCAAGTTTGAGGAAGACAACTGGGAGTCGCCCACCCTGGGCGCGTGGGGCATCGGCTGGCAAGTGATGCTCGACGGTCTGGAGATCACGCAATTTACTTACTTCCAACAGTGCGGGGGCGTGGACCTGTTCCCCATCTCGGCGGAGTTGACCTACGGGTTGGAGCGCATCGGGGCTTTCTTGCAAGATGTGGATTCCATCTACGACATCGTGTGGGCGCGCGACCCGGAGACCGGCAGGGAAGTGAAGTATGGCGAAGTGCGGTACGCAGATGAACTGCAGTTTTCCACCTACAATTTCGATGTAGCGAATGTGGAAATGTTGTGGGAACACCTCAGATTGTATGAGGCTGAGTGCAAGAGCTTAATCGATTACATAAATCAAGAACTTGCTAAATACAAGAGCTCAACTTTAGCCGAAATTAAGGCTGCAACGCCTTTGGGACCTCGCTTGAAACAAGAACGTGATCGTCTCCCCATACTTGCGGCCTACGACCTCTGCCTCAAATGTTCCCATCTTTTCAATATCCTCGATGCCCGGGGCGCCATCTCCGTCACTGAGCGCGTGGGTGTGATTGCGCGGGTGCGAGCTCTGGCAGTGGGCATCGCCAAAGCGTGGATGGAGCAGCAACACGGACAGTCGTTAGGCGCGCCAGCCGCAGGCAAGAAAGCGAAAAAGGAGCAAGTTGCGCCGGTGGGGTAGTGTGACGGGGCTCACATCCGGCGGGTCGCCATTCCTGCCAAGATAGAGTGTTCTTCCGATGCCAGACTTTCTACTAGAAATCGGTTGCGAAGAGATTCCGGCTCGCATGATTGTAGGCGCGCGCGAGGAACTGACCAAGCGCGTCGGCGATCTGCTGCGGCGCGAACGCCTGCTTGAGTCGGAAGCGCTGTCGGCATTTGATTCTCCCCGACGATTGGCGGTGTATGCGATGGGTATTGCGGCGTCACAGCCCGATGTGACCGAGCAAGTGACCGGCCCCTCCGCGCAAGTCGCCTACAAAGACGGTCAGCCGACCCCGGCGGCGCACGCTTTTGCAAAGAAAGCGGGCATGGACGTTGCCGCGCTCGAGAAAATCACCACCCCCAAGGGCGAGTACCTGGCTGCGACCGTCACCCGGAAGGGCCGAGCCGCTTCCGAGATTCTCGCCGAGTTGCTGCCCAAGGAAATCAACGCGCTCTACTGGCCCAAGAATATGTACTGGCGGGTGCAGAGCGAGAAGTTTGTGCGCCCGCTGCGCTGGCTGGTGGCGATGCTGGATGGGAATGTGATTCCGTTGGAATTCGACGGTATCCAGGCTAGCAATACGACTCGCGGCCACCGCATCCTGGCGGCGAATTCCGTCACGGTGGCAGGTGCGAAGTCTTACGTTGAGTTGCTGCGGGTTGCCAAAGTGCTCGGCGCTGGTGAACGCCTGCACCAGATTCGTAAAGCGCTCGATGCCGCCACCCGTACCATCCCCGGCGCGCGCTGGCGCGAGGACCAGGGGCTTCTTGATACCGTAGTAAACCTCACGGAGTGGCCGTCGGTGATTCGCGGCAACTTCGATCCTGAATTTCTCGCGCTGCCCGATGAAGTGCTGGTCACGGTGATGCGCGACCACCAAAAATATTTTGCCGTGGAAGACGCTGGCGGCAAGTTGTTGCCGCATTTCCTTGCAGTGCTGAATACCGACGCCGACCATGCGGGGATCATCCAGCACGGCAACGAGCGCGTCCTCCGCGCCCGTTTCAACGACGCCCGGTTCTTTTGGAACACCGACCAAAAACTCTCGTTGCGTGGTCGCGTGGCCCTCCTGAAGAACGTGACTTTCCAAAAAGACTTGGGCAGTTACTACGACAAGACGATGCGAGTGCAGCGGCTGTCCAGTTGGCTCTCAGAGCAACTGAAGCTTGGCGGGCGGCCGATTCGCGCGGGAGTGGTCCACAAGGCTGCGCTGCTGGCTAAAGCCGACCTGACCACCGAACTGGTGAAGGAATTTACGGAACTGCAAGGCATCGTCGGCGGCCTCTACGCAAAGGTGCAACAGTTAGACGAAGACCTGAAGCCAGACGTTCGGGAAGAGATTGCCAAAGCGATTTACGACCAATACAAGCCGGAGTCGATGGAATACGAAGTCCCGCGCACCCTCGAAGGCGCGGTGCTTGCCATTGCCGACAAGGCCGACTCCATCGCTGGCATGTTTGCACTGGGTCTGGTCCCGACAGGATCGAAAGACCCTTTTGCCCTGCGTCGCCAAGCCAATGGCATCGTCAAGATCATTGCCGAGCACAAGCTGCCGCTCCTGCTCCGCCCGCTGATGAAGGATGCATGCGCCGAGTACACGAGGTCCGAAGCCCACCCCAAATTTACTGCGCTGGCAAAGTTTGACGAAGCCGTGGCTGCATTTTTCCGCGAACGGTTGGAGTTCTATCTGCGCGATGCCAAGGGCTACGCCTACGACGTGGTGAACGCAGTGTTGGCCGCCGGCTCAGACGACGTTGCCGACGCAGTTGCCCGTGCTGAGGCGGTGGCAAAAGTCCGCGGCTCGCAAGATTTCACCTCGATTTCAGTAGCGTTCAAGCGCATGAAGAACATCCTGCGCCAGGCCCGCGAAGCTGGTAAGCCCCCTGCGGCCTCGCTGGATCCGGCTGCATTGCAGGATGATGCCGAGAAACAGCTTGCGGCGCAAGTTCCAATGGTTGCGGCGAGTGTCACCCACCTGCGGTCCGAGGGCAATTACGAAGCCGCCCTGCAGGAGATTGCAAAACTCCGTCCGGCAGTAGACGCTTTCTTCGACAAAGTCATGGTCATGGTCGAGGATGCGAATCTGCGCGCGAACCGCCTGGCTTTATTGGAAACATTGGTCAAAGAATTCACCACGATCGCGGACTTCTCCGAAATCGTGACGGAAGGCAAGGCCGTCTAATTCGAATTCAGCAGCAAATCTTCACGACAAAGGACTCATAATCATGGTGACTGCAACTCTCCCAGAAAGTGAAATCAAAGAAATGGAAACAAAATCAACCGCACTGAAAACCGCAGTGAAATATGTGTTCTCCTTCGGCGGCGGACAGGCTGACGGAAACGGCAAGATGAAAGATGTGCTCGGCGGCAAAGGCGCAGGCCTCGCCGAAATGACCAACGCGGGTTTGCCCGTGCCTCCCGGTTTTACCATTCAGACCGAGGCTTGTCGCGAATTCATGCGGGCCAATAAAGTGTCCAAAGAAGTGGACCGCCAGACCAACGAAGCTCTGGCTCAACTGGAGGCCCTGCAAGGCCAGAAGCTGGGTAAGGGTGAGAATCCGTTGCTGGTGAGCGTGCGCTCCGGCGCCAAGTTCTCCATGCCCGGCATGATGGATACGATTCTGAACCTGGGCTTGAACGACCAGAGCGTCGAAGCCCTCGCGAAACGCACCGGCAATCCGCGTTTCGCCGCCGATTCCTATCGCCGCTTGATTCAGATGTTCGGCAACGTCGTGCTCGACATTCCGAAAGCCGCGTTCGACGAAGTCTTCGACGCCAAGAAGAAGCAGAAGAAGACCAAGCTTGACACCGACCTCGACGCCAAAGCTCTCAACGATGTGATCGCGGAATACAAGCGGGTGGTCAAGAAGCACACCAAGATGGATTTCCCGCAGGACCCGCGCGAACAGCTCAGCATGGCTCGCGATGCTGTGTTCCGTTCGTGGCAAAATGACCGCGCCAAGCACTACCGCCGCATTAACAATATTGATGACATGCTGGGCACTGCGGTCAACGTCCAAGCTATGGTCTATGGCAATCTCGGCGATACCAGCGGCACCGGGGTGGGCTTTACGCGCAACCCCGCGACCGGCGCGAAGGAATTTTACGGCGAGTTCCTGCTCAACGCGCAGGGCGAAGACGTGGTTTCAGGCGTCCGCACTCCCGTCCACATTCTCGAACTCGAGAAGATCATGCCCGCAGTGTACAACGAGCTGCGCACCATCACCACCCGTCTGGAAACCCACTACAAAGACATGCAGGATTTCGAGTTCACTATTCAGGACGGCAAGCTCTACATGCTGCAAACCCGCAACGGCAAACGCACCGGTCGCGCCGCCGTCCGGATCGCCATCCAGATGGTCGAAGAGGGACTAATCAAGAAAGAAGAAGCGATTTTCCGCGTCGAGCCCAACCAACTCTATGACTTCCTGGTGCCGGGCCTCGATGAGAAGAAAACCAAAGTCGAAGTGCTGGCCACCGGACTGCCCGCTTCTCCGGGCGCGGCGGTTGGCCAAATCGTTTTCACCGCTGACGAAGCGGTGGAAGTGGCAGGTCACGGGAAAAACGTCCCGGTGATTCTGGTGCGTGCCGAGACTACGCCGGAAGACATCCACGGCATGGAAGTCGCGGTCGGTATTCTGACTTCGCGCGGCGGCATGACCAGTCACGCGGCCGTGGTCACACGGGGCATGGGCAAGTGCTGTGTGGCCGGCGCCGGCGACATCGAAGTGGACGAGAAAGCCCGCGAGATGCGGGTCAAGGGCCAGGTGTTTAAAGGCGGCGACTGGATTTCCCTCGACGGCACCACCGGCCGAGTCATCAAGGGCAGACTGGGCACTCTGGAAGCTTCGCCCGACGATCCGGACCTGAAAATTCTGATGGGGTGGTCGGAGCCGTTTCGCACCATGGGAGTGCGCGCGAATGCTGACATCCCTCGCGATGCCATCCAGGCTCGCGCATTCGGCGCGGAAGGCATCGGCCTTTGCCGCACCGAGCACATGTTCTTTGGCGAGAAGAAGCTCCCCCACATGCGCACCATGATTCTGGCGCGCAACGAGAAAGACCGCCGGGCGGCATTGAAGAAACTGTTGCCCATGCAACGCGCCGACTTCGAAGGCGTATTCAAAGCGATGGACGGATTCCCGGTCACCATCCGCACCCTTGATCCACCGCTGCACGAGTTCCTTCCGCGCCGCGAGGATTTGATGGTGGAGGTTGCGGTACTCGAGGCCACCAAACCCAAATCTCCGAAGCTCAAGGATCTCAAGACCCTGCTGCGGCGGGTGGAAGAACTGCACGAGTTTAACCCCATGCTCGGACATCGCGGTTGCCGCTTGGGTATCACCTATCCCGAGATCACCGAGATGCAGGCGCGCGCCATTTTCGAGGCTGCCGTGGCGGTGGCCAAGAAGGGCGTCAAAGTCCTTCCCGAAGTCATGATCCCCCTCACCGCGACGGTGAAGGAAATGGCCAACCAAGCCGCCATCGTGCATCGCGTGGCAGCCGAGGTTTTTGCGGAGCAAGGGCGCACAGTGGAGTACATGGTCGGTACCATGATCGAGTTGCCGCGCGCGGCTCTGGTCGCGGACGAGATTGCCAAAGAAGCGCAGTTTTTCTCGTTCGGAACCAACGACCTCACCCAGACGACGTTCGGTTTCTCGCGCGATGATGTCAACAAGATCTTGCCGACTTACATCTCTGAGGGCATCCTGAAGCAGGATCCGTTCGCCGTACTGGACCGCGAAGGCGTGGGCCAGTTAGTGAAGATGGCCACCGAGCGCGGGCGCAGCACGCGCCCGAATCTGAAAGTCGGCATCTGCGGCGAACATGGCGGCGAGCCTTCGTCGGTGGAGTTCTGCTATCAGATCGGCCTCAACTACGTTTCCTGTTCGCCATTCCGCGTCTTGACCGCACGTCTGGCGGCGGCCCAGGCGGCGGCTGGGGCGAAGATGCAGGGCGAAGCGGGCAGAACCAAGTAACTAGACGCTACATAGACTGCCGCGAACACAGCGGGGTGTTCACCGCCCCGCTGTTCTTTTCCCCGCTGATTGCGATCCCGTCCGCACTCTCCGTTTGGTTGAAACATGCCCGGAGTGTATATTTGCTCCCATCATGCGGACCGACCTCGAACTGCGCGATGAAGTGCGTTTTGGCATTGTTCTGTACGGCGGAGTTTCTCTCGCCATTTACATCAACGGGGTGGTGCAGGAACTGCTCAAGATGGTGCAGGCCACCAGCCCTGACTATCAGGGCGATGTCTCCGCCAGTACCCGCAGCATCTATCGGGAACTCGGACAGTCCCTGGGTTTGCCGCCGCTGCCGCCGAATGCCCGCGCTAAGGATACAGACAAGATCCACACTCGTTTCATTGTGGACGTCATTTCCGGTACATCCGCCGGGGGAATCAACGGTGTCTTCCTCGCCAAAGCCCTCGCCCAGCAGCAGGAACTCAATCAGATTCAGCAACTCTGGATCACCGAAGGGGACATCTCCTCACTGCTGAACGACAAGAAATCGGTGCCGCCCCGTTTCACTCAACAAATCCCTCCCCAGTCCCTGCTCAACAGTCAGCGCATGTATGTGAAGCTGCTGGAAGCTCTGCAGAGCATGGACGCGGCTTTCCCCAGGAGCAAAGCTTTAGTCGACGAGGTGGATCTGTATGTGACTGCGACCGACCTGCGCGGTCACGTCCGCCCACTCCCCTTGGAAGGTGGCCGCATCTTTGAGCGCAAACACAAAGCTGTGTTCCATTTCAGTTATTCGCACAGCGCCTCCGACAGCGATTTCGTATCGGCTAATAATCCCTTCCTCGCGTTCGCGGCCCGTGCCACGTCGTCGTTCCCCGCGGCGTTTGAGCCGATGGCGCTCACCGACATCGACGATGTCCTGTGGCGCAAAGGCATCGGCGATCCCAATCCCCAGACCGGAAATACCGCTGAGAGCGAACTCTGGAATCACTTCTATCATGACTATCTGCGCGAAACCGGTCTCCCCTCCGTTCCCTTCCCGCATCGTTGTTTCGCCGATGGCGGCTATCTCGACAACAAGCCTTTTAGCTTCGTTATTGAAAAAATGTCGATGCGCCAGCCCATTCTTGAGTCCAAACGCAACCTGATTTATATTGAGCCCGACCCCGAGCATCCCGAAGACGATGTGCTCACTTCCGCCAAGCCCGATCCCATTGACAATGGCTGGGCCGCACTCTCCGCACTTCCACGCTATGAGACCATCCGCGAAGACCTGGAGCGCATTCTCCATCGCAATGACGAAGTGGATCGAGTCAACCGTCTCATTGAGGCCGTGGAGGGTGCAAAGATCCGCATCGAAGATGAGGAGAGGAATCGCATTGCGGCGGCGGCAGCCGAGGCAGCAGCGGTAGGAGCCGCGGCACCGACGGCACCGGCGAGGGCCGCCGGTGGGCTAGGGGCCCTTCCCGCCGCTCCCAGCATGAACGTGCGTCTTTCCGCCGGCGAATGGAAGAAACTCGATTCTACTTCGATTCTGCAAAAATATGGCCTGTGTTACCTGGTGTATCACCGCCTGAAGATCTCAGTCGTGACTGAACAACTCGCCACTCAGGTTTGCCACTACTACCAGACCGATCCCGATTCAGCGGATGGCCGCGCCGTGCCTCAATTGGTTCTCGCCTGGCGCCGCCGGGTTTATGAGCAGCGCACTCTCGATGGTAGGGTGGATCGACTCAACGAGTTCCTCGATAGTTTCGACATCTCTTTTCGAATCCGGCGACTCCACGCCACCATGATCCAGCTCCACGGGGAATTTGAGAACGCCGATGCTGCCTTGGTCGCCATCCTCAATCAAATTGCCGAAGCGTTGCGCCAAGCTAGCGAGACGTTGCAGTCGCTGCTCGATGACCGGAAGGTTTTAACTCCGCTGGGCACGCTCTCCGATCTTCGAGCGCTGATCGGCACGGCACAGCCGCTCCAGTCCGTGACTGCCGACGATCTTCTCGCCACCTCCGATAACTTTAAAAAAGTTGACCAGGCTGCCCAGAGAGTGAAGCAACTCTTCGTCGTACAAATTGACGCTGCGCGCGCCTTGGTAGATGGGGTGTTGCCTCAGAGTGGCGATCCTGCCGCGCCCACCGGCAGTCCGCAAAAGCGATTGCGCGAGTTCTACGAGAACTACGAAGATCACGACGCCGTGTCGTTTCCCCTGCTCTACAACACCGGGTTTGGCGATCCGGTCCGCGTGGATGTAATTCGCGTCAGTCCCGTGGACGCCACCAGTCTGGTGGACGAGAGCCATGAGACTCTCTCCAACCGCAAATTGCGGGGCGTAAAGTTCGGCGCGTTCGGAGGATTTCTCGACCAGAGCTGGCGCAAGAACGACATGATGTGGGGACGTCTGGATGGCGCCGAGCGCATCATCACCGCACTGCTCCCCGAGGACAAACATCGCGAACTTCGACAGGAACTTATCGCCAAAGCCCAAGCCGTCATTGTGCTGGAAGAACTGCCCAGCGCTTCCGCAGTTCCGGGTCAAGCCGCGCCGACTCACCGCGAAAGACTGCAATCGCATCGCGAAACTCTTCCCACCGATCCCGACCCCAACTTGATGGCCCACGCTCTGGGCCGCGGAAGTATGATTTCCGGCAACATGCTGGACGCCATTGAGAAAGCGCGCTCCTGGAACAAACATCCTTCGGCTTGGCTCGTGTTCGGCGGCCGATTGTTTAACGGCCTGGTCGAGGCCGCCACTCCCCACGGCTTCTGGGCGACTATGAGCGCCTATTGGAAGCAGCTTCTTTTGGTGTTGAGCCTGCTGCTGATCGGTTTCGGATTTGTCCTGAGTTTTTTGTTCGGGAGCGAAGGCCTCCTCCATCCGGCCCTCATGAGCCAGTTTGGTTTTGAGTTGCTTGGCATCACTATATTGGCCGCGATAGCGGTGGCGGTCGTACGCGATTACCTGGTCAACAGCCGGCGCGTCGCATTCACGTTGGCGTATCTGCTGCAGATCGGCATCCTGGGACTAGCCGCTTACGGGGGCTGGCAGCTAACTCCAGTCCTCCGCAACGACTTCCTGACTGCCGGCTGGCTCGGACGGGCCGACATGTTCTTCCGCAGTTTGATACTGATTGCGGGCTCTACCATGGTGGTCATCGGGGCTTGGATGACGAATCAGGCGAAGCAATTGAAGTTTCCGCCCGGCGCCAACGTGACCAGCCCCATGCTTGACTTAGAGCTTGCCCGCACGGCATCAGACTACTGGCCCATCGCGGGGAAGTTCTGGCATCCCAACCGTCTGGTTTTGCAGGCGCTGGAGTCCGCCGACTACTGGTTCATCGGCGCTTACAGCCTGTTCTTCCTGGGGTGGGGAGCGTTGGTGGCGCTCGGTGCCCTCGGCGCCTCCGTTCCGCGATGGGCCGCGCTGTCCGCCCTCGCCGCAGCCGTAGCCGGAATCGCCGCAGGCCAGTGCGACCGTAAGGAAAATAATTACATCGACGACCTCATCGCCGACAAAACAGATGAAGATGCACAGATCAACCAGTACTTGAAGGCCCTGCGGCGCTGGAGCTTGTTCAAGTGGGGAACGTTTTTCCTCGCCGTACTGCTCGGGGGACTAAGCCTGCTGCCAATGGCCTCCAACTGGCTGTCTTGGGCCGGGGCAGCAGCGGGGGTGCTAGGTGCGCTCGGTGTATGTGGCACCCTCCTTGCCCGCATCTCCCCTGCGCCGGGAGAGAAACTGATTCGCTTCGCAATCTTGTTTTTGGCTCCCGTGCTACTCGCAATTGTCGTGATGCTCGCTTGGGGTGCGCAACTTCCCTAGCGCTTGACGTTATAGCAGGTCGCTCGCTGCTTCACCCTCGCTGCTTCACCAACGTGCGCGCCGCCCGGAAGGTGCGAGCTACGGAAATTTCGGAGGTCCCAGCGGAGCCTGCGCGTAATCGAAGCAGTCCGCCATGTCGTCGGACAAACTGTTCTTCTCCGCGTCCCACGCGCCCAGTGGCGGCAGTCCAAAATTGTTTAGGCAGAATCGCACCGGGCTGACATGGGAATGGAACTTCTTGGAAACATATCCCGGCTTGGCATAGGGGCTTACTACCAGGCAGGGAACCCGGTCGCCATAGCGAAATTGCGTGCCCGCGTAGCTGGTGCCGTCATTCTTCCACTGGGCGACATTGGGTGGATCCACGTGGTCATACCATCCGCCAAAATCATCCCAGGTGATGAACACCGCCGTCGTGGCCCATAGCGGGCTGGCCGCCAACAACTTCAGGCGATCCGCGGTCCACTGCTGTCCGGGCTTTACGTACGGCCCGGGCAAAGTTCCGTCACGCTTCGCAAACGGTGGATGCTCGCTCAATCCTCCCGGAGCATACAGCCAGGAGACCGCCGGTAAATATCCCTTCGCCACATCCATATCGAATTGCGCGCTGGCTACGTTCGAGGCGTTCCCCGCCAGTCCCGCGATGTGGCCAAAGTAGGACGAGTGCGCTTCCGCATAATTGCGCCAGTCCAGCCCCGCAGTTTCCAACGCAGCCGGCAACGACGGCATTTGGAACGGTGGCGACGGCTGATCATGCTCACCCGGATGCGGCGGATGGTAATTGTCAATCAGCGGAGAAGATGCGGCAATCAGCACCAAATGGTTCGGTTCCGACTGGCTGGCGATTTCGGTGTAGTAGTTATCGCAAAGCGTGTACTGCTGCGCCAAGGCCCAGTAGGCCGGAATGTCCTGCTGCTTGTACTGCAGCTTCACCGCTCCGCCCGGCATCTTGCGCTCCAACCATGCCTGGTGATTGTGCAGGGGATCCGCAATCGGGTCGGGCGCTTGCGGCAGCACCTCGCCATTCACTCCCGGAAAACTGCCAAAGTAGTTATCGAAGGTGTGGTTCTCTTTCACGATGATCACCACATGCTCGATAGGGCTGCCGCCCACTTGGGGATGCGGATGCGGCACTGGCTTCGGCCACGGCGCGGGCTTGGGATGCGGCTTCGGACCTGGCTTGGGTTTTGGTTTGGGTTTTGGTTGCGGCTTGGGGATTGGCTTGGGATGTGGCTTGGGCTTCGCGTGTGGTTTCGGTACCGGTTTGGGTTTTGGTTGCGGCTTGGGAGCGGGTTTGGGTTTGGGATGCAAAACAGTCTTTACAGCTCTCTTCTTCATGGCGAACTCCTCGCAACACCGAATCCATACTGCACCGACGAGGGGAAATCAGTCCGAGCCAAGCGCATCATTGGCGAGAGCATACCACACCGGGGTTCGCGGTTGCTCCGCCAACACTGCCGACAAACCATTCCGTTAACAACGCGCCCGATGTTACAGACTTCAGTGCGCCGCGAGGCCCATCCGGCTCACAAGTTCCTGGAAGCGGTAGTCCGCTCGCAGCGGGTTGTATAGCGGGTCCGCCGCCAGATATAGCAAGTGCGGGTCGCGCGAGGCGTAGGATCGGTTCAGCCATTCCATCGCTTGATCGGCTTCTCCCAAGCCTATGTATGATTCCATCGCGATCGCCGGCATGCGTTCGACCGGACGCTTTATCTGGTGGAAATACAACAGCGTGGCCAGGAGTTGCCCGCGCCGCCCGGAGCGCTCGTACTCCCCCACCATCTTCTGCTCCCATTGGCCGCGCTTAAACGGCAACCGCACCGAGTCATCGGAATCGTTCAGCACTGCGGCATTCTCCCTCATCTCTTCGGGAAACTTCCCCAGTTCGCGATATGCGTCCGCCAAGTACCAGTGCACGGGCACGAACTCCGCATCCATCGTCTCCACCCGCTGATAGATCTCCAGCGCTTTGTCATACTGGCCGGCGAAATAGTAGGCCTGACCCAAATCGCACAGCAGGATCGAATTGTTTGGATCGAGCGTCTGCGCCACTCGCATTTCCGCGATGGCTTCAGTGTAGTGTTTTTGCGGATCCAGATAGAGATTGGCGTACCAGTGGTGGGCCAGCGCATAGTTGGGATTGAGCGCGATGGCCCTCGCAAACTCCCGGCGTGCTCCCTCCCAATCGTAGTCGTAAAAACTCTTGACCCCACCCAGCGCAGTGTGCGCTTCCGCTGAAGTGTCGTCCAGTTCGATCGCCTTCAGCGCTGCTGCACGAGCGCGAGCGCGATTCTCCTGCGGCTCCGCGGACAAGCCAACCAACGTATAGCATTGCGCCAAGGCTGCAAACGACGGAGCATAACTACCATCTTCTTCAGTCGCTTGCACGAAATAGCGTATCGCTTGCTTGAGGTCTGCAGCGCTCCGGCGGTTCCAGTAATACAGCCCTGTGAGGTAGGCGTCGTGAGCGTCTGGATTGGTGGGGTTGGTCAACGCCAGCCGGGCGCGGCCCTCGCTTCCCAGCCGCACTTGGATCTTTTCTGTGATTGCCTGCGCCACTTCCTGCTCCACTCCAAGAATGTCGGATGTGGGCCGTTCGAAGTTTTGCGCCCACACATGAGTTTGGTCGCTGACCCGGATCAACTGCGCGGAAATTCGCGCCGTCTTGCCCTCGCGCCTCACGCTTCCTTCCAGAATGTAGTGGACTCCGAGTTCCCGCCCAATCTGTGCAATGTCTTGATGGCTCTGCTTGTACTTCATGGCGGAGGTACGGGCGATCACTCCCAGGGCTTTGGGATTCAGCCGCCCTAAGTCGGTGATCATCTCCTCGGTCAAGCCATCGGCAAAATATTCCTGGCTAGGATCCCCACTCAGGTTTTGGAAGGGAAGCACGGCCAGCATCTCGCGCCCGGTATTTGCCCTGGCGGCACTGCTTTCCCGGAAGAACCCCAGGTATCCGGCGAACGCCAGGGCCATGCTCAATACAATCGCCGCTGCCAGAAATTTGCTTCTTGTGGGTGGAACTGGAAAACCAGCGTTGGGCTCGATCGAATGGGTCCCGACTTCTGTCGCCAGCCGCCGCTCTGATCTTTCGGCCTGGGCTGCAATGTCCGCCTGGGTTCCGCTGTTCAGCCACGCGTCCAAGTCGCTGGAGTAGGCAAACACCCGTCCGCGGCGGTCGCCGGGGACGCGGTGCGCCGGCAGTCCGCGCTCTTTTTCCCAGCGCTGCACCGAGCGGACTTCTACTCCGAGATACTCCGCAATCGCCTTCCAGGAGTCGAGTCGGTCGCCTTTGGTCTCACTTATCGCCAATTGCATTCCGCCTGACTGTCAGCCGTCCCGTTATGTCGCCTGGTGTCGTCTTAGGTCGCTTGTGTAGTTGCCGCTTCCGAATTATAACTCGCCTCGGGGTGGGATCTATGGCCCAGACGTGCCCTCTTGGCATCCGTCTGCGAGCGATCAGATTTCGCGTTTCCAGGTTTTTCCACCAACCTTCAATACTGACGAGGAGTCTCTGTGACTACAACGCGGTTCTTTTCTCTCGCTCTGCTGGTTTGCATCGCGCTGACTTCATTGGCCATGGCTGCGGCCCCTAACTACAAGTTCGCTACTCTCCAGGTGGCGGGGGCGCAGCAAACTGTCGTCTACGGCATCAACGATTCCGGCGTGGTCGCAGGCTGGTACACGGATGCGGTTGGCACCCTGCACGGGGTCGAATTTGCCGGCAAGACCGTCACCACCATCGATCACCCCGGCGGCACCCTCACCCAGTGCTTCTCCATCAATGCCTCCGGCGCCATCGCCGGTTACTACAACAACTCCTCCAATATCGCGATCGGATTCAGCTACCAGAACGGCGTCTTCACCGATATCACTCCTCCCGGCGCCAGCGGTACCATCGCGTATGGCATCAACGATGCGGGCGAAGTGGTAGGCCAGTTCTCCGACGTATCGGGAACTCACGGTTTCATCTACAACAATGGCTCCTACACCACCTTGGACGTGCCCGGCGCCACCGCCACCATCCCTGACAGCATCAACAGCAGCGGACAGATCATTGTTCAATGGGTGGATGTAGTCAGCGTGTTCCACTCTTCGATCTACAACGCCGGGGTGTACACCGAACTTCATGTCCCGGGGGCGACCCTCACTCTGGCTCACTCCATCAACAATTTAGCCAACATCGCCTACTCGTGGCTCGACGCCGCAGGCAACGTCCACGGCTCTCTCTACCAGAATGGTCACTATTTGGAACTGTCGGATCCCAGTGGAACCATGACCGGAATCGACGGAGTTAACAACAAGCTGCAGATTTCCGGCACATTCCTGCCCACCGGCAGCACGGTTCGTCAGGGATCTAAGGGCGTGCCGTCGAAATAAAGCTTGTTGCCACGCAGGCGCTCTTAGCTCTTTATTACGACACGGCCAGGCTCAGACCCCCTCTCTGCCTGGCTATTTTTCTATTCCTTGCCTTCTTCTCCGCCGATCCTTGACGCTTCTTTACAGATGTTTTTGCACCCGCCACCCCGCAATTCGCGTCCAATGCTCTAGTGAATCACGCTCAAGCTCTCCCCGCCAAGCCGAAGCCCCGACTCAACTTCCGCACCGCCCTGCCTGAAATTTTGGCGCTGATGCGGCCTCGCAAAGGTCTGCTGTTAGTCGGCCTCTTGCTGATGGCCATCAACCGCGTATGCGGCTTGGCTCTGCCATTCTCCACCCGCTATCTGGTGGACAACGTCATCACCAGGCACCAGAGCAATCTGCTGCTTCCCATTGTCATCGGCGTGCTCGCTGCAACTCTGACCCAGGGAGTCACTTCGTTTGCCCTCACACAGCTTCTGTCAAAAGCGGGCCAGCGCCTGATCGCCGAACTGCGCATGAAGGTGCAGCAACATGTCGGACGCCTGCCCGTCGCCTACTACGATTCCAACAAGACCGGAGTGCTGGTTTCGCGCATCATGTCGGATGTGGAGGGGGTGCGCAATCTGGTGGGCACCGGACTCGTCGAATTCCTCGGTGGCTTGCTCACCGCCGCGATTGCCATGGTGGTCCTGTTTCGCATCAGCACCCAGATGACGCTGATCGCCATCGCGTTTCTCAGTATCTTTGCCATTGCCTTGAGCAAGGCATTCAAGACCATCCGTCCGATTTTCCGCGAGCGCGGCAAGATCACCGCCGACGTCACCGGCCGCTTGACCGAGTCTCTGGGCGGGGTTCGGGTGGTGAAGGGCTACCACGCCGAAGAGCGCGAGCATGCAGTCTTTGGCACCGGCGTCAATCGCCTGCTCGACAACGTGCTCAAGACGCTTACCGCCACTTCGGTGATGAGCCTCTCTTCCAGCGTGTTGTTGGGGGTGATCGGCGCAATCGTATGGTTGGTGGGGTCGCGCCAAGTGTTGAGCGGCGCCATTACGCTCGGCGAACTTTTCTCCTACACCGCGTTCCTGGCATTCATGACAGTGCCGCTGATCAGCGCCGTCTCCATCGGGACGCAGCTTACCGAGGCCATCGCTGGACTTGAACGGACCCGCGAAGTGTTGAATGAAAGCCCGGAAGACGCTGACCCGCGCCGCACCGTCGCCTTGCCCGGCTTCACCGGCGACGTCGAGTTCCGCCGCGTCAATTTCGAGTACGATCCCGGCAAGCCCGTCCTCAACGATGTTTCCTTCCACGCTCGTCCCGGCACGGTGACTGCGCTGGTCGGCTCTTCCGGCTCCGGCAAGTCCACGACCATCGGCCTGATCTCAGCCTTTCACGTTCCCACCTCCGGCGAAGTGCTGGTGGATGGTGTCGATCTCTCGACCGTGCGCCTGGATTCCTACCGCACCCACCTGGGCCTGGTATTGCAGGATTCGTTCTTGTTTGACGGTAGCATTCGCGAGAACATTTCCTTCTCGCGCCCCGCCGCTACGGAAGAAGAAATTCTGAGCGCATGCCGCATTGCGCGGGTGGACGAGTTCGCCGAGCGTTTTGCCGAGGGCTATGACACCATCATCGGCGAGCGCGGCGTCAAACTTTCCGGCGGCCAGCGCCAACGCGTCTCCATTGCGCGCGCCATTCTCGCCGATCCGCGCATTCTTATCCTCGACGAGGCAACGTCCAGCCTGGATTCCGAGTCAGAGCAATTGATTCAGGAAGGTTTGTCTTACCTGATGAAGGGCCGCACGACGTTTGTGATTGCTCATCGCCTCTCGACCATTCGTCGTGCGGACCAGATTTTGGTGATCGAAGCGGGCAGCGTTCTCGAGCACGGCAATCACGAGTCGCTGTATGCACTCGGTGGCCGCTACTTCGATCTCTACAACCGCCAGCATGGTCTGGAATCCAACCTCTTCCTCGCTCCCGGCGAGGGCGACAAGATTGAGCCCTCTGACAAAAACAACGGCGACGGCCGCGAAGCCAGACTCGACCCCATGCGTGTCATCAGCGGCTCCGGAAACTAGGTTGGATACCCTGCGTCCCAGCGCTCCCATGAAAGACACTCCCGATTTTGCCATTCACGCGGAACATCTCTCCCGCTACTACACGCTGGGGACCGCCGTCATCCGCTCCGTCGATGATGTGTCGCTCTCGGTTGCGCCCGGCGAATTCGTGGCTCTGCTCGGCGCTTCCGGTTCCGGCAAGTCCACGCTGCTGAACTTGATTGCCGGACTCGACCGTGCCACTGCCGGCTCCATTACGGTCGGCGGCCGCAACCTGGCCCAGATGTCTTCCCAGGAACTCTCTCACCATCGCCGTCTCACGGTCGGCATGGTGTTCCAGTCATTCAATTTGATTCCCAGCATGACCGTGTTTGAAAACGTCGAACTGCCACTGCGCTTCGCAGAAACCGAGCGCTCCAGCCGCCAGGATGTGGTTCGTCAGGCGCTGGACCGCGTGGAGTTGGGCCAGCGCATCAGCCATCGGCCGACCGAGCTTTCCGGCGGAGAGCAACAACGCGTCTCCATTGCGCGTGCGCTCATCAACAATCCATCCATTCTGCTGGCCGACGAGCCTACCGGCAATCTCGACAGCCGTACCGGAGGCGAAATCATGAACGTCATTCGCCGCTGCAACCAAGATTTGAAAATGACTATCGTCATGGTGACCCACGAACGTTCGTTGGCGGAGAAGTTTGCGCAGCGCCTGGTGTTTATGGCCGACGGCAAGGTCGTAACCCAGTCTGCGGCTGAGCCGGAGTTGGCGCGATGAAATCCTACGATCTGCTCGAACTCGCGGGACGCAATCTGCGCGAATCCATGCTCCGCAACGCCCTCACCACTGCCGGCATTAGCATTGGAGTCGCCTCGCTGGTGGCCATGCTGTCTCTGGGCGCGGGCCTGCAAGACCTGGCCAACCGCCGCCTCTCCAAATCTGGCCTGTTCGATACCGTCTATGTCACTTCGCTCCGCGACTTCCGCGAAAGCGACCCCGACCAGCGCAAGCAAGAGCGCAAAGTGGATGTCAGCAAGGCGCGTGCTCTCGACGACGCTGCGCGCAAAGACTTGGCCACCATTCCCGGCGTGCTCGAAGTCTCGCCCGAAGTGCGCTTCATGGGCGAGGTGCGCTATGCGGACGCGACCCACGCAGCCTTTGTCGCCGGACTAACGCAGTCGGCCAAAGAGAATGAGAGCTTCGATGGTATGAAGGGCCGTTTCTTCGCATCGGCCACCGCACCGGAAGCCATCGTCCAACTCGACTTCGCCAAAGATTTGAATGAGAAAGATCCCAACTCGGTGATTGGGCAGGAACTTGTTTTGCGCTATGCCGAGAGGCAGTCCATGGCGGGCTCGTCGTCCCCCGGCGCAGTTGCGGATGACTCCAACCCCAACGCCTCGCTGGGTGGCGGCGGTGGCTTCAGCGTGGTGCGCAAAGAGCAGCCGCTGAAGATTGTCGGCATCATCGAGCAGGAGCCTTTCGGCGGCATGAGGAGCATTTCGCGTGCGCGAGTGTTCATTCCCAGCCAATTGGTGGAAAACCTCAACATGATGCAATACTCCGACATGCGCGGCCTCACCGGCGATGCTGCCGGCGAGAAGACTTATCTCGCGCTGGTGGTGCGAGTGGCTAGCGCAGGCAAGGTGCAGCAGGTGCAGGATGCGGTGAAGAAACTTGGCTACCGCACCTTCTCGATCCTCGACGCCACCAAAGGGCTGCGCCGATTCTTCACCGTGCTCGATTTATTTCTGGGAATCTTCGGCAGCCTTGCCCTGGCGGTGGCATCGCTGGCGATTATCAACACCCTGGTCATGGCGGTGCTGGAGCGGCGTCGCGAAATCGGCATCATGAAAGCCATCGGCGCCAGTGACGGCGACGTCAAGACGCTCTTCTTCGCCGAAGCCGGAGCCATGGGATTGCTGGGCGGAGTGTTCGGCGTGATTCTGGGCTGGGGCATCGGACGCGCCATCAATTTCGGCACCAACCTGTGGTTGCAGCGCCGCGACATGCCGCCGGAAACCATCTGGGCCTCGCCGCTCTGGCTGATCTTTGCCGCGATCGGTTTCTCCATCGTGGTCAGCCTGATCGCCGGACTCTATCCCGCGGCCCGCGCTTCCAAACTCGACCCCGTGCAGGCTCTGCGATATGAGTAGGCGCGCCGTCGCAGTCTGGCTGGGATTGCTGCTCGCCGCGGTTGCTCCCGCACTGGCGGCGGGCCGCGCCGAGTGCGACGTCATTCCCAGTAAAATCCTGGGCACTTCGGTCCGCTACTGCGCGGTGCTGCCCGAAAACTACGACCAGAATAAGACCGCCAAGTTTGCCGTGCTCTATCAGCTGCACGGCCTGGGCCAGAGCGAACAGAACATGGTGGAGATGGGAGGATGGAGCCTGCTCGACGATCTGCGCGCCAAGCGGAAAATTGGCGACTTCATTCTAGTGACCCCGGCTGCCGGAGCCACTTTCTACGTGAACTCGCGCGATGGCCGCAGCCGCTACGAGGATTTTTTCATTCGCGAGTTCATCCCTGCCATCGAACGCCGCTACCGCGCCTTCGGCACCAGCGCCCACCGCGGCATCAGCGGCATCTCCATGGGCGGGTATGGCGCGTTGCACTATGCCTTTAAGTATCCGCAGATGTTTGCGGCGGTCAGCGCCCACAGTGCGGCGCTGATTGAAGATTTCCCTGAAGATTTGGATTTTGGCGAGGCCGAGGGCCGCACCACGCCGTTTGGACGTCCGCTGGACCCCGCCTACTGGCGCGCCAACACTCCGTTCACTCTGGCGCGCCAGAACGCCGCCGCCATCAAGCGTCTCAAGATTTATTTCGATTGCGGCACCGAAGACAATTTCGGTTTTGAACACGGGGCGAAACAGCTGGACGAGGAACTGACCAAACTTGGCGTCCGGCACGAATACCATCTCTACCCCGGACGCCACAACATCGCCTATTTCAGCGCACATCTGCCCGCGTCGCTGGAGTTCCAGTCACACGCCATCGCAGGGAGCGCGCCCCCACCAGCGCCGTGACGAAACCACGGTGACGATGGGAGCCTGGAATCGCTTACGAGCTTACTGCGGCTTTTTCTTGTCTTTCTTTTCCTGCTTGTCCATCGCCTTTTCTTTGGCTTCGTCGGCAGGGTTCTCCACGGTGTCGTCGATCATTTCTCCGGTGATGGCATCGACGTTGACTTCGTGCATCTTGCCGTCTTTGGTCCGGATGTCGAACGAATAGATCAGTTTGTCCTTTTCCTTTTCCAGTTCCTTGCTCTTGATTTTGCCGGGTGCTTTGGCGAGTGCGGTCTTTTCTGCGTCCGCCATGGTGACCTTGGCTTCTTTGGCCAGGGCCGGGTCGGGTTGTTTGCTTGCCAGGCCAAAGCCGGACAGCGCGATCATGACCAACATCGTTGAAATGAACTTCGGTGCAAACAGCTTCATGATTGAATCCTCCAATTCAATTCTATCCAGCGCTTGCTAAACGTGCGATAAACGGCGGGAGGGTTGAGTGTGGCAATATGGGAGCGGCATCCGCCACCACCGATGAAGCAAGCGTTGCGTTTTCTGTGGAATTCGACTCGCGGCCACCGCCTCACTCCATGGCGCAGCCCTTACTTGCTCTGGCGCATCGAGACCTACACCGGAATCAAGATGACCCAGATCGGCTTCCTGGAGTTCTGGGAGTTTCTGTGGCGGGAGCGGGTTAACCTGTGGCACTTTCTGAAGTGGACGGGCGAAATAGAGCGGTACGTGAATCCCAGGCAGAAGGGCTAGGCGGTGGAGGCGGGGGACAGTTTCGGTGGGCCGTGAGGCGAGGGGGATTTTCTGTCAGAAAACTCCTGGGATGTGGAAAGTCGCAAAACTTTGCACATAAAGGCTGTAGGAAGCGTTTTAAGGTACGGCGGACCCTGGGATGACCTCGAATGCCTTCCCGAAGCCTCCCGTGGCGCCACGGCCCTCCTGATGGCACTAGCGATGGTTTTACGCCAGGGGTCGCATCGTCATTTGCGGTTTGAGGGAGGCGCTGGAACGCCGCTGGGCATCTGATTTCCCGCCAAGTCCAATGAAATCAATAAGATATACGATATTTGCAGCGATTGTCAATTTGGCGGAAATTCGACGTCGGGAAATCTACCCTCAAGACGAGGGGGAGGCGCGGAGCGCTCGACCTCCCCGCCTTTGCGATGAATAACTGTAAACCTGAGGCCAGCTATTGAATGCGAACGTCTCCTGAGCCGGTGTGGACCAGCACATGGGGGCCGCCGCCGTTTACTTTGCCTGCGACCCGCTTGTGATATTCCTGCACATGCCCCTGGATGGTGGTGGATACCGGATGGGCCACATCCAAACTGCCGGACCCAGTGGAAAGGTCCACGTCAAAGGCGGCGTTGGACGGAATTTTCAGGGTGACGGTGCCGGAACCAGTGCGCACTTCCCAGTCACTCTTGGGCAGGCCCTCGGCAGTGATGTCGCCGCTGCCCGCGTCGGCGCGGAAGCCTGCGCTGAGACCCTGCACGTGGATATTGCCAGAACCGGTGCGGGCGTCGACGTTGCCGGAGCCACGCTGGTCCACTTCGATGTCCCCGCTGCCCGCGCGGGCCCGCAGGGTGCCGGAGATATCGTGGGCGCGCATATTGCCGGAGCCGCTCTGAGTATGGACCTCGCCGGAGAGGCGGTCTAACTTCACGTCACCGGAACCGGTCTCCAAATCGATGGCGCCGGACAAGCCTTCGATGGTCTGGTTGCCGGAGCCGCTGTGGCCGCGGAGCTTGGTCTCGGCTGGCGTAGTGATTTCGTAGTCAATGGAAATGTTGTTGGTGTTCACATAGTCGATGCGGATGGTGTTGCCGGACTGGTGAAGGGGAGGATTGCGCTGCAACTCTTCCACTTCGGCCCTGCGGTCGGAGCTGAACAGGCTGTAGCCGACGTGGATTCTGGCATGGATGGTGACAGTGTTGCCGCCGCCGTTGCGCACGATGATGTCGCCGGAGTGGGTGAGGACTTCGAGATCCACCGGGCCCTTCACGGTGTAAGTGCGATCAAAGGTGCCGGCCGTGGAGGCGAACGCACTAAGCGAGACCGCCAGCAGTAGAGCGGTCAGGAAGGCGAGGGAACGATGGAGTTTCATAAGTTGGCAGCTCCGCAAAACTGGATTTCGAGGT
>JANYBT010000123.1 GCA_025360645.1 Acidobacteriaceae bacterium | reverse complement strand
GTGGCAACTTCATCCTTAGCCGAGGGAAGTCCAAACAGAATCACCGCCGGCACGCCCAGGCCCAGCGCTTCGCGCGCTTCCTTCACCGCCTCGTCCACCGACAAATTCGAAACCCCCGGCATGGAGCGGACGGGTTTGCGCACTCCCTCCCCGGGGCACACAAACATGGGATAAACAAACGAGCCGGGAGTCAGGTGCGTCTCGCGCACCAGGGATCGCAACGCTTCGCTGCTTCGCATGCGGCGCATTCGGGTGATGGGAAAGGCCATGCAGGAATTTTAGCGCAGTTGCGTGGAGGCGGGACACTCAAGCCTGTGTGGACGGGACTAGGCTGTCCGCCGCCGTTGCTGTTGCTCTTGATTTTCCGAGCATCAAGATCAAAGACACGGGACTCGATCATCAAGATCAAAAGTGCAGGGCAGACACTCCTGTCCGCCGAGGTTGCTGTTGCTTTTGATTTCTGAGCGCATCAAGAGCACAAATACGGGACTTGATCATCACGATCAAAAACAAAAGAAGAATCAAAACCCAAGGCGGCGGACAAGAGTGTCCGCCCTACATTGTGAGGTACATCACAATGAATAGCTCTAAGATAAAGATAGGAACAGTGTAACTCTTACATCCCACAACGGCTGAGACGCGTTTAAACGCGTTCTGAGCTCGCCTGGAACGCGGGATGACCCGAAGTGCCACCTCGCACCCTGTAGTCGCGCCACGGGCTTCCTGTGGCCACCTACGGGCATTCTACGCGAAGGCCACCTAGGCGTTTTCGGGTTATGAGAAACGCCTCCAGTACGACCCTGGACGCCAATACGCTGCTAACCTGTTTGTACTCAACACGGTAGCCATAACTGTGAATATTTTTGCAATGTTTGTACAACTTTGCGACTCGACATGTTCAGGCGACGGTCGGCTAGTCTCCAGACTTCCGGGCTCCGGCACCGAATGGATCGGCGCACAATTCGGACGTCCTTGCAGCGACCCGGAGTTGCATCTTCCGGTCCAGAGACTGCAGTTCCTTCAGCGCGGACTTGGTGAACTCGAGGGAATAGCGCATGGGGTGCTTCCCCCGCTACAGCTTCAGGTCCCTCTTGATCTTTGTCCACGGTACGGTTGGCTCACGACGGCGCTTGCGGGCCTCGATCACGTCGCGCCGGTCGTCCATTTGTTCCAGCAATTCCAAGTCCGCTAGAGGAACGACGGCGGCCACCGGCTTCTTCCTACGATGCACTACAATTCTCTCGCCGCCATAGGCGGCCCAGTTTACCATGTCAGAGAAGCTCTGGCGCGCGGCAGTGGCGGGTCAACTTTGGGGTCATCATCAATCCCTCCGTGCCAAATGTACAAATTGCATCATAGTACATTTTGTACAATCAGCTTGCGGAAGTAAACCTAGCATCTAGAATCCTCTATGCCTCAACTCACCTACCTCGAAGCCATCCGCCAGGGAATCTGGGAAGAGATGGAACGCGACCCCGCCGTGTTCTGCATTGGCGAGGACATCGGCATCTACGGCGGGGCCTTCAAGGTCACCGACGGCTTCATTGACCACTTCGGTCCGGAGCGGGTGATCGATACGCCGATCGCCGAGTCGGCCATTGTGGGCGCGGCGTTTGGCGCTTCGCTCACCGGCTTGCGGCCCGTCGCCGAGTTCCAGTTCATGGACTTCATCGGCTGCGCCTTCAACCAGATCGTCAACATGGTGGCCAAGTCGCACTATCGCTGGAATGCGCCGGCGCCATTGGTGATTCGCGGGCCCAGCGGCGGCAATGTGCATGGCGGCCCCTTCCACTCGCAGAATCCGGAAATGTGGTTCGTGCATTCGCCCGGCCTCAAAGTGGTCTGCCCGGCCACCGCCTATGACGCCAAGGGCCTGATCAAGGCCGCCATTCGCGACAACAGTCCGGTGATTTTTTTCGAGCACAAGTACTTGTATCGCCGCATCAAGGACGAAGTGCCCGCCGAAGACTATATTGTCCCCATCGGCAAGGCGCGTATCGCCCGCGAAGGCTGCGACCTGAGCGTGATCACTTATGCCGCCATGGTATACACCGCGCTGGAGGCGGCTGCGTTGCTGGCGCAAGAGGGAATCGAGCTGGAGGTGGTAGACCTGCGCACGGTCTCGCCGCTCGATCGCGAAGCCATCGCGGCAACGGTGCGGAAGACCAGCAAAGTGATCATCCTGCATGAGCACGCCCGCACTGGCGGCCTGGCCGGCGAAATCAGCGCCATCATCAACGAGAAAGCCTTCGACGCGCTCGACGGCCCCATCGTCCGCATCACCGCCCCCGATACGCCGGTCCCATTTTCTCCGCCGCAGGAAGAGTTTTACCTGCCCAAGGTCAGCGACGTGGTGCGGGAGGCGCGCAAGCTCCATGCCTATTGACCCGCGGGATCTATCCGCCGGCCTCGAAGAGGAAACTTACGAGAGCCTGGTCACCATCGCTTCCTTTCACAGCGAGCCCGAATTCCTGCTCGCCCGCACTCGCCTGGAATCCGCCGGAGTGGAATGCTTCGCGCTCAATGAGCACATGATGCGCATCGGAGGCTGGCACGCGCATATACTGGGTGGGATTCGATTGCAGGTGAGGGAATCGGAAGCGGAGAGTGCTCTGGCCATCCTGCGTGAAACTGCGCCCGTGGATGAGTTCTAATCCGACCGCTGGTCGGTCCCTTATTGTTCCGGAGGTTTCATGCGCAACTTCGTCCTCGGCATCTTAGGTACGCTCGCGGTTCTGGCGTTCGGCGGTCTCGGATTGCTGCTACTCGGTTTTTTCCCCAGCCGGGCCAACGTAGCTCCTCCGCGCATCGAGATGCGAATTGCCAACACCGCTCTCGACGCCTCCATTGATCGTCATGCCCCTCATCTGAACAGTCCCGTGCCCCCGACCGACGACAACCTGATCGATGGCATGAAGCTCTACACCATGAACTGCGCCCTCTGCCATGGCGGACTCGATTTGAAGCCCTCGCCTTTGGCCAAGAATTTTTATCCGCCGCCGCCCCAGCTCATTCTGCGCGGCGTGGACGATCCCGAGTGGCAGGTCTTTTTTCTCACTCGCACCGGCATCCGCTACACCGCCATGCCGGCGTGGGAGAACGTCCTGACTGAGCCTGACATGTGGAAGATCGCGGCCTTCCTCACCCGCACCCAGAAACTTCCGCCCGCCGCCAAAGATTTCTGGCAGAAGTCGACTGGGGTTGCGCCGCCAGTCGGTCAAGGTCGAGGCGGGGACGACACCCCAGGATCTTCTCGCTAAAGGGGTCCTCCGCTCGCTCGCTCGCCGCTCTTCGCATGTTGAGGCTGCGGACCTCGCTGCCCATCGCGCTCTTCTTTTGTTTTTGATCTTGATGCTCGGTCTCAGAAATCAAGAGCAACGGCAACGGCGGCGGACAAGAGTGTCCGCCCTACACTCGCAATCAAGAGCATCGACAACGGCAGCCGGAGCAGCCACGGTGAGCGGAACCGCGCTTTCTACTTTTTGGCGCGGCGGTTTTGCTTTTCGTCGCGATGGTTCCGCGAACCGCGAGTTTTCTACTCCTCTACGTCAAGAATTTCCTCTCCCCACAGCCACCCTCCTGCGCCAACACCGTTGTAAATCAATAACTTGCATACGCCAACGATTTCGGCAACTCGCGTGCAACACTTTCAGACAAGCGGGGTTCATATGCTTCAGCGGAGCGGCAGCACCTTACTCGCCATTCCGCAGGCAGCAAACCCGTGATAGTTTGCATCCAATTGTTAGTGCTGTCGTACTATCGATGGGCAGAGAAAGGGACCCAGGATCATGGGCAAACGAGTGGTTCGAATCGAAGACGGAGCCTTCAACTGGTCGGCGTTGCTGGGGATTACCGGTGCCTTTGCCGCGAGTTTTGGTATGTGGATCGGAGCCGTTCACGCGATCACGGTGGCGCTACATCGCTAACCCTATTTGTCGCGAGCTCTATTTGTCATAGTGCAGTAGCGAAAGCACGTCGTACTGCGTTAGCTTGTCACGGCCATGGAGAAAATCCAGTTCCACGACGAATGCCAGGCCAGCAATTTCCGCTCCCAAGCCGAGCGCCAGCTTCGCCGTAGCTTCCGCAGTGCCTCCCGTCGCTAGCAAGTCATCCACAATAATCACTCGCTGGCCCTTCTGGATCGCATCCTTGTGGATCTCCAGCGTGTTGGTCCCATACTCGAGCGCGTAATCGAACTTCGCGGTCTCCGCGGGAAGTTTCCCTGGCTTCCTTACCGGCACAAACCCTGCATTCAAACGGTACGCCAGCACCGGCGCAAAGATGAATCCGCGCGCCTCCATCCCCAGCACCAGGTCAATCCCTTTCCCGGTGTAGTGGTGCGCCAGCTCGTCAATTAGCATGGCAAACCCGGTCTTGTCTTTCAACAGGGTGGTGATGTCGTAAAACAAGATGCCTGGCTTGGGGAAATCCGGAATCTCCCGGATCAGCTTCTTCAGGCCAGCGCCATCGAACTCAGTTCTTGGGTTCACTCACCAGGCTCCTTCGATTCGAAATGCTTTCAGTCCCGCTACCGGCTCGGCTTCCGACTCCTGGACGTCGTCCACCCGCGCCGCTCGCGATCCTTCACGCAGCCGCGACCGCAACCCCGCCAACTGCTCGTGTGTCCCCATGGCCAGTACCTCAACCGATCCGTCCGAGTTGTTGCGCACCCAGCCCGCGATGTCGAGGATGTGCGCTTCCCGCTCCACAAACCACCGGAAGCCTACTCCTTGCACACGCCCGCGCACTACAAAACGGCGAGCTAGGAGAGACGAAGGCATTTGGTAATTGGGTAATTTAGTAATTTGGCAATTTTGTAATTTAAAAATTCCGAGCTGATGGGGTCAACCTTGCAACTCATCTGGTACCAATTCGACTTGAACCAGCGCGAGGCATTGGGTAATTTGGTAATTTTGTAATTTAAAAACCCCGAGCTGATGGGGTCAAGGTTGCAACTCATCTGGTAACCCAACTGCTAAACCAGCCGCTGGAATCGTTAAATTACGAAACTTCCAAATCAGCTTGGAAATCTTAAATTGCCAAACCACCAAATCCAGCCTGGGGAGTTTTCAAATTACCAAATTACCAAATTACCAAATTATTAAATTACCAAATGTTTCAGGCTCTCGAGAGGTAGGCCCCATCGGAGGTGTCCACTTTGATCTTCTCGCCCTCATTGATGAACGGCGGCACCTGCACCACCAGGCCGGTTTCCGTCTTGGCCGGCTTGCTGACGCTGGATGCGGTGGCGCTCTTGATCCCCGGCTCGGTCTGGATCACGGTCAATTCCACGGTCTGCGGCAGTTCAATGCCCACCGCCTTGCCGTCAAAGAACTCCACTTTGATTTGCAGGTTCGCGGTCAGGTAATCCACGCTGTCGCCCAGAATCTCCCGCGTCAGGTTGGTCTGCTCGAAGTTCAGGGTGTTCATGAAGTAGTAGTCGTCGCCGTCGCTGTAGAGATATTCCATATCCACGTCGTCCACCACCACCCGTTCGATGGGGTCGGGCGAGCGGAAACGGTGCTCAAACATGGCCCCGGTACGCAGGTTGCGTAACTTGGCCTGGATGAACGCCCGCAGGTTGCCAGGCGTCCGGTGTTCCACGCTGAACACCGAATGTAGTTCGTTATTGTGCTTGATGATCATGCCCGGGCGTAGCTGGGTGGCGGGGATAGACATTGCGGATTCAACTCTCCTTAGGAACTGTTCGGGTCTGGTACCTCAGACCCTCGCCATAGCCTGCGGAAAATCCGCGAATCGTACCGACGATTGCGTTCAGGACAGGCTTTCGCCGCAGTGCGAAGACCGAACTCATATTCTACACGGTGCAGGCCAGACACTCCTGTCCGCCGCTGGCAAAAGCAACCCCAACCGCGGCGGCCGGGGGCGTCCGCCCCAAGCGGGCAAAGCCATTCGATTAGTGAGCGTGAAGGAACTTGTGAGCAAGGAGAATTGGCAATTGAATTCGGATGACCTCGGGAGGATCGAGTTATGCCGAAGGGTGCCCCACCCTGCGGTTTTTGCAAGGTGACGACGATGCACCATCGCTCACTCGATACCGCCCCCTACTCTTTTTTCATCCCTTCCACGATCTTCTGAAACTCCGGGTCTGCGCGCAAGGGCTGCAGGTCCGGGTCTCGCTCCAGCACTTCTGGATTCTTCAGCCCGCGCTTCACTGCTTCGCGAAGGTCTTTCAACGCTTGCTTTTTGTTGCCCTCCGCTACCCGCGTCTCGGCCAGTAACAGAGAGGGCCAGGGTTCGGACGGCGCAATGTCTTCCATCAACCCGAAATAAAGAGCGGCCGTCTCGAACTCTTTGCGTTCCAGCCGCGATTGTCCGGCTTCGATGCCCTGCGCCCACAGGTCGTTGACGGCGCGCAGCATCACCAGGCGCTTGTCCGCGTCCTTGGAGTGCTCGCCCTGCGCCTTGAGCTGTCTCATGCCGGTGGCGACGTTCAACTGCAACACTCGCCGTTGAGAGTCGTCGGCGTCGCCCAGGTTGGCCAGTTGTGCCGCGATGGGCCTCACTATCGCTTCCTGGCTTGCCATCGCCTCCTGCTCTTTCTTCAAGGCCTTGTCCAACGCGGATGAGGGCTTCAGCTTTGCCAGCTTCGCCTCGTACTCCTTCACCTCTCGCAGGCCGCGGAAGTCGGAGGCCAGCGAGCGCAAGGCGCTGAGTTGTGCGATGGCGTCGCCCCGCTGTTCTGCATCCACCGCTTCCGCCTGCATGCGCTGCAATGCGCGGTCCAGAAACGCCTCGTCCCTGGCTTGCGACCCAGCCTGAATGGCCTTCAGGTAGATCCACTCCACCGCGTCTTCCATCACACTGGCTGGCGCCCATTGGTGCTCGCCGGCAAAAGTGCGAAAGCGGTAGGGGCTGCCACTCTGCTCGCGTTCGCGCCGCACCGCCACGATTTCCGGCCAGTTGAAATCCTGGTCGCCCACGCTCAAGTAATAGAGCAAGCGATCGGGCTGCGGCGGTTTTTCCGTATTGGGATAGCCCGCGCCCTGCGCAATCACTCCCGCAATCTTGCACGGTGCACACCGCAACGCGACCAGTCCCGCGACCCGCGCTCCTCCCGAAAAACCGGTGGTGTAGGTTTGCCGCTCATCAATCGGGAAGCGTGCATGGGTGTCCTGCCACATCGCATTGGCGGCGCGCGAAGCTTCTGCAATAGCGAAATTGCGCGAGTTGTTGGAGCCGACGACGATGTAGCCGTACTTCTCGGCTGCGGCTTGCAACAGTTTCACCGGCGTCTTGCCCCGCGCTCCCGGATCGAAAGCGTAGATGATGGGCCACGGCCTGGCTGGCGTGTACCCCGATGGCAGGTAAAGGGAGTAGGTCTCGTCGGGCTCGGCGGCGCATTGCACGGCTTCGGTCACCTGGCCTGGGGGAAGGGTTGGGCGGACTTGGCCGGAAGCCGCCAGCGCGCAAAACAAAACTCCAAAATAGATGCTAAATGGCTTGATGGTGATCAGGAATATGGCGAGCCGACGGCGATGCCGCGCTGCGCCAGTCTGCGTGCACTGCCTCACAGCGCCGCTACTCGCCGTTGCACCACCAGATAGTAGAGAGCCACCAGAATCAGCAGCATGCCATTGATCCCCAACACTACGGGCGCGGTCAGCAGAGGAACCAGCCATCCCGACAAGAGGTTGCCCATGGGCATGCCGCCGCGGAAGGCGAAGTTGTAAACGCTCATGACGCGCCCGCGCATGGCGTCGGTGGTGATCAACTGCACCAGCGAATTCACTGTGGCGAAGACCGCCATCATGGAAAAACCCACCAGAACCAACATGGCGTAACTGAAAGGCAGCGATTTCGACAGGCCGAATCCGGAAATCCCCGCGCCCAGGCAGATGAGCATGACCAGGGCAACCCGTCCCTTGCGCTGGATATTGCCCATCGCTGCGATGGTCAGAGATCCAAAGATCGAACCGGCGCCCATCAGTGCGAGCAGGTTGCCGTAGGTTTCCGGGCCACGATGAAAGATGTCTTTGACGAACACGGGAATGTAAGTGCGCATCGACATGCTCAAAGCGGTCATGCAGAAGGCGAGTACGATGAGCGCTTCCATGGCGTGCTGCTTGCGCACAAATGCGATGCCCTGCTTCAGGCTGTTGAGCATGGACTCGGTCGTCTTCTCGGGCAGGAAGCGGGCGGAGATGAGGGAGAGGGAAATAATGGGCGCGAGAAAAGAAACGGCGTTCAGGCCGAAGCACCATTTCTCACCCAGGCGGGCCAGGGTCTGCCCGGCCAGCGCGGGACCAATCATCACCGCCATGTTGAACTGAATCGAATTTAGCGCGATGGCGTTGGGCATGTCTTCCCGCTTGACCAGCGTCGGAATCAGGGCCTGATAGGCGGGGCCGCCGAAGGCCTGCGCGAAGCCAGAGACAAACGAGAGGCACAGGATATGCCAGACGTGCACGGTGCCAGTCGCCACCAGCACGGTCAGGGTGGCCGCGCTGGCCAACTGCAAATACTGGGAACCGAGAAGAATGCGGCGGCGCTCGATGCGATCCGCGACCACGCCGCCCAGCAGCGAGAACAAAAATATGGGGATGCCGCCGAGAAACTGGTCGAGCGCGAGCAAGAAAGCGGAATGGCTGAGGCGATAGATGAGCCAGCCCTGGGCCACGATCTGCATCCAGGTGCCGATGCTGGAGGTGCAGGCGCCAATCCACATCAGGCGGAAATCGCTATATTGAAATGCTTTAAAAATCCTGCGCAGTGTTGACGAATCCATAAACCCCAAGTGGGAACCGCTCTAAGGACAATATCAGAGGGACGCGCGGCGAGGGGCAATGTCACCCTGCGGGAATGATGACTTTCCATTGGCAGTCCGCAATTTCCACCTGGACCGGAGTCTGGCAGACGAATTCGCCGTCGGCGTAAATGTCCAGAGGCGTATCGGCCTCCAGACGAAGACTGCGGGCGGTGAAATATGTGACTTGCGGAATGCCGAGGTGACGTCCCAGATAGACGGTGGGGAACAGGCGCAGCAGATTGAGCTTGCCGACATCGCCGACGCGGCAAACATCGAGCAGGCCGTCGTCGAGACGGGCGCGGGGAGCGACCTTCATGCCGTCGCCGTAGGCCGGCGAGTTGGCGAAGGCGATCAGAAAGGCGGGATCGTCGCTGTGCAGCTCGAAATCGCCGTTGTCGACGCCAACGGAGAGGCGCATGGCCTGCAACTGGAAAGCGCGCACGGCGCCAGGAAGGCTGAGCAGGTATCCACCGCGGGCACGCAGCCAGCGGGGCAGAGCATTGGCGCGACGGGCCACCGCGCCGTCGAGCCCGCATCCCGCGATGCTGGCGAAGTAGTGAGCCAGAGCGGGAGAGTCCAGCGGGATGATCTTGCCAAGGTCAATGGCGCGGATGTTACCGGCCCCGGCTTCAAACGAGCGCCACGCTGCCAGGGAGTCTTTCGGATTTTTCAGATGGAGTGCGCGCGCGAAATCGTTACCGCTGCCCGCCGGCACAATCAGCACGGGCAGATCGAGCTTGACTAGCGAGGCGAGATGGCGGTGAAGGGTGCCATCGCCGCCGAACAGCAGGATCGCGTCGCAATCGCCGGCAGACGCGGGGAGGCCGATCTGCCAACTGGTGGCGGAGTCTTGCTGAAAGGGATGCAGAGAGCGGGACGGACATCCCAGCCCGAAGATGACGGCGGCGCGCATCAGGGCAGCATTGTAAACCGGAAGAATGAGGCCAGCGACGCTCGGCTTGCAGCCCACCGGTGCTCACAAGCCCTTTATTCCTTGTAAATATATCCCGCGACCAAAGTGGCCAGGATGCAGCCCACCCACATCTCCAGCATCCATGCCAGCGGAAAGACGCGAGGTGCGGCCGACCAGGTGGCCTGACCGAAGTTGTCGGGGAATCCGGCGAAGAAGCCAACGATCATGCCGATCTTCAGGGCCGTCCGGGGGCCTGCGCCGAGAGTGTTGCGCGTCCAGGCATAGAGGTAAGCCAGCAAGATGGCCATAACAAACAGCATGATCGTCCACGTCGCCATGAAGAAGGGATAGCGCGGCTGCTTGAGGAAGATTCCCGCTGCCTGCATGGCCTCGTAACGCGCATTCCCCAGGCGCAGGTTGATGAAGATGCTCCACAGCAACCACACCACCCCTCCGGCTACTCCACCGATCCACACTCTTGTGCTGTTCACACGCATGGCGACTCCGCAGAAGATGTATTGGAAACCGCGCCAAGTGTACACCCGCGTCGCGGGCGGTGAAAGGGAGAACTGTTCCCTCAGGCCGGGAGCAGACGCGCGCAGGAGGATTGCGAATGGCTACGATCCCAACAGTCCCGGCAATACCCGCTGGCGATGGTCGAACGTTCGTTGCAGTTGAGGAGCGATGGTGAAGCGCTGTCCCCAGGAGCCCACCGCGCCGAATCCCGCGTCGTAAGCAATCCGGTCACGGACGATGGTGCCAACAATGCCGTTGCGCGTCTCCTCGGCAAACTCGTGCCGGTGATGCCAGCTCTGGAACGGCCCCTTGCCCTGCACGTCTTCGAAATACTGGTTCAGGCGGAAGTCGGTGATGATGGCGACCGAACGCACCCGCAGCGGCAGGAAGGGAATGGCGCGGTAGGAGGCTTCCAGCTCGGAACCAATGCCGGCGAAAACTGCCGTCAACCCCGGGGGAGGAACCACGTCCAGCCGCTCCAGCTTGATGTCCATCCAGGCGGGCATGATGCGAGGCAGGTTGCGCGGGTCGGCAAAGAAGCGGAACACATCGGGCAAGGGGAATGGTACCCATTGCTCGGCACTGAATTTGTGAATCACGGTACTGAGATTGTATTCCGCTGCGAACGGTAAAGTTTTCCACAGGAATTTTTGCGAAAGGCCGCTAAAAGCCGGCATTTCTGGAGGGCGCGCACCACTGCGGTAAACCCAACTGGTTGTGGCCATAGGCGTCGAGAACCACAAGTGATGGCGTTTTACACAATGGTTCGTCAAGGGCCCATATCGCAGAAATGGGGGTGAAAACAATTCTCTTGACAATCGCGAGCGGAAAGTTGAGGATGGCGACGGTGGTCAAAAGTGGCCCAAAGTGGGCTATTGGTAGATCAGGCAATCAGTTCTAACGGTACAACCGATTCGAGAGGCGCCAGTGGAAACAACTGACACTCCCAAACCGAGCCCGAGCGATGCTGAGATTCTGATCATGATGGCTGCCGTGGTGAGCATAGCACATGTTTCTGGGAAACTGCCCAACCCGCGTGGACGAAAAAGGACGGCTCAAAGTCCCCGCGGACCACAAGCGCGTGATCGAAGAAAAGTACGGCAGCAAGTTTTACATCACCAGCTTGGATGGGAAAGTTGCTCAAATCTACCCCTACGAAGAATGGGAGCGCATCGAGCAGAAGCTGGCTGCGGTCTCGCAATTCAACCCAACCAAACGCAAATTTCTGAAGCGAGTGGGCTACTGGGGAGGCTTGGTGGAGATGGACAGTCAAGGCCGCCTGTTACTGCCGCAAATCCTGCGCGATGATGCCGGGCTCAAAGGGGATGTGGCGGTGGTGGGGTACCAGACTTACCTGGAAGTTCAAGACATAGAGGCGTTGAAAAAGGAAGTGGAAGAGCCATTCACGACCGATGATCAAAAGACCCTCGACGAAATGGGCATCTAGTGGGCAGGGTGGAGAGAGAAAACATCCCCGAGGGGGATGGGCGTGGTTCGGAAGTTGGCCACGTTCCAGTTCTCTTACCAGAAGCGATCGATTTTTTAGCCGTAAAGCGTGGCGGGAGTTATCTGGATGCCACCGTAGGGCTGGGCGGGCACAGTTGCGAAATCGCAAAACGCCTCGGCGCACAGGGTCGTTTGATTGGTTGCGATAAAGACCCGCAGGCCTTGCAGGTGGCGCAAGCGAGATTGACCGGCGCAGACAGCGGTGACTGGCCGGAGATCAGGTTGGAGCAAGGCTCCTTCGCGCAAGTGGGCAAGTGGGCGGAGAAGGCATCGCTCGATGGGATGCTGGCCGACCTGGGGATGAGCAGCCTGCAACTGGGGAACGCCGAGCGCGGATTTAGTTTTCAGGCGGAAGGGCCGCTGGACATGCGAATGGATCCGTATGAAGAGCGCACCGCCGAACAAGTGGTAAATCGTCTCGACGAGCCAACACTCGCTGACGTGATTTACGAATACGGAGAGGAAAGGAGGTCGCGGAGAATCGCCAGAGCCATTGTCCGGTCGCGGCCGATTCGATCGACTGCGCATTTAGCAGAGATCATCTCGGCTGCGGCCCGGCCAATGAACCAGGCAGAACGGCGGATTCATCCAGCGACCCGGACTTTCCAGGGCATCCGAATATTCGTAAACCGCGAGTTAGACGATTTGCGGGAGCTGCTGCAAGTTGCGCCCCGTTTGCTGAAGCCGGGAGGAAGGCTGGTGATCATCAGCTTTCATTCTCTGGAAGACCGGATCGTGAAAGACGCGTTCCGGGAGGGTTTGACCAAAGGCTACTACCGGGTGTTGACGAAAAAACCGGTCACGGCCGGGGAAGCAGAAATTGCGGTGAACCCGCGGTCGCGCAGCGCCAAGATGCGGGCCGCAGAAAAAGTCTTGAAAGGGTAAGTTATGAGCGCAGCCACCAACTCGCTAAACCTGAATGCACCGTGCGAGCAGCCGTCCTGCTGGAACGGCACTCCCGAGGTGTATTTCGCCAAGGCCATCGACAACTCCCGTCTGGTGGAGGTGGCCGACCCGACGCGCGCCCGGGAGACGCGGCAATTTCTGCTGGCCATCAGCCTGCTGTTTGCGATTGTGATGGGCTATGCCTGGCAGCACTTCAAGGCGATCGAATACGGCTACAAGATTGAAACCCTGAAGCGGGAGCGAGACACGATGGTGGACCAGAACCACGCGCTGCGGGTGGAAGACTCCACCTTGCGCTCGCCCGAACGAATCGATCAATTGGCGCGGGCGATGGGGATGCAACCGCCGGACGCGACCCAGGTGCTGCACCTGGATGTCTCTGTGGCCGAGGGCGCAAGCGCACAGGTGGCGACCCTGAACCCGGTATCTGTGATTTCTGTGCAGTGAACGGAATTGATAACAACGCAGCAATGAAGCTGGCGGCTCTGACTGGGCCGCCATCTGCATTTACGAAGCGGGTCTGAGAGTCTGGCATGGCGACGAACAGCTTTCACAATAGCGCGCAAAAACGGCTGCTGGCGATGGGCGGCGTTTTCGTGCTGTGGACGCTGGCCGTCGTCTTCCGTCTGGTGAACCTTCAGATTTTCCAGTATCGCGACTACAGCGATCGAGAAGCCAAGCAGCATGATCGCTACATTCCGCTGGCCGCCAAGCGCGGCACCATTTACGACCGCTTGGGCCATGAACTCGCCGCCTCGGTGATGGTGGAATCGGCCTTCATTGTTCCCGGCGAAGCGCCAGACTTGGCGAGCGCGGTTTCCCTGGTCACCGGAATCACCGGCGACGACCCGCATGTCGCGCTGGCGAATTGCCAGAGCGGCAAGACGTTTTGCTGGGTGGCTCGCAAAGCCGATGCGGAGACCATTCAGCGCATTCGCAACCTCAACTTGCGTGGGATTCACTTTCAGAGAGAACCCAAGCGGTATTATCCGCAAAAGGAACTGGCTGCACAGTTGCTGGGCTATGTGGGGGATGACCAGGGCCTGAGCGGAATTGAACGCTTGTACGAAGAGCAACTGCAAGGCCAGCCGGGCGCCATGGTCATTTCCGTGGACGCGCGGAAGCACTGGTACAACCGAACCGAAACCGAGGGCGAACCGGGCAGTAACATTGTTCTGACCATTGACGAGTACATTCAGTACGTCGCGGAGCGCGAGTTGGAGCGCGCCATCCAGGAGACGCACGCGATCGCCGGCACCGTCATCGTGATGAACCCGCGGACGGGCGAGGTGCTGGCGCTAGCCAACTGGCCGACTTTCAATCCCAATCGGCGTAAGGCGATCACCAACGAGGGACTGAAGAACCGCGCCGTGAGCGACATCTACGAGCCCGGCTCCACTTTCAAGGTAGTGACGGTAGCAGCGGCTCTGGAGGAGAAGGTCACCAAGCCGGATGAGATTTTCGACTGCCAGATGGGCAAGATCGTGATTGACAAAGTAACCATCCACGATCACAAACCCTTTGGCTTGATGCCGGTGTCAGACATCATCGCCCATTCCAGCGACGTGGGCGCCATCAAAATCGCCATGCGGTTGGGGGACCAGCGTTTCTACAAATACATTCGCTTATTCGGGTTTGGACAGCCTACGGGAGTGGAGTTGCCGGCAGAGACGCGGGGAATGACCAAGCCGGTGGAACGCTGGTCGCACATGTCGTTGGCGGCGATCGCGATGGGACAGGAGATTGGAGTCTCCCCCATTCAACTGGCGGCGATGATGTCCAGCATCGCGAACGATGGAGTGTGGCTGCCGCCGCATGTGGTCGCGGGCACCGTTGAACCCAAGAACTCGCCGCAACAAATTATGTTTCACCCTTCTGAAGGACGGCGTGTGCTCTCGCCGGTGACCGCAGCCCAGATGCGACAGATGCTGCAGGGAGTTGTGTTGCACGGAACGGCTCCGAAAGCGATTCTGGAAGGCTACAGTTCCGCCGGCAAGACTGGGACGGCGCAGAAGCTGGATCCAGCGACCGGCACTTACTCCAAGACGAAGTATGTTGGGTCGTTTGCAGGCTTTGCCCCGGTGAACAATCCTGCGCTCACGGTGGCGGTGATCCTGGATTCCGCGCAAGGTCTGCACCAGGGCGGACAGGTGGCGGCGCCGGTGTTTCAGCGCATCATGCAGCAAGTGCTGGAGTATCAGCATGTGGCGCATGATGTTGAGATTTCGCCGGACCGAAAGCTACTGTTGGCGCGGCGTAATGCCAAAACTGGCGACGTGGCAGAAGATTCGCCGGACCATCTGGGCGCGACCCTGGTAGCTGCGGAAACGCCGGACCACGTCTCGTCCGCAGTCGCCAGGACGCCAGTAATCGCGACCAAAATGCAGCCGGCCGCCAATCATTGGCAGGAGAAGGAAGAGGAAGTTCGTCCACTCGGAGAGCCGACCGTGCCGCTAACGGCGCCCGCGACCAAGCTCGCTGGCACAGTGGTGTTCGACCAGGAAAGCGTGGAGGTCCCATCGCTGGTGGGCAAGAGTTTGCGGGCTGCGCTGGAGATTTCTTCCGCAGGCGGGTTTGATTTGGAGCCGATGGGCACGGTCGGAGTAGTCAAAGAACAAGCGCCGCCGGCAGGTTCGCGTGCGCCAGCGGGAAGCCGCGTTGTAGTGAGGCTTGGCAAGTGATTCTCTCTGGCTTTCCTCAAATTGTGCACCCTTGTAGTTCACAGCAATGACCTTCGAACAACTTCTGACCGGCGCGGAAATTCTCTCGCAGAGAGGGAATCCGAGCGTTGGCAGCGTGGAGTATGACTCGCGACGAGTCAAGCCCGGAAGTGTGTTTGTAGCCATGAAGGGTGAGACTAGCGACGGCAACCGCTTCATTGACCAGGCGATTGCCGTGGGAGCCGTGGCGGTGGTCAGCGATTCGAATCCTGGCGATTCAAACTATGAAGCGCCTCGACCGGGGGTGGCATGGGCGGTGGTTCCCCATGGCCGGCGAGCGCTGGCAAGGTTGAGCGCGAACTTCTACAAGCGTCCGGCGGAACGGCTCGCCAACACTGGAATTACCGGCACCAACGGGAAGAGTACGACCGCGTTCCTGATCGAATCCATGTTGCAGGCGGCGGGGCGCAAGACTGCACTGGTGGGGACCATTGAGTATCACGTTGCCGGGAAAACCCTGTCCGCTCCGCACACCACTCCCGAAGCGCTGGAACTGAACCAACTACTGTCGCAAGCGTTGGGCCTCGGGGTGACTGAAACCGTGATGGAAGTCTCCTCCCATGCGCTTCAGCAACAGCGGGTCTGGGGCGTGCCTTTCGACGTGGCTGTATTCACCAATCTCACCCGCGATCATCTGGATTATCACGGCTCCATGGAGGAATACTTCGGCGCCAAACAGACGCTCTTCGAGGGCTGCGGCACCGAGCCCCCCCGAGCAGCCGTCATCAACACCGATGACGAATACGGCAAGCAGATCCTGAAGCTGAGCAAGAAAATTAGCACGGAGGTATTTTCCTACGGGTGGGAGGCAGGCGACTTTGCTGCGAAGAACGTTGAGATCACCGCCCGCGGGACACGCATGCAGGCCATCACTCCGGCGGGACCAGTGGAATTGTGGTCTCCCTTGATCGGCCGAGTGAACGTTTACAACATTCTGGCAGCGGCGGGCGCGGCTTATGCTCGCGGATGCGGAAACGATGCCATCGCCAAAGGAGTCTTGGCGCTACAGTGCGTGCCCGGGCGTTTTGAGCGCGTGGATTGCGGGCAGCCCTTCACGGTTGTGGTGGACTACGCGCACACCGATGACGCGCTGCGCAATCTGACTGCGCTGGCCCGCGAATTTGCGGTGCGCGGAGGACAAAAGGGACGGGTGATCACGCTGTTTGGATGTGGCGGTGATCGTGACCGCGCCAAACGACCGCTGATGGGCAAGGCGGCGGGCCAGGGTAGCGACTTCGTGGTGCTCACCTCCGACAATCCGCGCAGCGAGGATCCGCTTGCGATCCTGAACGATGCGATGGTGGGCTTGCAGCGGACCGGAGCCAAGTATGTGATGGAGCCAGATCGTCGCGCTGCGATTGCGCTTGCAGTGGGCGAGGCCGGCAGCTCAGACATTGTTTTGATCGCCGGAAAAGGACACGAGAAGACCCAGACCACGCGTGAGGGAGTGGTTCCCTTCGATGACGTCGCGGTGGCCAGGGAAATTCTGAAGGACTTGGGATTTGTCGGCTCGGGGGAGACGGGCAGCGCGGGAGCAGGCGCATGAAGCTTGCACTCGGCGAGGTCGCCAGGATTCTTGCCGCTTCCGGAGAGTTCGACTCCAACCCGGTGGCCCAGGGATATTCGATTGATTCTCGGACCGTAAGAGCGAACGAATTATTTTTCGCGGTGAAAGGCGACCGGCTCGACGGACACGACTTTGTTGAGCAGGCGCTGGCCAGCGGCGCGGTGGGAGCGGTGGTGCGGCGGGACCAGTTGCAGCGCTATCCCAAGCGGGCGGGATTGTTGGCGGTGGACGAAACCCTGACCGCGATGCAGGCACTGGCGACTTCCGTCCGACGCCAGTGGGGCAAGCGCGTGGTGGGAGTGACCGGCTCGATGGGCAAGACCACCACCAAGGACGCCATCGCACAGGTGCTGGAGACCAAGTACCGCGTCTATCGCACCCAGGGCAACTTCAATAATCAGTTTGGCTTGCCGCTCAACTTGTTGCAACTGGAGCCGGAGCACGACATGGCAGTGATCGAGATGGGCATGTCGCATGCGGGAGAGATCGCCGCCCTGGCCAAAATCGCAGCGCCCGATCTGGGCGTGGTGACCAACGTGGCTCCGGTGCATTTGGAGAATTTCGCTTCTCTGGATGGCATAGCGCAAGCCAAACGCGAGCTGATTGATGCGCTTCCGGCCAACGGCACGGCCGTCTTGAATGCCGACGATAAGCGGGTGGCGGCGATGCGGCGCGGGTTCGCGGGCAGCGTCGTGAGCTTTGGAATTCGTGCTCCAGCAGACGTGAGGGCGGAAGCGATAGAAAGCCTCGGACCGAGCGGATCCCAGTTTGATCTGGTGATGAGCGGGCAGCGGACGAGGGTTACCATTCCACTGCTAGGGCGGCACAATATCTACAATGCGCTAGGGGCAGCGGCGGTTGCGTTCGCAATCGGCGTGTCGATGCACGACATCGCGGAGGCGCTGGCTCACTTGCAAACTGCCGACAAGCGTGGTCAGGTCATCGAGGTGGGGGGAGTGCATGTGCTGAATGATTGCTACAACTCCAGCCCCCAGGCGTTGATGGCGGCGGTGGATACGCTGGCAGACATTCCGGCGTCGCGTCGCATCGTGGTTGCTGGTGAAATGCTGGAGTTGGGGCCGGAGAGTGAGCGCCTGCACCGGGACTGTGGACAGTACATCGCCACCAAGAACATCAGTGCCCTGGTTGGCGTGCGCGGCCAGGCGCGGTGGATGGTTGAGGCTGCCCAGCAAGCGGGATTGTCGTCAGAATTTGTAGCCACTCCCGAAGACGCCGCGGAGTGGCTGGCTCTTAACACCCGCGCGGGAGAGTGGGTGCTGCTCAAGGGGTCGCGCGGTGTAAAGTTGGAGCGGGCCCTGCAAGGGTGGCAACGCGCCGCGAAAGCGCCGCAGTAAGTCATCCTAGAAATCGAACGGAGGCGGATTGCTTTACTGGCTGCTGTACATCAAACTATTCCCTCACTATCCGCTATTCCGGATTTTTCGTTACCTGACATTTCGCACCGCCTTTGCCAGCCTGACCGCAATGTTCACTGCGCTGGTGATCGGGCCCTGGGTGATCCGGCGGTTGCGCGATTTCCAAATTCAGCAATACATCCGCGAAGAAGGTCCCAAGGCGCACCAGAAAAAAGCCGGCACGCCGACTATGGGCGGCCTGCTGATTGCGATCACGATTCTGGTGCCCACTTTGCTCTGGGCGGACCTCAGCAACCGGTTCGTTTGGTTGGCGATGCTGGCCACAGCAGCCTTCGCAGCCATTGGTTTTGCCGACGACTATACCAAGGTTGTGCATCGCCGCAATTTAGGGCTCACCGCTCGCTCCAAACTTGGGTTCCAGGTTGCCGCCAGCGTGGCCATTGCAGCGGCGCTGATTGCCATGCAGACGCGGGGCCTCTACTCCACCAAGCTGATCGTGCCGTTCTTTAAGCAGTTCCGTCCGGATTTGGTGATCGAGGCTCTGGTGCATAGTCCGCATTGGTGGCCATTGGCATTCCTCCCCTTTGTCGTTTTCGTGTGCCTGGTCATTGTGGGATCGAGTAACGCCGTCAACCTGACGGATGGCCTGGATGGGCTGGCGATTGGTTGCACGGTCATCGCGGCCGGCGCGCTGGTCGTACTCACCTACGTAAGTGGACACGCGACGTTTTCCACTTACCTCGAATTGCAGCGCATGCCGCAGGTCGGCGAAGTCACCGTGTTTTGCGGGGCGATGATAGGAGCGGCCATCGGGTTCCTTTGGTACAACGCGCATCCGGCGGAGATTTTTATGGGGGACGTAGGCTCGCTGGCGTTGGGCGGAGCCATTGGAACCGTGGCGGTCATCATCAAACAGGAACTGTTGCTGCCATTCATCGGCGGGGTGTTCGTGATTGAAGCGCTGTCGGTGATCCTGCAAGTGGGTTCCTACAAACTGCGCAAGAAACGGATTTTCAAGATGGCTCCCATCCATCACCACTTTGAGTTGATGGGATGGTCGGAATCGAAAATCATTGTGCGCTTCTGGATCGCATCGCTGGTGTTTGCGTTGTTCGCATTGACCACGCTGAAACTGCGGTAACCTCCCGCCATTTTCTGTGGCATGGTTTACTGGTACATCATCTCGAATCGCCATGTCTGAATTCTGCGATGTCGCCATCCCACTTCCGCTCGACATGCTCTTCACCTACCGCATTCCCGCGGGGATGGAGCCCATCGTCGGGGGACGCGTGCTGGTGCCGTTCCGGCAGAAGCGCACCCCGGGGATTGTGGTGGAACTGCATGACCGTCCGCCGTCGGTGCAGGCGCGCAACCTGCTGGAAGCGCTCGACCTGACTCCGGTGCTGGATGAACAATTGCTGAAACTAGGCCAGTGGATCGCCAACTATTACCTGTCGCCCCTGGGCGAAGTGTTCCGCAGCATGTTGCCGTTGAACGCGGAATTCAAAAAGGCGATCAACTACAGCATTACCGAAGTGGGTCACATGGCGCTTCACGCGGCGGGGACCACCGGTTCGCCGGGACGATCCAAGCGCGGTCCCGAAGACCAAATGATCGAGGTCCGCGTACTGGACTATCTGGCGCAGCGGGAATCGGCGCGCGAACCATCAGTGCGGACCGCCACTGGTGTAACTCGCGAAGTGCTGGCCAGCATGGCGCGCAAGAAATGGATCGTCCGCGAAGATGTGTCAGGCTCCCGTGACGCCAAGCGGGTGGTGAAGGTGGCGTCGTTGCTGAGTGCCGAGGGCAAGCTGAACGAGAATCAACGGCTGCTGGTGGAAACTCTCACGGCAGCGGGCGGAAAGCTGCAAGTCGAGGCGCTGCACGCGCTGGATGTTCCGCGCACCACGCTGGCTACCCTGGTGAAGCGCGGTCTAGTGGCGATTGAGGAAGTGCCGGCGGAGTTTCTCCTGTCATCGGCGAAGGGGAGGTCTTCCTTCACGTTTGACCTCAGCACTGCGCAAACCGATGCCCTGCAGAAGATTCATGCGGCGGTCAACAGCGGCAAGTTCTCCGGGATGTTATTGCACGGGGTCACCGGCTCCGGCAAGACGGCGGTCTATCTTGCGGGAATGACCGAGGTGCTGAAGCAGGGGCGCTCGGCCATCCTGCTGGTGCCGGAAATCGGCCTTACTCCGGCGGTTGCCGCGGACTTGCATGAGGTGTTCGGCGAGGAAGTGGCGATTCTTCATTCTGGGCTGACCGATGCGGAGCGGGCCGAGCAATGGCATCGCATCCGTCGCGGCGAGGCCCGCATGGTGGTGGGAACGCGCTCCGCAGTGTTTGCTCCCGTCAGCGATCTGGCGCTGCTTATTGTGGACGAGGAGCACGATTCGTCTTACAAGCAGGAAGAGAACCCGCGCTATCACGCCCGCGACGTGGCCGTGGTGCGGGCCAAGATGGCCAATGCTGCCGTGGTGCTGGGTTCGGCCACCCCCTCGCTCGAATCGTATTTCAACGCCAAGCAAAACAAGTACTCGCTGGTGGATTTGCCCGACCGGGTGGAACTTCGCCCTATGCCGGAAGTCGAAATCCTCAACATGCGCCAGGAGTATCAGGAAACCGGCAAGGAGCAGGTCATCTCGCGCAAGCTGGCCGCTGAGATCCAGGAGCGTCTGGACAAGCATGAACAGGTGATGGTGTTGCTGAACCGGCGCGGCTATTCTCCAGTGGTGCTCTGCCGGACCTGCGGCAAGACGCTGCAATGCCAGAACTGCGCGGTCTCCATGACGCATCACAAGGGCAAGCGCAAGATGGAATGCCACCACTGCGGATTTGTGGCGCAAGTCCCGGAACACTGCACCCACTGCGGCAGCGAGTTTGTCTATTTTCTAGGCACTGGATCCGAGAAATTGGAAGAGCTGTTGCACGGGATGTTCCCGCAGGCACGGATTGGGCGGCTGGATCGCGACACCACTCGCGGGCGCGACGACATTGAACGCATGTTGGCCGCAATGAACGCGGGCGAGCTGGACATTCTGGTCGGCACGCAGATGATCGCCAAGGGGCATGACATCCACGGCGTGACTTTGGTAGGCGTGGTGGGGGCGGACATGGCGCTAGGCATGCCCGACTTCCGCGCCGCCGAACGCACCTTCCAACTGCTCACCCAGGTGGCGGGGCGGGCGGGACGCGGCGAGACTCCCGGCAAAGTCGTGTTGCAGACCTACTTTCCCGACCACTACGCCGTGCAATATGCCGCGCAGCATGATTTCACCGGCTTCTACGAGAAGGAATTGCGTTTTCGCAGTTGGATGCACTATCCGCCCTACTCCGCGCTGGCCAATGTGCTGGTCCGCAGCAACAAGCTGGAGGAAGCTCTGCAGTGGTCGGGAACGCTGGGGCGATGGTTTGAGAAGACGCGGCATGAAGGCATCCGCGTGATGGGCCCGGCCGCGGCCCCGATTGTGCGCCTCAAGCGCGATTACCGCTATCACTTCGTGCTGAAGTCGCCCAGCCGCGAGAAACTGAATACACTGTTGCGCGCGATGCTGGCCCACGCCGCAGCTCAGAAGATCCCGCGCACCCAGGTGGTGGTGGATGTGGACGCGCTCTGGATGATGTAGGCGCGTCGCACCCTCGGTGTATCCGGCAAGGGTATTACCGGCCGCGCAGCTCGTGCACCACTGCCCGCAGGGAACCGCCCACGAAGGGAGCGGGAGTCAGGGTCAAGATCAACATCAACAGTGCCAGCACCGCCAGCCAACCTCGCTTGCCCGAAACCCGCGGCCAATCCGCCACCCGAGGATGCCGCATGCTGCTCAGCCCCAGCAAAACCGCCCACACCAGCCATCCCGCCCAGTAATAGACGGCCATAGGCGCCAGAACCAGGATGGTCAGGCGCGACACCCATTTGTGGAGCTTGGGCGACAGTGAGAAAACGATGTGGCCGCCGTCGAGCTGGCCTCCCGGAAGCAAGTTGAGCGCGGTGGCGAACATGCCCACCCAGGCCGCGATGGCCATCGGGTGCAATACCACCTGGCTCAACGGCAACCCCGCCACGCCGTGAGACAGAAACGCAAGCACCCGGTGGACCAGCAGGAAAATCAACGGGAATCCCAAATCGCTCTCTGGCCCCGCTCCCAGGGGAAATGGCCGGGAGAGGCCAAGCGAGCAGGCCAAGGCTCCTAGCGCGACCACGAATCCGGCGATAGGCCCGGCAATTCCGATATCAAACAGCGCGGTGCGCGAGCGAATGGCGCCGCGAATGCGGATGAATGCCCCGAGCGTCCCGATCAGCGTCGGTGCCGGGATGAAGTACGGCAGCGTGGCTTGCACCCCATAGAAGCGGCAATACAGGTAATGCCCCATCTCGTGCGCCAGCAGGATAAACATCAACGTGAGTGAGAACGGAAGCCCCAGCCACAGTCGCGACGGCTGCGACAGGATCCATCGGACGGGGAACAGCGGCAGGCCCCCCTCGTCGCCCATGGCGAACGTCGGCAGGTTGTGCAGGTAGTTGAATTCCAAACGGGCGCCGACAATGGTGGTGGTCAGAAAAGTGGCGGCCAGCAAGAGGGCGTGCAGCCAATACATCTGACGGCGGGGTTTGATTACCCACAGGGCAACCGGCGGCTCGATCGGGATGGGGAGGGAAGAAGTCGGTTCAGACATCGGGTGCCTTGAGCACTGCTCTTAATCGCGAAGCTGGTTGGGGATGGGCCGACTCAGTCGATGGTCTGGAGTTCCTTCCCCGGCTTGAAGCGAACGGACTTTCCGGGGGGAATGGAGACTTCGGCGCCAGTGCGGGGGTTGCGCCCAATGCCGGTCTTGCGGCGGCGGACGTTGAACACTCCGAAACCGCGCAATTCGATCCGGTGTCCCTTCGCCAGGGCGCTCTTCATGCTCTCAAAAACCGCCTCGACCGCCAACTCGGCCTTGGTCTTGGTAATCCCGGTCCGGGCCACCACTTCGTTGATGATGTCGAGCTTAATCACACGCGAAACACTCCCAAGTGCTTGATGCTACGGAACATAACAGAGATTGTCAACGGGACTGGCTTGCCGTAAGATGGCACTACTGTTACCAGCCTGCAATCGTCGCGGCGTGGCGTTTTTTGCCATCCGGGGCCAAATTCCACACTCGCCGAGCGCGAGGTGTACGAAGGAGCACCATGCTGAAAAGTGACCGCTGGATTCGCCGCAAGGCCCTGGAACAGGACATGATCAACCCCTTTTCCGAGAAGCAGGTAAGCCAGGGAGTGATCTCTTACGGCTTGTCTTCCTATGGGTATGACCTGCGCGTAGCCGACGAGTTCAAGATTTTTACCAACGTCAACTGTACCGTGGTGGATCCAAAGAACTTCGATGAACGGTCGTTTGTGACCATTCGCTCCGATGTGGCGATTGTGCCCCCCAATTCCTTTGCTTTGGCCCGATCGGTCGAGTACTTCAAGATTCCACGCGAGGTGCTGACCATTTGCGTGGGGAAATCCACCTATGCGCGCTGCGGCATCATCGTCAATGTGACGCCGTTCGAGCCCGAGTGGGAGGGCTTCGTAACGCTGGAGATTTCCAACACAACTCCCTTACCCGCAAAGATTTACGCCAATGAAGGACTGTGCCAGATTCTCTTCTTCCAGTCGGACGAGGTATGCGAGGTCAGCTACAAAGACCGCAAAGGGAAGTACCAGGACCAGAAGGGGATCGTGCTGCCGAAACTGTAGGAAGGGGTAGGAGTCGCGGGCTCGTGCCCTGGTTTCGCGGTGCCGGGTTTCATGCCGGGTTCTCCGCTCTTGGCGCAGAACCCGCGGGAAGGCCCAGCGTTCCTAGCCTGCTTCGCCTTCTTTGTACATGTACTTGATAGCCGGCTTGTAGATCATCACATTGGGCTGGCCGTCGCGATTCAACTTGATGCAGTAGCGGTCATACCATTCGATGACGCCGTGCATCAGTTCTCCGTCGCGCAAAACCACCACCATCGGCGTTTTGCCCTGCATTTGCTTTTGATAATAGAAGTTTTCGGCGTTGGTCTGGTCCAGGGGAGCTGGTTTCTTGGCTGCTGCGGGAGAGGGACGTTCGCGGCGCTCCATGCTGACGGGGCCATGGTTAAAGTTGGGTTCCAGGCGGCTGAGGGTCGGCCGGATGAGTTTGCGGTTGGCGGTCACATCTGGTTGCAGTGGTCGTTCTGCAGGCATGAGTGAGAACTTTCTTTTAACGAAACTGCGTTTGATTTGCGGGGTTCGTCACACTTCAACAATCGGTAACCAAGCATGGGGTAACCACTTGGTTCTCAACCACTGGGTGTGTGCGCTTTGACACTAACCTACCACAAGTATTCGGGTGTAGGTCAACCCGAAAATCGAGAAGGGTGTTCGGTCGCGGCGAAAGCGTCCAGAGACAGCGAACGCAGCAGGTTCCTCCGAATCCCTTTCTCCACGTCGTTCAGACCGTGGGCGGCCCGCACAATCCAGTCAAAGTCCACCGCCTCGGCAAGCCTTTTGAGCTCTCCCTGGATGTCGGTGTTGCGGACCAGGTGCGGCGTACCGTTGCCCAGGTACATCAGATCCTCCAGCAGCATGTAGAGCGCGCGCAGCAACTGGTCGGTCTTCTCGCGGCCGTCGGCTCCTGGACGATAGGTTTCGGTGACCTTGAACAGATCACTATGATCCCCGGCGCGAGCGGCGGCATTCAGAATCACCAGCGCGTTCGCCCGCGCCGCGCTGTAGGTGGCAATGTCGAAGGTCAGAGCGTGGCCGGCGGCGCCCTCCGACAGCCGGGCCACCAGGGCGCGCTGCTTCTCGTTCCAGTCTGGACGCCGAGCTGCCAACAAGCTTTCAATCTCCGGCGGCGGCAGCGCTGCCAGGGTCAAGATCATGCAGCGCGAACGAATCGTCGGCAGAAACTCGCCGGGGTTGTCGGTGAGCAGGAACAGGGTGGCGAAGCTGGGCGGCTCTTCCAAGACCTTGAGCAGAGAATTCGCCGCCTCTTTCATGAAGGCCGAACTGGTGAAAATGTACACCCGCTCGCGGGCTTCGGCAGGCCGGTAGTAGATGCTCTCACTCAAACGCCGGACTTGGTCCACTTTGATCAGCAACTGAGGCGGGTCGGGAGGGATGACCAGCAGGTCCGGATGCACCTGCACCAGGATGCGAGTTTCTTTCTTGTCGGTTTCGCGGAGGTTTTCGCGCGCCTCGACCGCCTCGGCGACGCGGGCATTCAAGTCTTCAGCCTGCGCCATGCGAGTGCAGTTCGAGCACTTGCCGCAGAAGTCAGGCAGCCCGTCGCTGGTGGTGGGCGACAGGCAATTCATGGCGCGGGCCAGCATCAGGGCCAGTGTGTATTTGCCCGATCCCGGGGGCCCAGCGAGGATGACGGCATGCGGAAAATGATCGCGCGCCAGCATCTCCCGAAGCTGGTGGACGGTTTCCGCATTACCGTAGAAATCAGAGAAAGCCATTATCGTGAGGAAACGCGTTGACGCGTCCGTGGAGTCGTGCCGGGCTCCCCAAGTCGCGGGACAACGATCTGCATGATCTTCGCATGAGTCTGGGATGGAGTGCCGCGAGCATTGACCACCTGCACCCGCTCGGGTTCGCGGTAGGCGATGTCCAGGAACGCTGCGCGCACTCGGCCAAAGAATGCGCGGCTCTCCTGCTCAAAGCGACCCTCGTCAGCGTTGGCGTGGGTCTTGGCGGTGGTGCGGTTGCGACGGCGCGCCCGCTGGACGCTCTTGGCCGAGTCGGTATCCAGCAGGATGGTCACGTCGGGCTGCACATCGCCACACAGAATGCGATGCAGATCAAGGACAGGCTGGCTTCCCAGCTTGCGGCCGCCCCCCTGGTACGCTTCGGTGGAGTCGGTGAAGCGGTCGCACAGAACCACGTGACCCTGGGCGAGCGCGGGTTCAATGACCTGAGCCACATGCTGGGCGCGGGCCGCAAACATCAGCGCCATTTCGGCCAAGGGAGAGAGCGACTTGGTGGCGGAGTCCAACAAAATACCGCGAATCTTTTCGCCCACCTCGGTGCCGCCCGGCTCTCGAGTGACGGTCACCGGCAGTCCGCGAGACTGAAGGGCGCTGGCGAGCTTTTCCAGTTGCGTGCTCTTGCCGCTGCCGTCCAAACCCTCGAAGGTGATGAATTTTCCGCGATCCGCCACGCGAAAATAATATCAGTAAAAGCGTGAACCACAGGGGTACAGGGTTGCACAGGGTAAATCAAAAACGTAGAGCGGGGGCGGCGGAAAGGCAAATGCGCGAACCACAGGGGACACAGGGGATCACAGGGTAAATCCAAAAACTTAGAGCGGGGCCAGTTCAAGGCTGGTGCGACCTCGCAGAAAACAACAACTGAAACGCAGACAAAAAAGAAATTGAGCGGTTTACCCCGTGTGACCCTGTGTACCCTGTGGTGAAGGTTTTCGCTTATGCCACGTCCGTCATCCTGGCTCCAGCTCCGCGGCGTCTTTCTGCATAAACTCAAACGCCTCCTGCGGGGGCGCACCCCACACCGGCGCGAACGACTGGCGATGCAGTGGGCAGGGGCCGTGATCGCGGAGCGCCGCCAAATGGAACGGCGTGCTGTATCCCTTGTTGGAAGCCAGCCCGTACGCCGGAAAGATCGGGTCCCACTCCTTCATCATGCGGTCGCGATGCACTTTGGCCACAATGGACGCGGCCGCAATCGAGGCGGACAAAGCGTCGCCATGAATGATGGGGTCTTGCGGCACCTCGCAGTCCAGCTTCATCGCGTCCACCAGAAGATAGTCTGCGGCTGGGGACAGGAGCAGCACGGCGTCGCGCATTGCCACCCGCGAGGCCTGATAAATGTTGATGCGATCGATCTGCTCGGCATCCACTGCGGCAACCGCAAACGCCAGCGCGTGCTCCCGGATCCGGTCGGCCAGAATTTCGCGGCGGTCGGCGGGCAAGAGCTTGGAATCGCGCAAGCCGCGGATGCGATAACGCGGGTCCAGAATGACTGCCGCTGCCACCACTGGCCCAAATAGAGAGCCGCGCCCGACTTCGTCCACTCCGGCCACCCGGAGCGCTCCGGCCAGCCACGCCCGCTTCTCAAAGCGCAGAGTGCAACGCAGACTCTTCAGCAGGCGCAGTTTTGCGGTGGCGGCTGAGACGGGTCTTTCCATCGCGAGTTGGAGTTCGGGCGGCAAGGCGAACTAGAGAGATAGTCGCCGAAGGCGGGAAAGAGTGCAAGCTGGAAATGCCGGAGCCGGCAGAGGAAACTCCGCCGGCCCGGAGACGTTCGAAATTATTCGGCGTCGCGCAGACGAGCGGCCCGGCCCTTGAGCCCGCGCAAGTAATACAGCTTGGCGCGGCGCACCTTGGACGAGCGCAAAACATCCACCTTGTCGATGACCTTGCAGTTCAGCGGGAAAATTCTTTCGACGCCCTGTCCGAAGCTGATTTTGCGGACCGTAAAGCTGGCCTGCGCGCCTTTGGAGCACGCAATCACGACGCCCTCAAAGGCCTGGAGACGTTCTTTTTCGCCTTCGCGGATTTTCACCTGCACCCGAACCGTGTCGCCGGAATCGAAACTGGGAAGGTCGGTCCGGCGGGTCTTGGCCAGAAGTTTTTCAATTACCTGGTTGCGCATTTTCGTAGTCCTTACGTTTTAGATTTCGTTGCCCTTGATCTGGGCCAGTAATTTCTCGTCTTCGCTGCTTAGCGTCACTCGATCCAAAAGATCGGGGCGGTTTCGCAACGTCTTTTCCAAAGCCTTCTTGCGGCGCAGTCGCCGAATCTCGTCGTGATTGCCCTCGAGCAAAACCTCGGGTACCTTCATCCCTCGAAAATCCGCAGGCCGCGTGTAGTGCGGATAGTCCAGCAATCCGCCTGACACACAGGTCGAACTCGGCCCGTCGCCCGTCAACTCCGGGTGCAGCGTAAACGACTCTTGCCGCGAAGACGCTTCATTCCCCAAAGCTCCGGGAAGCAGCCGCGTGATGCTATCCACAATCACCGCCGCGCCCATCTCGCCTCCACTCAGCACATAGTCGCCAATCGAGATTTCCCGATCGGCGATGTAGTCGCTGACTCGCTCGTCCACGCCTTCATACCGCCCACAAATCAGAACTACCCGCTCCAGTCGCGCGATTTCCGCCGCCACCGGCTGGTCGAGTCGCCTGCCCTGCGGTGAAAGCAAAATCACCGATTGCGGCGCTTTGGCGGCAACGCGATCTTGCCGCGAAGCCAGCCCCAGCGTTTCAATACATTCAAAGATCGGTTCCGGCTTCAGCACCATGCCTTCGCCGCCGCCGAACGGGCGGTCATCCACGGTGCGGTGCTTGTCGTGCGTAAAGCTCCGCAGGTCGTGAAGAGCAATTTCCACCAAGCCGGTTTCCCGCGCCCGGCGGACAATGCCGTAATCCAGCGGTCCGCGAAAAAAGTCTGGAAAGATCGTCAAGATGTCGATCTTCATTCGCGGAAACCTGAAACACCTCGGCTTACTCGCCGCCTTTATTCTGCTTACGCTTTTCCGCGCCGGAGAGTGGAGAGTTGATCTCCAGTATCCCCTCGGGAAGCCGCATGTAAACTTGTTTTGCCGCGAGATCCAGTTTCACCAGATACGCTTCCGCGTACGGAATCTCGTAAGTCTTGCCCTGGTCGGCGGTCACCATCAGCAGCGGCGCTTCTCCCGCCCCAAACTGAACATCTGCGATGGCGCCAATCTCACGGTCGCCATCAAAAACTTTGCAGCCAGTCAAGTCGCTGATGTAGTTCCATCCCGCATCCAGCGCCGCCCTCTCCGCCACCGGCACTTGCAACTCGGTGCGCAGCAGCGTTTCCGCGTCCGACATCGAATCGATGCCGGCAAACTTGAGCACCAGCCACGTCTTGTGCGGCCATGACTCTTCCACCGTCACTTCCCGGCGGGTCCCGTCCAGTGCCAGCGCAAACAGCCTGGCGTCTTCGCGAAACCGCTCCGGAGCTCCGGTATGCAACTCCACTGCGACTTCGCCGTGGCGGCCCTGCGTCTTCACCACCCGCGCGACCGAAATGAACTCGCCTGCGATGGCGGCCCGCCTATTCCACGACTTCGACCGCGTAGCGCTTGTCTTGCTTCGCGCCCGCAGCGCTGGCAATCGTGCGCAGAGCCCGGACGGTGCGACCCTGGCGTCCAATGACCCTGCCCACATCTTCAGGAGCGACTTCCACCTCAAGCACGGTCTCGTCGCCGTCCTCGTACTGGTCCACGACCACCGCGCCGGGGGCATCCACCAGCCCCTTGGTCAGGTACTCGATCAACGACCGTATGTCGCCATTTGGCTGGCTCATAAAGGTTCCTCAGTGATGGCAGGAATGGGTGAACGCGAATTCGCGGCGGAACTAAGCAGCAGAACTGATGGCCGGGGCCGCAGCATGCTTGGCAAACAGCTTGCCCACGCGGCTCGACATCTGGGCGCCCTTCGACACCCAATATTCCACGCGCTCACGCTTCAGCTCGACGCTGGCCGGATTGGTGCGGGGATTGTAGGTCCCGACCACTTCGACCGGACGGCCATTGCACGCGCGTTCCTTCTCAATCACCACCACGCGGTAATACGGTTGTTTGCGCGCACCACGGCGCGCTAGACGAATCATTAACACAGAGCTTGGTTTCCTTTCCTGGGCCTGCCCGATGGGTCGGACAAACTCTAATTATGCCGGACGCGGAGCAGAATCGCAAGCGCCATGATCCACTCCCGCACCGACTCACGGCAAGGATAGCAATCGCTGGACAATCTCCGCCGGTTCGGGCCGCTCGGTATAATCTTCATTCGGCGAGGCAAACCGCACCGTCCCGCCGCGATCAACCACGTAGGTCGCAGGAATCGGCAGTTCCCAGCTGGCATCCCCGTTCACGAACGGCAGATTGACGAAGGCCCGCTGATAGATTGCCTTCTGATTTTCCGGCACCTGGTAAACCAGCCGAAAAGCGCGAGCCACCCGGTTGCCGGCATCGCTCAAGAGCGGGAAGCCGAGCTTGTGCTGATCGGCCATGAAGAACGACTGCTGCACCGTTTGGGGCGAGATGCCGACCAGCCCGGCTCCGGCTCCGGTAATCTGCGACAGCACCGCGTTCATGGCTTCCATCTGGCCGCAACAAAATGAATCCCACCGGCCGCGAAAGAAGCAGATGACGAGCGGCCCCGTCGCGAGCAGGTCCGCGGACGAGACCAACTTGCCGCTGTGGTCCTTGAGTTCGAATGCGGGAGCTTTCTCGCCCGCTTGAAGACTGAGCGCAGCCAGGCGGGCCTGCTTGAGACCGGCGATAACACCCGCGTGCAGGGTCAGGATGTCTGCCGGCACATATTTTTGGATGAGCAGCTTGCGCTCGGCGAAAATCTCCCGCAGCGGACGCATGTCCGTCCCAGCCGCCGATTCTTCGAGCCCGCGCCACTTCATGAATACAGTTTCGAGTTTCAAGTTTCGAATTGCAAGTTGCAAGTTCGAGTTGCGAGATTCAAGTTTCGAGTTCGAGTTTCGAATTGCAAGTTGCAAGTTCGAGTTTCAAGTTCAAGATTGAAGGGCAAGTTAGCTCCTGAGGTCTGGGAATGGCACGGGAGAGCAGGTCGCCCTTTTTCGACTATTGAAACCAGCAGCTCGAAACTGCTAACTCGAAACTTGAAACTGGCTACTGCCAACTGCCAACTGGCAACTGGCAACCGTCCTTCTACCTTCCCGGCATCTTCATCCCTGCCATGCGCCGTGCGAAGCTGGGTTTTCCCATCTGCTTGAACATCTTGCGCATTTGCGCGTACTGCCGCAGCAGGTTGTTTACTTCCTGCACACTCGTCCCTGAGCCGCGGGCAATTCGTTTACGCCGGTTGCCGTTGATCACTTCGTGATGCAGGCGCTCGTGCTGGGTCATGGAGTCGATGATCGCTTCCACGCGATTGATCTGCTTTTCGTCCACCTGGTCGGCGGCTTTTTGCATGCCGGCCAGCGGGCCCACGCTGGGCAGCATCCCGAGGATGCTCTTGATGGACCCCATCTTGCGGACCTGGCGCAGTTGCTCGCGAAAGTCCTCCAGCGAAAAACCGTCGCCGCTGAGCGCCTTGGTCGCCATTTCCTGCGCTTTTTTCTTGTCGATCTGCTGCTCGGCCTTTTCAATCAACGACAGCAAATCGCCCATGCCTAGAATGCGGCTGACAATGCGGTCGGGGTGGAACGGCTCCAGCGCATCGTATTTTTCGCCGATGCCAATGAACTTGATGGGCTGCCCGGTCACCTGGCGAATCGAGAGCGCCGCGCCGCCGCGAGCATCGCCGTCCATCTTGGTCAGCACCACGCCGGTCAGGGTCAGCTTCTTGTGGAACTCATCGGCGGAGCGCACCGCATCCTGCCCGGTCATGGCGTCGGCCACGAACAGGATCTCGGACGGGTTGAGCAGCTTCTTGAGCAACTGCATCTCGTCCATCAACTGCTCGTCGATGTGCAAGCGGCCGGCGGTGTCGACGATCAGTACGTCGCAGCCGGTGATGATGGCCTCGCGCCGCGCTTCCTTGGCCAGGCGTTCGACGGTGGCGGTGTTGGCCTCCCCGACCTCGCCTTCATAAATGTGCGCCTTGATCGCCTGCGCCACCACTTTCAACTGCTCGCGCGCCGCGGGACGGTACACGTCGACCGACACCAGCAGCGGACGGTGCCCGCCCTGCTTCAACCAATTCGCCAGCTTGCCCGAGGTGGTGGTTTTGCCCGAGCCTTGCAGACCAGCCATCAGAATCACCGACGGCGGCTGCGACGAAAACTTCATCTTGGCGGTGTCTTTGCCAAGGGTTTCCACCAGCTCGTCGCGCAGGATTTTGATGACCTGCTCACCGGGCGAAAGCGCGGTCATGACCTGCGCGCCGACCGCCTTGGCCTGAATGCGGTCAATCAGGTCTTTGACCACTTTGAAGTTGACGTCTGCCTCAAGCAGGGCGACGCGGATCTCGCGCAGAGCCTCGGTAATGTTCTCTTCGCTCAACACCGCCTGACCGCGCAGGCTCTTGAACGCGCGTTGCAGTTTTTCCTGGAGATTTTCAAACATAAGGGTGAGTGTTTATTTTAGCAGCGCAGCAGGGATCGGAGTCCCAATGGGGCGGGAACCGGGTGGACCAGCCGAGAGCTCCGCATTTCGTAAGTGCAGTCAGACTACTCTAAACGCACGCTACTGCTGCAGCACGATGGCGTCCACGCCTTCGTATAAGTCGAGCAATCCATCCTTATTGAAGTCCCCGGCGCGCACATGTGATGTCACCGTAATGGGGATTGTTTGCCCCGCCCGAAAGGTTTCATCTCCGTTGCCCAGATAAACCACCCCGACTCCCCCTAGGCCGCCCGCAATGAACAAATCGACAACACCATCAGAATTGAAATCTCCGGTTGTGACGGCTATCGTGACAGCCGTAAACACCACGCCAGATTGAAAAGTTCCGTCCCCGTTGCCGATTTGCAGGACAGTGTTGTGATTGGCGGAGTAAATCAAGTCCGGAATCCCGTCTCCGTTCACGTCGGTCAGAAGCACGTTGGTCGGCCCTCCGGTCGGAACTTGCGTGTTCACAACTACTGCACGCTGAAACGTCCCGTCGCCGTTGCCCAACAAGACTCGAATGTCTAGAGGTGCAAACGGATGCTGGATAATGGCAACGATATCGAGCTTGCAATCGCCATTCACGTCCGCCACCACAGCCCCAC
>JANYBT010000116.1 GCA_025360645.1 Acidobacteriaceae bacterium | reverse complement strand
CGACGCTGCCACTGGTCGGCTTCGTTCAAATAGATTGTGACCTGGGCTGCCATTGCTCTCCGAATTCTACAGCACGCGAGCCAAGGCAACGCCCGCCAACACCGCCGCCAGGGAAAGCAGGTTGTTGCTCAGAACATTCGTTGCCAGCAGCGCCCACTGACCCTGCTCCAGGTAGGCGATGCTTTCGTAAGCGAAGCTGGAAAACGTGGTGAAGCCGCCGCAAAGTCCGACCACCACCAGCAAGCGCCAGCGCGGGTCCACCACCGTCCGCTCTGTGGCCCACGCCAGAAAAAAGCCTACGACAAAACTGCCTAGTACGTTGATGATGAGTGTTCCGTAGGGAAACACTGGCCCTAAGATGCGCGCCGCGTAACGGCTGATCAAGTAGCGTGCATTAACTCCGAAAACAGCACCCAGGGAAATAACCAGAAAATCGCGCACGGCGGAGTTCTCCTCATGAGGATCGTAGGAGTTATCAGCCTCTCGTCATGCATACAGAAAGGCGGTTCTGGCGAACTCCATCGCCGTACTTCTTGTTTGTATCAAAGAAGTGACGCCGACGCAAAGCAGCGCTTTTGAACATGTCTCGCGCAAACAAAAGGCACGGACCGAAGTCCGTGCCCAAATCTGCGCACTGGAGCCTATTTCCCTAACATTTCAAAGAACGTGCAAATCGTCTCAATCCCGCGGTGGAAGTTCGGGATGTGAAACTTTTCGTTTGGGGCGTGCAGGTTGTCGTCTGGCAATCCGAATCCCATCATCACGCTGGGGATTTTCAGCACATCCTGAAAATCTGTAACGATAGGAATCGATCCGCCCGAGCGGATGAACACCGTCTCTTTCTTGAACGTATCGTGCAGAGCCTCGGTCGCCGCCTTAATGTACTTGTTGTCTGTGCCGACGACGCAGGCTCGCCCCTTGCTCCACACTTTGATCTTGATGTCGATGCCCTTCGGAGTGAGCTTTTTTACGAAGGCCGTGTACCGCTTTAGGATGTCCTCGGGGTCCTGGTTGGGCACCATGCGCATCGAGACTTTGGCCGACGCCTTCGCCGGAATCACGGTCTTTGCGCCGGGGGCGGTGAATCCACCCGGCATTCCGTGCACTTCCAGCGTGGGACGCGCCCAGGTGCGATAGAGCACCGAGTATCCCGGCTCGCCCGTCAGCACCTTCGACTTGACCTCGGTCTTACGGTAGTGCTCTTCGCTGAACGGCAGGCGTTTCCATGCCTTCAACTCGTCGTTGCTTGGAGCCTTGACGTTTTTGTAGAAGCCCGGTATCAGCACCTTGCCCTTGGAGTCCTTCAGCTTGCTGATGATTTCAATCAAAGCGAAGAACGGATTCGGCGCGGCTCCGCCGTACATCCCGGAGTGCAAATCAGTCGTCGAGCCATACGCTTCGATCTCGGTGTACACCAAACCCCGCAGTCCCACGCACAAGGTCGGAAGATCCGGCGCGAACAGCTCGGTATCGCATACCAGCGCGAAATCGGCCTTCAGCTTGGCTTTCTCTTTGCGCACATAGGCAGCAATGGATTCGCCGCCCACTTCTTCCTCGCCTTCGAAGATGATCTTCACATTCACCGGCAGCTTGCCGTCGTGCGCTATCATCAGCGATTCCAGCGCCTTCACTTCCATCCAGAGCTGGCCCTTGTCGTCCACTGCGCCGCGGGCATAGATGTTCTTCTTGCGCTCGGTCGGCTCGAACGGCGGAGTGTGCCACTCATCCAGCGGATCGGGCGGTTGCACGTCATAGTGCGCATACATCAGCACTGTCGGCTTGCCGGGAGCATGCAGCCAATCCGCGTAAAGAAGTGGATGTCCTTTGGTCGAGATGATCTCGACGTGGTCCATGCCGATGCGGCTCAACTCGTTGGCCACAAAAGTGGCTGCCTTCAAAACGTCGCCTTTGTGCTCTTCCAGGGTGCTGATGCTGGGAATGCGGAGGAGGTCTTTGAGTTCTTCTAAGAACCGTTTCTGGTTCTCGCGGGCAAAACTGACTGCAGGAGAGGCCATGAGGTTGTCCTTTTCTCGCGACGAGCGCGATGATGATGACGCCAAGTGAATCGCCAAAACACCTCAGTATATACCCGCTGAACCCGTCAGAGCTTGGCTCCCTCGCCGAAGCGCATGGGCGAAAACGCTCCCAGGTCATGCTCGCAATCCTCTCCGCAGATGAGCCGTGCCATCAACCGCGCGGTAACCGGCGCCAGCAAAATACCATCGCGATAGTGCCCGGTAGCGATGTAATAGCCTTTCCGTCCGCCGGCTCCCAGCAGCGGCAACCCGTCCCGCGTTCCCGGACGCAATCCCGCCCAGCTTTCTACTACCGGGCACTCCTGAAGTCGCGGCGCCAAAGTCAGCGCGGCCCGGTGCAAGCGCTCCAGCGTTTTCGGCACCATCTGCTTGTCGAACCCAGCGTCCTCTAAGGTCGCCCCAATCAACAGCCGTCCGTTACTGCGTGGGATCAGGTATGCCTCAGGTGTTCTCACCACATGCGCCAGTCCGTTCGCTGGGGTTGTGAGCAGGCACAGCATCTGGCCCTTGACGGGGTGAGTCGGCGCTTGACCGCCGCGAATTTGCCCGGCCCAGGCCCCCGCGCAATTCACCACTACCGGCGCTGCATACGTCCCCGCTGTCGTGGTCACGCCGGTCACTGCTCCATCCCCAGGATCGAGGCCGGTCACAGTCTCTCCGCGGCGAAAATCAACTCCTGCCCGGCGCGCCGCCTCCGCGGCTGCCGCAGTCAAGGCCCGCGGATCCACGCTACCCTCGGCCAGGTACACAGCTTTTCGGTTTCCTGCCGCCAGGTTGGGCTCCAACGCAATCACCGCCGAGGAATGGAGCACACGTCCGGCAAACTCGGGCTGCTGCAAGACCGTTCCGTCTTCCGGAAACAAAATTGTCCCTTGCTGCCGTAGGTCCACCGTCATGCCGGACGCTTCCTCCACGGCCCGCGCGAACCCCGGATACATGCGCGCACTCGCCGTTGCCAGAGTTTGCAGGGCCTGCGGGGTTTCGAGCGCGCAATCCGCGAGCATTCCGCCCGCTGCCCAAGACGCCTCCCGCCCAGGCTCTCCACGCTCCACGATCAGAACCCTCATGCCCCGCCGTTGCAGTTCTGACGCCAGAGTCAGTCCGATGATTCCCGCCCCCACGACGATGCCGTCCCATGTCTTCACTCCTTAGATTGTAAAAGCACATTGCTCAGGAGCATCTGCCTCTGCGAGTTTCGCTTGACATCCCTCACTGGCCGAAGGACAATCGCTTCCCACACTTTAAGAACTGCTATGGGTGTGATTTGAAAGAGAATTTCGCCAACGCCAGGCTCGACCGACGCCGTCACGCTGCCTGGTTGCTCATCCTTTGCTCTCTCCTCGCCACCACCGCCTGCGAGAAGTTGCGCCCACTGTTCGAAGCCCGCGCGAGCGAGAAGATGCCAGCCTACCGGCCGGTGGCTGAGGTGCAAACCGCAAATCAGAACTGGTCCACCAAGCAGAGGCAGTGGTTCTACCATTCCGGGCAGGGCACGATGCTGCTTCCGTATAAATGGTTCCTGGCGTTGGAACAGCCCGAACTCAAGCCCTTCGGCGATGTGCGCCGCTTTCGCGAAACCGTGTATCTGGCTCGCTTTGGCTTCCTGCCCGATCCGCCCAGCCCGCAAAACCCTGACGGCTTGCCCGTAGGCTTCGCCAAAGACACGATCACCGATCCTCGCACTGGCAACACCCTCGAGGTCGTTGGCCTGACCTGCGCGGCGTGCCACACCGGCCAGCTCGAGTACCAAGGCAAGGGCGTGCGCATTGATGGAGGTTCGGCCAGCTTGGATCTTGCGGCGTTCCAAACCGAACTCGGCTTTGCCGTAGGGTTCACCGACAAGATTCCATTCCGTTTTGACCGCTTCGCCAAGGCAGTCCTGGGTGGAAGCGCCAACCCAGAAGCCAAGAGCGCTCTTCGCCACGATCTGCAGGCGCTTCTTGCCCAGGGAGCCACCGAAAAACAACTGGCAGTGGATCGCAAGCTCTATGCCACATCCGCCGGGTTTGGTCGCACCGACGCTCTGGGCCGTATTGGCAATTTCGTTTTTGGAACTGAATTGGACAACGCCAATCTCCGCCCCGCCAATGGTCCCGTGAGCTTCCCGCCGGTGTGGTATTCGAGCTGGTTTGATTGGGTGCAATACAACGGTTCCATATCGCAGCCCATGGTCCGCAACATCGGGGAAGCCCTTGGGGTCCGTGCCCGCGTGAATCTTTCCGATCCCCAAGCCGGCCTTTTTCGCTCTTCCGTGGACGTGAAGAACCTGCACGACATTGAAATTTTACTCGCCGGCCCGACAGCCTTCAGCGGCTTGCGCGCGCCAACTTGGCCGGAATCCATCTTCGGTCCCATTGACCGTGCCAAAGCGGAAGCCGGGAAGAATCTCTACCAGCAACACTGCCAGCACTGCCACTTGCCCGTGATTGGTTCAGGCGAGCTCCAGGATGTCACCTCGGCATATTGGGCACCCGGGCAGGAAGGCCGCCACTTTCTGAGGATGAACCTCATTCCGCTCGAAGAAATTGGTACCGACCCAACCACTGCGGCTGACTGGGAACACCGCACTGCTCTTACCGGTCCCCTGGGCTTGGGCACGATTTCCGCGGCCCGCGGCCTGCAAGTGGTCACCGACACAATCGCGGCCAAGAAGTACGACGAGTTGGGTGTGCCGCCGGACCAGCGCGCGGAGTGGAACGGCTTTCGCGATTCCTACGTGCGTGCGCCCCTCGCATATAAGTCACGGCCGCTCAGCGGGATTTGGGCCACTCCGCCTTTCCTTCACAATGGCTCCGTTCCCTCGCTCTATCAAATGCTGATTCCCGCCGACCGCCGCGACAAGACTTTCTACACCGGCAGCCGTGAGTTCGATCCGAAGCACGTTGGATACGCTTCCACACCGTTTGAGAACGGTTTCGTTTTTGACACCACAAAAACCGGAAACGGCAACACCGGACATGAGTTTAAGAACGGGCCACGCTCCAAGGGTGTCATCGGTCCGGAACTCACCGACGAAGATCGCTGGGCGATCATCGAGTACCTCAAGGTCATGTAGGCTGTAAAAACGCCTCCGTTTTCGCGCAGCATCTCGCCTGTCCCGCTGCCCCCAGACCGTACAACTCGCCCCTCCTGATAGAATCTGATTTATCATTCTCATCACTATCGGAGGCCCCAATGGCAGAGCAGGGTGAGCAGCCCCTCGTCGTGCAGTCTGAGACTCACAGCAACACCGGCAAGTGGATTCTGATCGCGGCCGCGCTGGTCTATGTCGCCGGTTCACTGTACTTCCTGTTTGGCATGAACACCAAGCTGGAGACGCTCATTAAGGACCAGGACGGCAGCAAGGCCCAAATTGCTCAGCTCACCAAACGCATGCAGGCCGCCGAGGCAGACGATGAAACTCTTGCCCATCAGGTGGGCATGACCAAGAAAGAACTGGCCGAGCGCGCCTCCGAGTTGCAGCGCCAGCAGAGGGCCGCCGAGGCCCGCCTATCGGAGCAGCAGAAGGAAGGCCTCAGCCAGGTGACGGGGGAAGTTGCCGGCGTCAAAACCGAAGTGGGTGGCGTCAAGACCGACGTCGCATCCACCAAAGCCGAACTGGCTGACACCAAGGCCACTCTGCAACGCACCATCGGCGACCTCGGGGTGCAGAGCGGCCTCATCGCCAACACTCGTGGCGACCTCGAGACCCTGAAGCACAGGGGCGACCGTAACTACGTCGAATTCACCTTGCAGAAAGGCGCCAAGCCCCAGCCCTTCTCGACCGTTTCTCTTCAGCTCAAGAAGGTAGACACCAAGCGCGGTAAGTTCACCCTGGGCGTGACCTCCGACGACCGCACCATCGAGAAGAAAGACCGAGGCGTCAGCGAGCCCATCCAGTTCTACTCCGGTCGCGACCATCTGCTCTACGAACTCGTGGTCTGGACGGTGGACAAGAACAAGGTCACCGGCTATCTCAGCACTCCCAAGAACGCGCCGGTTCCAGTGAGTTCGAACTAACGGGAACATGATTCCGAGCTGGCACGGGGCTGGAGAAATCGCACTGCGCACCGCAGTCATTTATGCGGTGGTTCTGCTCGGTATTCGCCTAAGCGGGAAGCGCGAAGTGGGCCAGATGACGCCGTTTGACCTTGCCCTTCTCCTCCTGCTTTCCAACGCGGTGCAGAACGCCATGACCGGCCCAGACACCACGCTGGTCGGCGGCGTGGTCGCCGCATCCACGCTGCTGATCCTCAACTACTTCATTGCGGACCTTTCCGGCGTCAACCGCAAGTTCCGCAAGTTTATCGAGGGGCAGCCCACCCTTCTGGTCCACGATGGCGATATTATTTCCGCTCACATGGCCCGCGAACACGTCAGCATGGACGAACTCGAACGCGCTCTCCGCGAGCACGGCATCGCCGGGTATCAGGATTGCGCTCTGGCGGTGTTGGAAGTGGACGGCTCTATCAGTTGCTTGCGCTACGATGACATCAAGGTGCCCGCTGCCCACAACCACCCAGGCCGCCGCCGGTTCCTCAACAAACACCAATAGCGTAGCCCCCATGACCGCTCCCGCCACGCCCCTTGTGATTCGCGACCTGCAGAGCATCGACGATCTGCGCCAGCTGGAAGCCGTCGAAAGGGAAGTCTGGGGCGCCTCCGATTCTGACACCATGCCGCTGCTCATGGCCATCGCTCTGCGCGAGGCTGGCAACCTGTTTCTTGGCGCTTTCGACGGTTCCAGGATGGCCGGTTTTGCTTTCGGGTTCTTCGGTCGCGAGCACGGCCAAATCAACATCCATTCCCATATGCTGGCGGTGCGCCCCGAGTATCGCGACACCCACGTCGGGTTCCGGCTCAAGCTGGCGCAGCGCGAACGGGCCCAGGCTCTGGGCATTCATGAAATCACCTGGACCTTCGACCCACTGCAGAGTCGCAACGCCAACCTGAATTTCGCGCGGCTGGGAGTGTTCTCAACTTCCTACAGAGTTGATTTTTATGGCACCGCGTCGAGCAGCGCTCTGCATCGAAATGGCACCGACCGGCTTTGGGTGCAGTGGCCGCTGGGTAGCTCCCGAGTGTTGCACCGTATCGACGGGCGCGATTTTCGCATGGATTGGATCGATGCGCTTGCGCACCTGCATCCGCTGGTGCGATTCGACGCCAGCGGAGCACCGCGTCGCGGCGAGTTGGCTGCCGCGGTTCAGAAGCAGCGCATTGCGATCGAGGTCCCGTCCAACATTGGCGAAATCGAGGAGAAAGACGCGTCACTGTCCCGCGAGTGGCGCGCAGCCACACGCTGGGCGTTTCGCGAGGCGATGCAGGCAGGGTTCTTCGTCGCCGAGTTTGTGCGCGCAGTACGCGGCAACCAGGGGCCCGGCGCTTACATCCTGATGCGCGGACCCGTCGCCGAGTACGTCCCGGAGTATTGACTGCCGAAACTACTGGCTCGCCAGCTTTCTCCGGCGAACCAATTGCGAGGCAGGCGAGTGCAGATGCAGGGAAGAGACTTCTTCGGAACATGGACTACTCCCTTGAGATCGCGGATTCGGAGCGAGAAAGTGTCCGCCAACCAACAATTCACCGTCAGCGCGATACCGCCCTACCCCCCGTTCAACAGCCTCCACGCTTCCCGCCCCGTCACCATCACATGCTGGATGCCCTTGACGCCCTTCATATACTGCGCCCGTTCAAACGCCCCCGGATCCGGGCACCGCAGCTGACTCATGCTCCCCTGCATCTGCTTCACCGATTCGTACTCGTGCGCTCCCATCCAGTCGCGCAAACCCTGTTCTACGTAGCGCAAGTGATTAATGCCGTTCCGCAGCAGGGTCGAGCACAGCATGGTGACGTTGGCGCCCACCATCAGCAGCTTCACCACGTCCTCGGGCCCGTGGACACCGCTGGTTGCCGCCAAGCTGGCCGTCACTCGCCCAAACAAAATCCCGATCCAGGTCAAGGGCAGTCGCAACGCTTGGGGCGTACTGAGCAAAACGTTCGGCTTCAGCTCGAGCTCATCCAGGTCAATGTCTGGTTGGTAGAAACGATTGAATAATGCCAACCCATCGGCCCCAGCATCGTCCAGGCGCCGCGCCATGTTCGCCATGTTACTGAAGTAGGGACTCAGCTTGACGGCCACGGGAATCGTCACCGCCGCCTTCACCGCCTTCACAATGTCCACATAGCGTTGCTCTACATCCGCCGACGAAAGCTCCGGATCGGTGACGATCCAGTAGATGTTGCACTCCAGCGCGTCCGCCCCCGCCTGCTGAATCTGCTTGGCGTAGTCCGTCCAGCCTCCCACCGTCGTTCCATTCAAGCTGGCGATGATCGGGACCTTCACCGCCTCCTTCGCCTTGCGAATGTGGTTGAGGTACCCCTCCGGCCCCAGGCGGAATGGCCCCACCTCCGGCAGAAAGGTCAGGCTCTCGGCGTAGCTCTCGGTGCCCGCGGAAAGATTGTGGTCTAACTCCTGGGCATCGAGGCGCAGCTGCTCTTCAAACAACGAATACAGCACCACGGCCGCCGCCCCCGCATCTTCCAGACGCCGGATGCCGTCAATCTCCTGGGAGAGCGGGGATGCCGAAGGCACTAGCGGCGTCCGCAACGTGATGCCCAGATACTGCGTGGTTAGGTCCAGCATGGTTCCTCCCGGGTGGTTGCTATGGAATTTCGCATTTCCTATTGATCGCCGATGGCGTCTTCAGCCCTGCAATTTCAAACGGATGGTCCCAGGCGGCCTCAGTGCGTCTCCTGGGTCTTTTCCTCGAACTTACGCGACGCCATATATTCATAGAAGCGATACCGAACGTCGGCATCCTGCTGTGCCTGTTTCCACAGCACTTTCGCCGCTTCCGGCTTCGCCTTGGTCAGCATCTTGAATCGGGTTTCCATCTGCAGAAAGTCCTGCACTTTGCGCGTGGGCTTGCGTGAATCCAGGCTCAGCGGATTCTCTCCCGCCATTCCGCGCTCTGGATGATAACGGTACAGCAGCCATTGTCCTGAGTCCACCATGGCCTTTTGATCTTGCATCGCGGTGGTCATGTTGATGCCATGCGCAATGCAATGCGAGTAAGCGATGATCAAACTGGGTCCATCGTATGCCTCTGCCTCCAGAAACGCCTTCAGGGTGTGTTCATCTTTGGCCCCCATCGCCACGCTCGCCACATACACGTTGCCGTAGCTCATCGCCATCAGTCCCAGGTCTTTCTTCGGCCCCGGCTTGCCTCCCGCCGCGAATTTCGCTACCGCCGCTCTCGGGGTGGATTTCGATGATTGCCCGCCGGTGTTCGAGTACACCTCGGTATCCAGTACTAGAATGTTCACGTTCCGCCCGCTCGCCATCACATGATCCAGCCCGCCGTATCCGATGTCATACGCCCAGCCATCGCCGCCGATGATCCACACGCTCTTCTTCACCAGCATGTCAGCCAGTGCCAGCAGTTGTCGCGCTTCAAGCGAAGGCAGGTCTTTCAGGGCCTCTTTCAATCGCACCACTCGCTCGCGCTGTTCGTAAATGTCCGCGTCGTCTTTTTGCGGCGCGGTCAGGATGCTTGCCACCAACTCCTCGCCTACCGACCCCGCCAGCCGCTTCAGCAGCTCGTGCGCAAATTCGGTCTGCTTGTCGATCGATAACCGGAAGCCCAACCCGAACTCCGCGTTGTCTTCAAACAGCGAATTCGACCATGCTGGCCCCCGCCCTTCAGCATTTTTGGTCCATGGCGTCGTCGGCAGGTTTCCGCCATAAATAGACGAACACCCGGTGGCGTTCGCAATCATCGCCCGATCTCCAAAGAGCTGCGAAACCAGCTTCAAATAGGGGGTCTCTCCGCATCCCGAACAGGCTCCGGAAAACTCAAACAGCGGTTCCTGCACTTGTTGCTGCCGAATGTTGCCCACCTTGATGTTCCGGCGATCCAGTTCCGGTATCTGCAGGAAGAAATCCCAGTTGTCCTTCTCCAGAAGGCGCAGCGGCGGTTGCGGCGTCATGTTGATGGCCTTCAGCCGGGTTTCCGCTTTGTTCTTCGCCGGACACACGTCCACGCAAATCCCGCACCCCGTGCAGTCTTCCGGCGCAACTTGAATGGTATATTTCAGTCCCAGCCATTCCTTGTCGCGCGCATCGGTCGCCTTGAAGCTCGCAGGCGCGCCCTCCAATAGCCGGCTGTCATAAACCTTGATGCGAATCACCGAATGCGGACACACCATCGCGCACTTTCCGCACTGGATGCAGGTCTTGGTGTCCCACTCGGGAATTTCCAGCGCCAGATTCCGTTTTTCCCACTTCGCGGTGCCCGTGGGGAACGTTCCGTCCACCGGGAACACGCTGACTGGCAGTTCGTCGCCGCGGTTGCCATAAATAGTTCCCAGCACTTCGCGCTCAAACCGCGGTGCGTTGGAGGGGAAAGGTTCCGGCATCAGAATGTTACTGGTCGCTGTCGTCGGTACCGTGACCGTGAACAAATGCGCCAGCGTTTCGTCCACCGCTTGCATGTTTTTCCGGACGATGTCTTCACCTTTCTTGCCATAGGTATCGCGAATCGATTCCCGAATCGCTTCAATCGCCTCTTCCCGAGGCAACACTTCGGAAATCGCAAAGAAGCACACCTGCAGAATCGTGTTCATGCGGCTGCCCATGCCGGTGTCGCGGGCCACGCTGTAGGCGTCAATCACATAGAACTTGGCGCGTTTGGCAATCAGTTGTTCCTGCACCGTCCGCGGCAGGTGATCCCACACTTCCTCGGCGCCAAACGGGCTGTTCAGCAGGAACGTCCCGCCCTCCACTAGCGCGCTCAACATGTCGTACCGCTCCAGGAATATCCACTGATGGCAGGCAATGAAGTTTGCTTTCGACACCAAATAGGTCGAATGAATCGGCTTGGGGCCAAATCGCAAGTGCGAAACCGTCACCGCGCCCGATTTCTTCGAGTCATAGACAAAAAACCCTTGCGCGTAGTTGCTGGTGTTTTCCCCAATAATCTTGATCGAATTCTTGTTTGCTCCCACCGTGCCGTCGGCGCCCAGTCCGTAGAACAGAGCCCGCACCACGCTGGCTGGCTCCGTCGAGAATCCATGGTCGTAGTCCAGGCTAGAGTGGCCCACGTCATCGCGAATGCCAATCGTGAAGTGCTCTTTCGGCGCCGTCTCCTTCAGGTTGTCGTACACCGCTTTCACCATGGCCGGCGTAAATTCCTTCGACGAAAGGCCATAGCGCCCGCCAATCACCAGCGGCCGAATCTCTCTGCCAATGTGCCGTTGCCCACCTTCGTGAATCGCGTTCACTACATCGAGATACAGCGGATCGCCCGCAGCACCCGCTTCTTTGGTGCGATCCAACACCGCAATCTGCTTCACTGTCGCGGGCAGCGCTGCCAAAAAGTGCTCCACCGAAAACGGCCGGAACAAACGAACCTTCAGCAGCCCGGTCTTTTCGCCCTTGGCATTCAGCGCTTCCACTGTCTCGTCTGCGGCTTCCGCTCCCGATCCCATCATCACAATCACGCGCTCTGCGTCGGGCGCGCCGCTGTAGTCGAACAGGTGATACTGACGCCCCACCACCCCTGCGAACTTATCCATCACCGACTGCACAATTTCCGGACAGGCATCGTAGAACGGATTCGCTGTCTCGCGAATCTGGAAGAATACGTCCGGGTTTTGGGCGGTTCCCCGAAGCACTGGATGGTCAGGCGACAGGGCGCGCTGCCGATGCTCGAAGACCCGCTCCATGTCAATCAGTGCGCGCAGGTCATCGTCCTCCAGCAGTTCAATCTTGTTGACTTCATGCGAAGTGCGGAACCCGTCAAAGAAGTGCAGGAACGGAATGCGCGTCTCCAGCGACGCGGCGTGCGCAATCAGCGCCAGGTCCATCGCTTCCTGCACCGAGTTCGAGCACAGCATGGCGAACCCGGTAGTCCGGCAGAACATCACATCGCTGTGGTCGCCAAAAATGGAGAGCGCATGGGTCGCGACCGTTCGCGCCGTCACATGAAACGCGGTCGCGGTCAACTCGCCTGCAATCTTATTCATGTTCGGGACCATCAGCAGCAGTCCCTGCGACGCGGTGAATGTTGTCGCCAGCGATCCCGTCTGCAACGCGCCGTGGACTGCTCCGGCGGCTCCGCCCTCGCTTTGCATCTCCATCACATGCGGCACCGATCCCCAGATGTTCGGTACACCCTCGGAGGCCCATTGATCGGCCCACTCACCCATCGTGGAGGATGGCGTGATCGGATAGATGGCAATCACTTCGTTGACACGATAAGCCACATGTGCGACTGCCTCGTTGGCATCCATGGTCTTAAACTTGCGAGTCATGTTCTCCCCTTTAGTGCGGCTGCCCCGGGGGGCTGAATGAATCCGGCTAGCACAACCCACCCAGTCTTGGAGCCGGTCGCGGCGAGCCCCGGCCCACCGTTGCTTTCATCATGCCCGTAGAGGCCCCCCCGCGTCGGCAACCCCGGTCACAGGAGCTTGTGATGCTCATCACAGGGGGTTTTCCCGCGGGGCGGCGGCGGCGCGGGCGCAATGTCACAGCGATGGGTGACCAGCATCACTGAACGACCGTTCGGTTCCGGTCACAATCGCTACCCATATGCAGGCTCACCTTCTTTCGCGGAGGCTTATTGGAATGACCGCCAAGACTCTGTTCTCCTCCTGTCTCTTCTCCTTCTGGATCCTTCTCCTCGCCCTCTTGATCGGCCCACTTGCGCATGCCGAAAACAACAACAACTCGACCGACCCACTGGTTCAGGTGCTGGTCTCCAAGGGAATTCTTACTTCTGCCGAAGCTGGTAGCCTCGGCTCCTCTGCCGTCGAACAGCGTTCCCGGCTCCTGGTCCTGCTTAAGCAGAAAGGCCTGATCAGTGCAACCGAATTTGACTCTCTGGCCCCCGTCTCCGCTCAGGTGCCCACCAATCTGGTCGCTTCCACCTCGCCCATAGTGCCGGTGCCCAGTGCTTTGGTGCTGCCGCCTCGAGACGCTGCACCGCAGGCCGCCGCACCCAAAGTGATCCCAGCTGTCGCCCCTCTGCGCGTACTGCAACTGGAGCCTTCGCCGCCCAGCGGTATGATTCCCGACCTCAAACTGGGCAGCGGTGCCAAAATCAAGCCCTACGGTCTGATCAAAGCCAGCTCCATCTACGATTCCTCCGCTCCCTACGGCACCGACATGCCTCTGCCGGCTTTCATCAGCCAGACCAACGCGTTTGGCAGCACCGGATTTGATCCCGGTCCCACCGGAGGCGCGGAGTTTCATGTCAAAGCCCGCTTTGCCCGCTTCGGCATCAATTTCGACTGGGCCGACCCCGGCAAAGACACCGCGGTGACTGGCAAGTTCGAATTCGACTTCGAAGGCAATTACACCCGCGCCCTCAACCGCAACATTTCCACCATCCGTTCCAGCCAGGCCTCCATTCGCCTCGCCTACGGTCGCATCGACCACCGCTTCAGCGACTCCACCAGCGGGTTTGCCCTGTTTGGCCAGGACTGGACCCCGTTCGGTTCCTCCACCCTGCCCGCGCTCTATGAAACCACCGGCCTGGGCCTCGGTTTCGGAACCCTATATGAACGCGCCCCGCAATTCCGTTTCGGCGTGGGCAGGAAGCTGGGCGGATCCCGTCATGTGTTCGTGCAGCCCGAGTTCGCCATCGTGATGCCGGCTTATGGCAACGACCCGAAAGCCATTGACAACCAACTGGGCTATGGCGAGCGCCAGGGCGCCGACTCCGGCCGCCCGGAAGTCCAGGCCCGCCTGGTCACCCAGTTTCAATTGGACAAAGCCCCGGGGGTTGCCCCCGCGCAAATCATCTTCAGCGGCGTGCAGGGCGAGCGCAAAGCCCTGGTGCGAGCCGCGGATGTTCCTCTTTGCACCACCGCTTTCCCCGCGTGCCCTAGCACCACCATCTTCCAGACGGCTTTCCCGCATGGCGCCCAAGTCAGCTCCCAACGCTGGGGATGGACCGGCGAACTGCAACTTCCCACTCGCTACGTCACCGTCATCACAAAATATTGGAGCGGCTCGGACCTGCGCTGGTACTTTGTGGGCAGTCTGTTCTCCAACTTCAATGACAAGCTGGTATTTGATACCGGCGCGCCCATCGCCGAAGGCCTCTCCAACGACCAGTCCTCCGCCGTGCTGTTCGGCTTCCGCGGCGGAAATCCCACTGTCGCCCCGCAGCGTGCCGTGCGCTCGCAAGGCGGGTTCGTCAATCTTGGATTCCCCTTGTCCCGCATCTTCCATGCGGATCCCGAGGGACGCAATAATGGCTGGATCCTCTATCTCCATTACGCCCTCGACGTAGCCAATAAGAATGACGTCCGTCGCATTGGCAACACCAGGCAGAAGAACGACTTGCTCGCCGGGACCCTCAACTACAAATTCAACAACTGGCTTACTTTCACGGCAGAGGAGTCCTACTATCGCACTCGCGCCGTGGGCGACCCCACCGGCGTCTTGCCCTACCCCACCTATCGTGGATTCCCGGCGCGTGTATGGCACGACTTCCGTTCTGAAGTCGGCCCCACTTTCACTTTCTGATACATTCTCAACCTAGGCAAGCGGGGTTTCCACCTCGCTTGCCTCACTCAAAGGACGGCCCATGACCGAAACCAAGCAACTCGCCGACATGAATGTTACCGAGTGGGACCGCATCGCCAACTCGCAGGAATTCAAAGACCTGATGGCCACCAAGAAAGTCTTCATCGTTCCGGCGTTTGTCTTTTTCATCGTGTACTACTTCGCTCTCCCCGTCCTGGTAGGCTATGCTCCCCAATTCATGGCCACCAAAGTGATCGGCAACGTCAATCTGGCCTATCTGTTTGCCCTCTCCCAGTTCTTCATGGCTTGGACGGTTGCCTGGCTCTACGTCAAGGCGGCTGGCGATTTCGACAAGTTGGCCAAGGACATCATCGACAAATCTGAACTCCGCCGCGGAGGCAAGTAGCCATGTCCACTCCTCTGGTCATGTTCCTGACGTTTATCGCGATCACGCTGGGCATCACCTACTGGGCTTCCAAGCGGTCGGCTGGCAGCAGCGCTTATTTCGCGGCGGGCCGCCGCGTTACCGGATGGCAAAACGGCATTGCGGTCGCCGGCGATTACATGTCCGCCGCCTCCTTCCTGGGCATCGCCGGCATCATTGCGTTCCAGGGCTACGACGGATTCATGTTCTCCGTGGGATGGCTGGTGGCCTACCTCACCGTCCTGCTGGTGGTCGCCGAGCCTCTACGCAACGCCGGCCGTTACACTATGGCCGATGTCCTCGCTTATCGACTGAAGGCGCGCCCGGTGCGCGCGATGGCCTCGCTCAGCACTCTCACCGTCAGCACCTTCTACATGATTGCCCAGATGGTCGGCGCTGGCACCCTGGTGACTCTGTTGTTGAAGGACTCCGGCCTCAGCTATCGCACCGCTGTCATCGGCGTCGGCGTCCTCATGATTGTGTACGTAGTCTTCGGCGGCATGTTGGCCACCACTTGGGTGCAGATTATCAAAGCCATCCTGCTCATGGGCGGGACCCTGTTGCTTAGCATTCTGGTCATTGCCCACTTTCACTTCAGCTTGAGCGAGTTCTTCAATGCCATCGGCCATGTCACTTATCACGAGAAAGGCGTCGCGGTAGTCAAAGACTTTCTCCAGCCCGGTCTGCGCTACAAGCCGCCCTATGGCCCGCTGGATCTCATCTCCCTCGGCCTGGCGCTCATCTTCGGCACCGCCGGCCTGCCCCATATCCTGGTGCGCTTCTACACTGTGCCCGACGCCAAGACTGCCCGCATCAGCGTGGTCTGGGCCATGGCGCTCATCGGATCGTTCTATATCATGACCACCTTCCTGGGATTTGGCGCTGCCACCATCGTCGGTCGCGACTACATTTCCACTCACGGCGGCACCAACATGAGCGCGCCCTTGCTGGCCCAGAATCTTGCCGGCGATGTTTTCTTCGCCTTCATTTCTGCCATTGCTTTCGCCACCATTCTGGCCGTCGTGGCCGGTCTCACCATCAGCGCCTCCACCTCGTTTGCCCACGATCTGTGGACCAACGTGATTCACAACGGGGTGGAGCGTAAACCGGGCGAGGAAATTCTGGTTGCGCGCATCTCGGCATTCGGCGTCGGGGCGGTCGCCATGTTCGTCGCGATCCTGCTCGGCCCCACCGCAAATGTTGCCTTTCTCGTGGCGCTGGCCTTTGCCGTCGCTGCCTCCGCCAACCTGCCTGTCATCGTGCTCTCCATCTTCTGGCGCAGATTCAATACCATGGGCGCAGTCTTGGGACTGGGTACCGGCTTGGTCGCCTCCATTGGCCTCATCCTGGTTGGCCCCAGCCTGATGGGCATTGATCCCCCGACCGTAGTCGGCGCTGCTCGCCACCTGTTCCAGATGAAGCCTCTGTTTCCCTTGGAGAATCCTGGCATCCTCAGCATCCCTCTGGGGTTTGCGGGTGCAATTCTAGGGACGCTATTGAGTCACGAGCCCACAGCGCTCCACAAGTACAATGAGCTGCTCGTCCGCTCCAACACCGGCTTGGGCGCTGAAAAGGCTACCAGCCACTGACGCTCACGGCGCTCTCTCAGTCTTGCGTGCTGACCCATGCCAGTGAAACTTTGGAGAACTCCTTGCTCTGGATTTGCCAGCGACACGTTGCTCCGTTGCTCGCTGGGCGACAATCGTCGCCGGGCGCAAGCCAGCCCAGTGGCAAACATTTTTCATGGGAACTAGAATTTGCGTTGATTCCAAATTTTCAGGTGACCTACTCTTATGGCCGAGAACGTGACTGATCCCAACATTGATTCCATCCTCCGCGAGCAGCGCAAGTTCGAGCCGCCCGCCGAATTCAGCGCCCGCGCCCACATCAAGACCTTCGCCCAGTATCAGGCGATTTATCGCGAGTCCATCGATGAGCCTGAGAAATTCTGGGCCGGCATCGCCGACCATCTGCACTGGTTCAAGAAGTGGGACAAGGTGCTGGAGTGGAACGTGCCTTGGGCCAAGTGGTTCTCCGGCGGCCAGATCAACCTTTCCTACAACTGCCTCGACCGCCATGTCGCCACCTGGCGCAAGAACAAAGCCGCGCTCATTTGGGAAGGCGAGCCCGGCGAAGTCCGCACCCTCACCTACCAGCAGTTGCTCCATGAAGTGCAGAAATTCTCCAATGTTCTGAAGTCGATGGGCGTGAAAAAGGGAGACCGGGTCGCCCTCTACATGGGCATGACTCCGGAACTCGCCATCGCCATGCTCGCCTGCGCCCGCATTGGAGCGCCTCACACTGTGGTCTTCGGCGGCTTCTCCTCCAACGCGCTCATTGACCGCATCCACGACTCCCAAGCCGTCGCCGTGGTCACCCAGGACGGCTCCTACCGCCGTGGCACCGAAGTCAAACTGTTCCCCGCCGTGGAAGAAGCACTCCAGTCCTGCCCCTCGGTCAAGCACGTGGTCGTGTACCAGCGCACTGGCACCGCCATCAACATGCAGCCCGGACGCGACCATTGGTGGCATGAAGCAATGGCCTCCGCCTCCGCCGATTGTCCTGCCGAACCGCTCGATTCCGAGCATCCTCTCTACATCCTCTACACCTCCGGCACAACCGGCAAACCCAAAGGCGTAGTTCACACCACCGCTGGATATTCGGTTGGTACCTACCTCACCACCAAATGGGTTTTCGATTTGAAGGAGGAAGACACCTACTGGTGCACCGCTGACATCGGATGGGTCACCGGCCATAGCTACATCGTCTACGGCCCGCTGCAGAATGGCGCAACCAGTCTGATGTACGAAGGCGCTCCCAACTTTCCTGACATGGACCGCTTCTGGGACATCATCGACCGCCACCAGGTCAACGTCTTTTACACCGCCCCCACCGCCATCCGCACCTTCATCAAGTGGGGCGAGCAATATCCCAATCGCCACAAACTCGACAGCCTGCGTCTGCTGGGAACTGTGGGCGAGCCTATCAATCCCGAGGCCTGGATGTGGTATCGCGAAGTCATTGGTCACGGTCGCTGTCCCATCGTGGACACTTGGTGGCAAACCGAGACCGGCGCCATCATGATCAGCCCGCTGCCCGGCGCGATTGCCACCAAACCCGGCTCCGCTACTCTCCCTATGCCCGGAGTGCTTCCGGAAATTGTGGATATCGAAGGCAAGCCGGTGCCCTTGGGCTCCGGCGGCTACCTCGTCATTCGCAAGCCGTGGCCTGCGATGCTCCGCACCGTCTATGGCGACCCCGACCGCTACGTCCGCCAGTACTGGTCGCAAATCCCCGGCTCCTACTTCACTGGCGACGGAGCGCGTTGCGACAAGGACGGCTATTTCTGGATCATGGGCCGCGTGGATGATGTCATCAATGTCAGCGGCCATCGTCTGAGCACCATGGAAGTGGAGTCAGCTCTGGTGGCCCACCCTAAAGTCGCTGAGGCCGCCGTGGTGGGACGCCCCGACGAACTCAAGGGCCAGGCCATCTCCGCCTTTGTCACTCTGGAACGAGGCCACGAACCTTCCAACGAATTGAAAGAAGAACTGCGGCAGTGGGTGGCCAAAGAGATTGGCTCGCTAGCCAAGCCGGACGACATCCGCTTCACTGACATGCTGCCCAAAACCCGCAGCGGAAAAATTATGCGCCGCCTGCTGCGCGAACTGGCCACCAGCGGTGAAGTAAAGGGCGATACCACCACCTTGGAAGATCTCGGCGTAATCGCCAAGCTGCAAGCGCAGGATGAAGTGTAGGGCCTAATGGGACGGCGCAGTCGGAGCCGTGATGGCCTCCGTATTCCTCAGATCAATCACTTTGAATCCCGCTGGCGCCGTAAACAGTTTCGCGTCCGACTCGCTCAGCACAATTTCGGTCATCTCAAATGTCTGCGTTCCGAAGCGTGGGTCTTGCCGCTTGCTGATTAGGTTGACGCCCAGCGTGTCCGCATACCAATACTCTCGCGTCGCCTGAATCGGGCTGTTGTTGCCAATCACGCCCGCTTCAATCACCGCGGTTTCCCGCGTGCCAACGGTTTCCACTCCGCCCACTAAACGTGTGCCCAGATTTTCTCGCGTGGCAGCCCCCGGCTGGTTAGTCCCGGTCTCCAGCTTGAGTACGCGCTCCCCATCTCGCCCTAAGTCTCACTCATTCCCGCTCTGTTCTCTCCGCGCCATCGCCAGTGCTCCCTGCACCGGATCAACCATCGCAGCCTTAATCTCCACCCGTTTATGCCGCGCCCGCAGCCCATCGCCGAAGGCCGACCGAACTCTTTGCGACTCGCGGAACACTCCTCCGGCCGTAGCAAACACAACACTCTCCGTCCCGTCGAACAACCGCTGGGCGACCATCGCTCCCAACTCCGCCAACTCCTCGCCAGCCTGCTGCAACACCTGCGCGGCGACCTCGTCTCCAGCCTCCGCCGCGCGCAACACCACCGGAAACAGCACCGAAAAATCAGGAGCAGGCGTCGCGTTGGCCGCTCGCACCAGTTCGTCAACGCCACTCACGTTAACGCTACTCACGTTAACGCTAGTCACGTTCCATGCTAACGAAATTGCCTCCAACATCGCGGTCCTCGCTCCCCGGTCGTGCGCCCGCAACAATTGCGCCACTGCCATTTTTCCTACCCAATGCCCGGAACCCTCGTCCGATACCGCAGCGCCCCATCCCCCCGCTCTCGCGTTTTGCCCCGCCCGGTTCACTCCATACGCAATCGATCCGGTCCCGGCAATCACCATCACGCCCGCCTCCCCGGCAAATGCCGCATAGTGCGCGATTTCCATATCGCCCGCAATTTGGATTTCTCCGGGCAGCACCTCCGCCAGAATGCTCCGAGCCACAGCGGCGATCTCGGGCCGCGCCGCTCCCGCCAACCCCGCACAACATCGCGAAACCTGCTGTGGGGTCACTCCCGCCGCCGTGCAGGCCTGCCGCACCGCATCGTGCAGCGCCGCCCGCGCCCGGTCTCCCCCCAGCCGTACCAGGTTGCTACCGCTAGTCGTTGCGGTAGCCAGCGTCGAACCTTCGTCGCCCACCACGCACGTGGTCTTGCTGCCGCCGCCGTCAATTCCCACGTAGTACGCCACGACAGAAGTTTTACCACAGCCGGCGCCCGAACCCGGCCTCCATTTAGAATCACGCTTCGGAGGCTCCCCATGTCCAGCAAGATCGAAGTCGCGCAACTCACCAACTCCGGCGACGCCCGCGGCTACAGCTTCACCCTCCCCGCCGATGCCCTGGCTTTCCTCGGCCGCGTCGCCGACATCCATCTATCCTCCATGATTTCTGGCTCAATTCGCGGCAATCACTACCACCTGCGCCGTCGCGAAGCCATTCTGGTTTCTTCCGACTCGCCGTGGTCCTGGCACTGGGATGAAGGCGACTCCACTCCCCCTCAGCATCGCGACTTTGCCGCCGGTGCGCTCTGGATGATCCTGGTTTCTCCCGGTGCTTCCCACGCCATTCGCAACGACGGCGCCGAAATGATCCGCCTGGTCGCGCTCTCCTCCGAGCCTTACGACCCCGACGAATCCGTCACCCGGAAAGTCGTCTAAGCCCGCTTCGGTTACAATCCGTCTGCCTATTCATGGGACTCAATCGCCTCGACCTCGTCATTATCGCGCTCTATCTCGTGGGCATCACATTGTTCGGGTTGCGCTTTCGCAAGCGACAACACTCCACTCGCGACTATTTTCTCGCCGGACGCGACATCCCCTGGTGGGCCATCTCGCTTTCCATTGTCGCTGCTGAGACCAGCACGCTGACCATCATCAGCATCCCCGGCTTGGCTTACGACACCAACCTGACCTTTCTGCAAGTGGTTTTGGGATACATTGTGGGCCGCATCTTCATCAGCTTCGTTCTGCTCCCCCATTATTTTCGCGGCGATCTCTACACCGCCTATCAACTCATCGACCGCCGTTTCGGCTCCCGCCTGCGCAGCCTGACCGCCGGACTCTTCCTGCTGACCCGTGCCGCCGCTGAAGGCGTGCGCGTCTATGCGGTTTCCATCGTCATCGCCATCGCGCTCGGTACCGGCGAAGTCGCTTCCATCGCCATCATCACCGTGCTCACTCTGATCTACACTTTCGAGGGCGGCCTCGCCGCCGTCATCTGGACTGACGTCGTCCAA